>PGEI01000053.1 GCA_002894305.1 Comamonadaceae bacterium CD01
TTACGCCGGCGGTGGATTGTCCGTTTACACAAAATTCTGCACACCCTCCCCCGCTGTCGTCGGCCACCGCCATCCTGCAGGCCACGCCGGTGCTGGTGGTGCTGGGCGCCAGCGTCTACTTTGGCGAGAAGGTCGGCTGGCGGCGCTGGATGGCCGTGGTCATGGGCCTGGTCGGCGTGCTGGTCGTGCTGCGGCCCTCGGCTGCCGACTTCTCCTGGCTGTCGCTGCTCACCATCGTCGGCATGGTCGGCTTTGCCGGGCGCGACCTGGCCAGCCGCGCGGTGTCGTCGGCGCTGGACACCCGCCACCTGGGCTTTTATGGCTTTCTGACGATCGTGGTGGCCGGCGCGCTCTATGGCGCCTGGGACGGCCGCACCTTTGTTCGCCCACCCCCGGAAAGCGCCGCCGCAGTCGCCGCCGCGATCGCCATCGGCGTGCTGGCCTACACCTGCTTGATGAAGGCGATGCGCACTGGCGACATTGCAACCGTCACGCCGTTTCGCTACACCCGGCTGCTGTTTGGCGTCGGCCTGGGCGTCGTGGCGTTCAATGAAAAAGTGGACGCGGCCATGCTGCTGGGCTGCGCCATCATTGCCGGCGCGGGCCTGCTCATCGCGTGGAGTGGGCGCCGGGCCAGGCGATGAAGCGGGGGCCCCTCAACCCGCCCAGACTGATGGGAGGCCGATATCAGCAGCCGCCCTCGGCCTGGCAATCCGGCACCGCGCGGCCACTGGAGTCTCGCCACCGGATCTCGCCGTGGCTCTGCGCGGGAGCCACCGGCTGCGGCTCCAGCACGCGCGGGGGCGTGGTCGTCGTGGCCTGGGGGCGCTGTGGGTCGTGCAGCACGGTGGAGCTGCCCACACCGACGCCCACGCGTGCATTGCCTACGCCAGTGGATGCGCCCACGCCGGCGCTGCCCGTCACCTGCCCGCGCTGGTTGACGCCGACACCCACGCCGACCGGCCCGGCGCCCACGCCGGCGCCAACGGAGACGCCGCCCGAGCCCACGCCGACGCCCACCGACACCGGCCCGACCGGAACGCCGATGCCCAGGCCCACCGACGGGCTGGAGCAGGCCGACAGCAGTGCCAGCGCTGCTGCGGCGGCGGCAGCGGGGAATACAAGCAGCTTGCGATGGTTCATGGTATGTATTGTCGATGCAGACAAAAAAGCCCTGCAACGCATTGTGCAGGGCCTGCGTAGCGCGGCGATGCCGCTTACGCCAGCAGCGCGTTCACCCGCTTGACATAGGCCGCCGGATCCTCGGGCAGGCCGCCCTCGGCCAGCAGCGCCTGGTCGAACAGGATGTGCGCCAGGTCGTTGAAGTGCACGCTGCCGTCGAGCTTTTTCACCAGCGCATGCCCGGGGTTGACCTCCAGCACCGGCTTGGCCTCGGGCGCCTGCTGGCCGGCCTGCTTGAGCAGGCGCGCCAGCTGGTTGCTCATGTCGCCGTCCTTGACCACCAGGCAGGCGGGCGAATCGACCAGGCGGGTGGTCACGCGCACGTCCTCGGCCTTGTCCTTGAGCGCCTCCTTGAGCTTGGCCAGCAGCGGCTTGAACTGCTCGGCCGCTTCATCGAACGCTTTTTTCTCGGCCTCGTCCTGCAGCTTGCCCAGGTCGACCGCGCCCTTGGCCACGCTCTGCAGCGGCGTGCCGTCGAAGTCCTGCAGATAGCCCAGCGCCCACTCGTCGACGCGGTCGGCCATCAAGAGCACCTCGATGCCCTTCTTCTTGAAGACTTCGAGCTGCGGGCTGTTCTTGGCCGCGGCCAGCGTGTCGGCGGTGATGTAGTAGATGGCCTCCTGGCCGTCCTTCATGCGTGCCTTGTAGTCGGCGAACGAGACGTTCTCGCCCGCGGTCGATGCAAAGCGCAGCAGCCTGGCAATGCGCTCGCGGTTGCCGAAGTCCTCGCCCAGGCCTTCCTTGAGCACCGCGCCGAACTCGGCGTAGAACCGGCTGTACTTGCCTTCCTTGGCCTTGTCGTCTTCGCTGACCACGTCGGTCACGCCATCGGCGCCTTCGGCGGCGGCTTCGTGGCTGTCATGCTTGGCCAGGTCTTCCAGCATCGAGAGCACGCGCTTGACCGAGCCGTCGCGGATCAGGCGCACGTCGCGGCTCTCCTGCAGCAGCTCGCGCGAGACGTTCAGCGGCAGGTCGGCCGAGTCGATCACGCCGCGGGCGAAGCGCAGGTAGCCAGGCAGCAGCGCCTCGGCGTCGTCCATGATGAACACACGCTTGACGTAGAGCTTGACACCCGCATGCTTGCCCTGCTGGTACAGGTCGAACGGCGCCTTGGCCGGGATGTACAAGAGCTGCGTGTACTCGGTGTTGCCCTCGACGCGGTTGTGGCTCCAGGCCAGCGGGTTCTCGAAGTCGTGGCTGATCGCCTTGTAGAACTCCTGGTACTGCTCCTCGGTGATGTCCTTCTTGGGCCGCGTCCACAGCGCGCTGGCCTTGTTCACCGTCTCCCACTCGCCGGTCTTGACCATGGCGCCGGGGTCGCCCTCTTTCTCGCCCTCTTTCCACTCCTCTTTTTCCATCAGGATGGGCAGGCTGATGTGGTCGGAGTATTTGCCGATGATCTGCTTGAGCTTCCAGGCGTTCAGGTACTCGTCGGCGTCATCGCGCAGGTGCAGGATGACGGCGGTGCCGCGCTCGGGCCGGGTGATGTTCTCGACCTCGAAGTCGCCGGCGCCGCCACTGGTCCAGCGCACGCCCTCCTCGGCCTTCATGCCGGCGCGGCGCGACTCGACGGTGATCCTGTCGGCGACGATGAAGCCCGAGTAGAAGCCCACGCCGAACTGGCCGATCAGCTGGCCCTGCTCGGTGGCATTGGCCTGCTGGTCGCCGGTCAGGCGGCTCATGAAATCCTTGGTGCCGCTCTTGGCGATCGTGCCCAGGTGGTCGATGGCCTCCTGCGCGCTCATGCCGATGCCGTTGTCGGCAATCGTGACCGTGCGCTTGTCCTTGTCGAAGGACACGCGCACCTGCAGTTCGGGCGCGCCCTCGTACAGCGCGGCATCGTTGAGCGCCTCGAAGCGCAGCTTGTCGCAGGCGTCCGACGCGTTGGAGACCAGCTCGCGCAGGAAGATTTCCTTGTTGGAATACAGCGAATGCGTGACCAGGTGCAGCAGCTGGGCCACTTCGGCCTGGAAGGAATGCAGTTGTTTGCTCATGGCGATGGGAGAGAGTCGGAGAAAAACAAAATCCGCCACAGCGGCGGGAACGCACCCCATCTGGGGGCCGCACGACGGCTTTCAAGTCTTTCACGTGCCGCCCGTACGGCCCCGGAGCTGACTGGCGCGCTCAATGCACCGCCATGCGCACCTGGCGCGCCAGCGCACGCTCTTCGCCGTCCAACGCGTGCAGCGAACGCAGTGCCTGCAGATCGAGCACGCGCAGCCCGCCATATTCGACCTGGATGGCGCCGCAGGCCTGCAGATTGGCCAGCGCCTCGTTCACCCGCTGGCGCGACAGCCCCACCAGGTAGGCCAGCTCCTGCTGGGTGATGCGCAGCACCTGGCCGACGCCCGGGTAGAGCACCGGGTTGAACAGCGCGGCCAGCGAACGCGCCACGCGCGCGTCGGGGCTGTGCAGGCGGTCGATCTCGCGCGCGGCAATGAACTGGCCCAGGCGCTCGTTGAGCTGATCCATGATGAAGCGGTTGAACGCGATCGAGTGATCCAGCAGCCAGTGGAAGGTGTCGATGGGCAGGCCCGCCACAGTGCTGGCGCGCAGCGCCTGGACGTTGAAACGGTAGGGCTCGCGCTTGATCGCCGTGCCCTCGCCGAACCAGCCGCCAGGCGGCAGGCCGGTGAAGGTGACCGACTCGCCCTGGGCGCTTTCGATGGCCACCTTGAGCAGGCCCTGCACCACGCCGAACCAGTAGGTCGGGGCGCGGCCGGCGCGGCAGACGTAGTCGCCCGCGCGGGCGTCGCCCACCACCAGCGCCGACAGCACGCGCGCACGGTCGGGCGGTTGCAGGCAGGCCATCCAGGGGATGCCGCGCACCTCGGCCGCGGTGGGCGCGCGCCGGCGCTGGTGCAGCGAAAGGTCTTGGTTCATGGCTCTCCTCCTGCGTCGTTGCGCACTCGGCCAGTGCTGCCCCAGGGTGGCGTGGCGCTGGCCGGTGGGCAATCAAGCCTGTATTTTTGGGGACTTACCCGCAAATTGTCGCCGTAAAGACAAATAAACGTCAAAGACCTTCCTAGGATCTGGCTACAAAAGCGATCCCGGTGCGGCTGCGCACCCGGAATACATGGATTCCAAGGAGCCGACAGGACGCGCAATGAAGACGACGTTCCCCCATTTGCTGCTGCACCACGCCGCCCAGCGGCCAGACGCGCCGGCGCTGCGCGAGAAGGAATACGGCATCTGGCAGACCTGGAGCTGGAAGGCCGTGGCGGGCGAGGTGCGCGCCATGGCCTGTGGGCTGGTGGCACTGGGGTTCACCCGCGGGCAGAACCTGGCGCTGATCAGCGACAACCGGCCCTATGGCTACATGGGTTTTCTGGCCGCGCAGTGCGCCGGTGGCGTGCCCATTCCTCTGTACCAGGACGCAGTGGCGAGCGAGATGGACTTCGTCATCGAAGACGCCGGCATCCACTTCGCCTTTGCCGAGAACCAGGAGCAGGTCGACAAGCTGCTGGAGGTACGCGAGTCCACTGCCGGCCTGACCCACATCGTCTACGACGACCCGCGCGGCCTGCGCAACTACGACCAGCCAGGACTGCTCAGCATGCAGCAGCTGGTCGAGCGCGGCCGCGCCTGGGACGAGGCCCACCCGGGCGCCTGGGAGCAACTGCTCGAGCAGATCTCGCCCGAGGACGTCACCGTCATCCTCTACACCTCGGGCACCACCGGCAAGCCCAAGGGCGTTTGCCTGACGCACCACGCCTTCGTCGAGTCGGCGCGCGGCGGCGTGCAGGTCGACCAGCTGGGCGCGCACGAGAACGTGGTCTGCTACCTGCCGCCGGCCTGGGCGGGCGACCACCTGTTCTCGTTCGCGCAGTGGCTGGTGGCGGGATTCACGATCAACTGCCCCGAATCGGCCAGCACGGTGGCCATCGACATGCGCGAGATCGGGCCGACGTATTACTTTGCGCCGCCGCGCATTTTTGAAGGACTGCTGACCTCGGTGTCGATCCGCATGGAGGACGCGGCCGCGCCCAAGCAGTGGCTGTTCGAGCGCTGCATGGAGCTGGCGCGCCGCGTCGGCTCGGACATCCTTGACGGCAAACCGGTCGGCAGCTGGGATCGCCTCAAGTACCGCCTGGCCGACCTGGCCATCTACGGGCCGCTGAAGAACGTGATGGGGCTGTCGCGCATCCGCATTGCCTACACCGCGGGCGCGGCCATCGGGCCGGATCTGTTTCGCTTCTTTCGCTCCATCGGCGTCAACCTCAAGCAGCTCTACGGCCAGACCGAAACCTGCGCCTACGTCTGCCTGCAGCGCGACGGCGAGGTGCAGCTCGACAGCGTGGGCAAGGCGGCGCCGGGCATCGAGCTGAAGATAGCCGGCAACGGCGAGGTGCTGGTGCGCGGCGTGTCTATCCTCAAGGAGTACTACAAGCGCCCCGACGCCACGGCGGAGGTGATCGACGCCGAGGGGTACTTCCACACCGGCGACGCCGGCCTGATCGACAGCCAGGGCAATCTGCGCATCATCGACCGCGCCAAGGACGTGGGCCGCACCAACAAGGGCGCGATGTTTGCGCCCAACTACATCGAGAACAAGCTCAAGTTCTTCTCCCACATCAAGGAGGCGGTGTGCTTTGGCGACCAGCGCGACCAGGTCTGCGCCTTTCTGAACATCGACTACGAGGCCGTGGGCAACTGGGCCGAGCGCCAGGGCATTCCGTATGGCGGCTATGTCGACCTGGCGGCCAAGCCGCAGGTGCTCGAACTGATGAGCGAGTGCGTGGCCAAGGTCAACGCCGACCTGGCAGCCGAGGAAGGCATGGCAGACACCCAGATCGCACGCTTCCTGGTGCTGCACAAGGAGCTCGACCCCGACGACGACGAGCTCACCCGCACGCGCAAGGTGCGCCGCGGCTTCATTGCCAGCAAGTACGGCGTGCTGATCGACGCGCTGTACTCGGGCAAGAGCGAGCAGTTCATCGAGACGCAGGTGAAGTTCGAGGACGGGCGCACCGGCGCGGTGAGCGCCACGCTCACCATCGTCGACGCCAAGACTTTCCCGGCCGCCGCGCGCGCTGCCGCCTGACGCAGGACCGAGCGACATGACCAGCAAGAAGATCGGCGACGTCCTCCTGGACGTGAAGAACATCAGCCTGCGCTTTGGCGGCGTGAAGGCGCTCACCGACATCTCGTTCGACGTTCGCGAGCACGAGATCCGCGCCATCATCGGCCCCAACGGCGCGGGCAAGAGCTCGATGCTCAACTGCATCAACGGGGTCTACACGCCGCAGGAAGGCGCGATCAGCTTCGCCGGCCAGACCTTCAGCCACATGAACAGCCGCCAGGTGGCCGAGATGGGCGTGGCGCGCACCTTCCAGAACCTGGCGCTGTTCAAGGGCATGAGCGTGATCGACAACATCATGACCGGGCGCAACCTCAAGATCAAAAGCAATCTGCTGCTGCAGGCACTGCGCTGGGGGCCGGCCGAGCGCGAGGAGATCGCTCACCGCGAGGTGGTCGAGCACATCATCGATTTCCTGGAGATCCAGGCGCACCGCAAGACCCCGGTGGGCCAGTTGCCCTACGGTCTGCAAAAGCGCGTAGACCTGGGCCGGGCTCTGGCCATGGAGCCGCGCATGCTGCTGCTCGACGAGCCGATGGCGGGCATGAACGTCGAGGAAAAGCAGGACATGTGCCGCTTCATCCTGGACGTGAACGACGAGTTCGGCACCACCATCGTGCTGATCGAGCACGACATGGGCGTGGTGATGGACATCAGCGACCGCGTGGTGGTGCTGGACTACGGCAAGAAGATCGGCGACGGCACGCCCGATGCAGTACGCGACGACGAAGACGTGATCCGCGCCTACCTGGGCACCAGCCACTGAGGGTGACACATGGCATTTTTTCTCGAAACCCTGATCAGCGGCCTGATGGCCGGCATGCTCTACGCCCTGGTCGCGCTGGGCTTCGTACTGATCTTCAAGGCCTCCGGCGTGTTCAACTTCGCGCAGGGCGTGATGGTGCTGTTCGCCGCACTGGCCATGGCGCGCCTGGCCGAGTGGATTCCGCAGTGGACCGGGCTGGACAACCGCATCGTCACCACCGTGATGGCCTTTGCCGGCGCGGCGGTGCTGATGTTCATCGTCGCCTGGCTGGTCGAGCGCCTGGTGCTGCGCCACCTGGTCAACCAGAACGAGGCCACGCTGCTGATGGCGACGCTGGGCATTGCCTACTTCCTCGAAGGCACGGGCCAGGTGCTGTTCGGCAGCGAGATCTATTCCATCCACATCGGCATGCCCAAGGATCCTCTGTTCCTGATGGACGGCCTGTTCGAGGGCGGCGTCATGGTCAACCCCGAAGACTTGATTGCCGCGGCCATTGGCGCGGCGCTGGTGCTGCTGCTGTCGCTGTTCTTCCAGAAGACCACCACCGGCCGCGCGCTGCGCGCCGTGGCCGACGACCACCAGGCGGCGCAGTCGGTGGGCATTGCGCTGTCGCGCATCTGGGTCATCGTCTGGTGCGTGGCCGGCCTGGTGGCGCTGGTGGCAGGCATGGTCTGGGGCAGCAAGCTGGGCGTGCAGTTCTCGCTGCAGACGCTGGCGCTGCGCGCGCTGCCCGTGGTCATTTTGGGCGGTCTGACCTCGGTGCCGGGCGCCATCGTCGGCGGGCTGATCATCGGCGTCGGCGAGAAGCTCTCCGAGGTCTACCTGGGACCGTTCGTCGGCGGCGGCATCGAGATCTGGTTCGCCTACGTGCTGTCGCTGGTGTTCCTGCTGTTTCGCCCGCAGGGGCTGTTCGGCGAGAAGATCATCGACCGCGTATGACATACGCGATCGATGATCTTTCGGCGCAGGGCGCGCAGCGCTCGCAGCACAAAAATTAGATTGAAGGGCAAGAGATGTTCTACCGCGAAAACGGCCAGTTCAAGACCAGCTACCACGCAGACCAGCAGATCTTCCCGATCGCGCAGGATCGCATCGCCATTGCCGCCGTCCTGGCCGTGGCCTTCATCGCGGTGCCGCTGCTGGCCAGCGAATACCTGTTCGCCGCCATCCTGCTGCCCTTCGTCATCATGTCGCTGGCGGCGCTGGGCATGAACATCCTGGCCGGCTACTGCGGCCAGATCTCGCTGGGCTCGGGCGCCTTCATGGCCGTCGGCGCCTACGGCGCGTACAACTTCCTGGTGCGCGTTCCCGGCATGCCGCTCATCGCCGCGCTGCTGCTGGGCGGGCTGTGCGCCGCGGCGTTCGGCGTGCTGTTCGGCCTGCCCAGCCTGCGCGTGCGCGGCCTGTACCTGGCGGTGGCAACGCTTGCGGCGCAGTTCTTCAGCGACTGGATGTTTCTGCGCATCGGCTGGCTCACGCTCAACAGCAGCTCGGGCGCGGTGGCCGTCTCCAACCCGCAGGTCTTTGGCATCGCGCTCAACACCAATCTGTCCAAATACCTGTTTTGCCTGACGGTGCTGGCGCTGGTGGCGCTGGCGGCCAAAAACCTGGTGCGCGGCGCCATTGGCCGCGAGTGGATGGCGATCCGCGACATGGACGTGGCCGCCGCGGTGATCGGCATCCGCCCGATGTACGCCAAGCTCAGCGCGTTTGCCGTGAGCAGCTTCATCCTCGGCCTGGCCGGCGCGCTGTGGGGCTTTTTCTACCTAGGCTCGTGGGAGCCTGCGGCGTTCAGCCTGGACATCTCGCTGGAGCTGCTGTTCATGGTCATCATCGGTGGCCTGGGCTCCATCATGGGCAGCTTCTTCGGCGCCGCCTTCATCGTCATCCTGCCGATCGCGCTCAGCCAGCTGCTGCCCTGGCTGGCGGGGCTGGTGGGCATGAGCATCACGACGACGGCCGCCTCGCACGCCGAGCTGATGATCTTCGGCGTGCTCATCGTCTGGTTTCTCATCGTCGAACCCCACGGCCTGGCCAAGCTGTGGTCCACCGGCAAGCAGAAGCTGCGCGTCTGGCCCTTCCCGCATTGATGCGTGCTGCACCATTGGCTATTTTTCACCCCTGTACAGGAAAAGGAGACACACCATGAAACGTCTGACCGCATTTGCCGCCGCCACGCTGGTGGCCGGCTCGGCCCTGCTGGCCGCGGGCACCGCCGCGGCGCAGGACGCGCAGCAATACATCCCGCTGCTGACCTACCGCACCGGCCCCTACGCACCCAGCGGCATTCCGGCCGCCGACGGCATGATGGACTACTACAAGCTGGTCAACGCCCGCGGCGGCATCAATGGCGTCAAGCTCTTGACCGAGGAGTGCGAAACCGGCTACGACACGGCGCGCACCGTCGAATGCTATGAACGCATGAAGACCAAGAACGGCGGCGCGGCGCTGATCCAGCCCTGGTCGACCGGCGCCACCTTCGCAATCACCGAGAAGGCCGACGCCGACAAGATTCCTCTCCTGATCCTGGGTTACGGCCGCGGCGATTCGGCCAACGGCAATGTGTTCAAGTGGGTCTTCCCGGTGGGCGGCAACTACCAGGTGGGCGACGACGTGATCATCCAGGCCATGGGCCAGCGCGAAGGCGGCCTGGACAAGCTCAAGGGCAAGAAGATCGCAGTGGTCTACCACGACAGCCCCTACGGCAAGGAGACCCTGCCGCTCTTGCGCAAGCGCGCCGAGATGCACGGCTTCACGCTGTCGGAGCTGCCCGTCACCGCGCCGGGCGTGGAGCAAAAATCCACCTGGCTGCAGGTGCGCCGCGACAAGCCCGACTTCATCTTGCTGCGCGGCTACGGCGTGATGACGCCGACGGCGCTCAAGGAGGCGCAGGCCATCGGCTACGCGCGCGACAAGATCTACGGCTCCTGGTGGGCCGGCTCCGAAGCCGACACGCGCGACGTGGGCGAGGGCGCCAAGGGCTACAACGCCGTCGTGCTGCAAAGCTCGGCCAACCGCGACGCCAAGGTCGTCAAGGACATCCTGTCGGATCTGTACGCCAAGGGCCAGGGCACGGCCGACAAGGAAAGCATCGTCGGCGAGGTGCTCTACGTGCGCGGCCTGCTGGCAGCGCTGTTCTCGGTCGAGGCCATTCGCACCGCGCAGGAGAAATTCGGCAAAGGCAAGGTCATGAACGGCGAGCAGGTGCGCTGGGGTCTGGAGAACCTGGACATCACCCAGGCGCACATCGACGCGCTGGGCTTTGGCGGCATCCTGCAGCCCATCAAGACCACCTGCACCGACCACATGGGCTCGTACGCCGCGCGCATCTCCACCTGGGACGGCAAGCAGTGGAAGGTCAGCAGCGACTGGATGGCCGCCGACAAGGCGCTGGTCGACGCGATCGACAACGCGTCCTCGGAAAAGTACGCCAAGGAGCACAACATCAAGCCGCAGTGCAACTGAGCTTCTCACGCGCCCGGCACCCCCGGGTCGCGCCGCCACGGCGCGGCCGGCCCGGGTTGCACACCACTTTCACTCCTGGGGCCGCACCGGCAGACGAGACATGACGACACCGAACTCAATCCTGGAAGTCAACGGCATCGAGGTCATCTACAACCACGTGATCCTGGTGCTCAAGGGCGTGTCGCTCACCGTGCCCGAGGGTGGCATCGTCGCCATCCTGGGCGGCAACGGCGCGGGCAAGACGACGACGCTGCGCGCCATCTCCAACCTGCTCAAGGGCGAACGCGGCGAGGTCACCAAGGGCTCGATCGAGCTGCGCGGCGAGCGCATCGAGAACCTCACGCCGGCCGACCTGGTGCGCCGCGGCGTGGTGCAAGTCATGGAGGGGCGCCACTGCTTTGCCCACCTGACCATAGAGGAAAACCTGCTCACCGGCGCCTACACGCTGCGCGACCGCGCCGAGATCGCCGCCAACCTGGAGAAGGTCTACGCCTACTTTCCGCGCCTGAAGACCCGGCGCACCAGCCAGGCTGCCTACACCTCGGGCGGCGAGCAGCAGATGTGCGCCATCGGCCGCGCGCTGATGAGCAGCCCCAGGCTGGTGCTGCTCGACGAGCCCTCGATGGGCCTGGCGCCGCAGATCGTCGATGAGGTGTTCCACATCGTCAAGGACTTGAACGCCAAGGAGCGCACCACTTTTTTGCTGGCCGAGCAGAACACCAACATGGCGCTCAAGTACGCCGACTACGGCTACATCATGGAGAGCGGGCGCATCGTGATGGACGGCCCGGCCCAGGAGCTGGCGAGCAACGAAGACGTCAAGGAGTTCTACCTGGGCATGGGCGGCGGCGAACGCAAGAGCTTCAAGGACGTCAAGAGCTACAAACGGCGCAAGCGCTGGCTGGCTTGAGGCGCTGGGCTTTGCACCCAGCCTGTTCGGATTCGATTCCCCACTTCGGAGAGCACAGCATGAGCAATTTCTACGACGATCTGGAAACCCGCAGCCCCCAGGAGCGCGAGGCGGCGCTGATGCAGGCCCTGCCCCGCCAGATTGCCCACGCCCAGGCCCACAGTGCGGCGTTCGCCACCATCCTGGCCGGCGTCGACGCGGCCGCCGTCACCAGCCGCGCCGCGCTGGCGCAGCTGCCCGTCACGCGCAAGAGCGCGCTGCAGCAGCGCCAGCAGGACGCGCGCGGCAGCGCCAGCCCGTTCGGCGGCTTCGCCACCATGGGTTTTGGCGCTGCCATGCCGCGCGTGTTCAGCAGCCCCGGCCCGCTGTACGAGCCCGAGGGCGCGCGGCCCGACTACTGGCGCATGGCGCGCGCGCTCTACGCCGCCGGCTTTCGCGCCGGCGAGCTGGTGCACAACTGCTTTTCCTACCACTTCGTGCCGGCCGGCTCGATGATGGAGACCGCTGCCCATGCCATCGGCTGCAGCGTGTTTGCCGGCGGCACCGGCCAGACCGAGCAGCAGGTGCAGGCCATGGCCGACCTGCAGCCGGCCGGCTACATCGGCACGCCCAGCTTTCTGAAGATCATCCTGGAGAAGGCCGAGCAGCTGGGCGTGGCGCTGCCCAGCCTGACCAAGGCGCTGTTCTCGGCCGAGGCCTATCCGCCGTCGCTGCACCAGTGGTTTGCCGCGCGCGGCGTACACGGCATGCAGTGCTACGGCACGGCCGACCTGGGCCTGATCGCCTATGAGACCAGCGCGCACGAGGGCCTGGTGATCGACGAGGGGGTGATCGTCGAGATCGTGCGTCCCGGCACGGGCGACCCGGTGCCCGAGGGCGAGGTCGGCGAACTGGTCGTCACCACGCTCAACCCCGACTACCCGCTGATCCGCTTCGGCACCGGCGACCTGTCGGCCGTGCTGCCCGGCGCCTGCCCCAGCGGGCGCACCAACACCCGCATCAAGGGCTGGATGGGGCGCGCAGACCAGACCACCAAGGTGCGCGGCATGTTCGTGCAGCCGGGCCAGGTGGCCGACGTCGCCCGGCGCTTTCCGCAGGTCGGCAAGGCGCGGCTGGTGGTCACCGGCTCGATGGCCAACGACCAGATGACGCTGCAGGTGGAGACGCGCGAGACCGCACCCGGCCTTGCCAATCTGCTGCAAGAGGCACTGCGCGAAGTGACCAAGCTGCGCGGCGAGGTGCTGATGCTGCCCCCGGGCAGCCTGCCCAACGACGGCAAGGTCATCGAGGACGCGCGCAGCTACGAATGAGCGCGGGCCAGGCATCGGGATTTGCACTGACTCTGACATCCGGACGACATTTGCCGGCGCCCATCCCTCCTAAACTGCATCGCACCGCGCCTTCGATGGGCGGCCCCCGAACAATGTGTCCCAAGGAGAGATGCATTTGAATTCACCTGCCGTTTCACCCCACGCAGCGCAGCCGGTGCTGCGCTGCGAACAAGTCAGCCGCTGGTTTGGCGGCGTGCGCGCATTGTCGGACGTGTCGCTGTCCATCGCCCAGGGCGAGATCTTCGGCCTGGTCGGCCCCAACGGATCGGGCAAGACCACGCTGGTCAACACCATCACCGGGTTCTACCCGCCGCAGCAGGGCTCGATCCACTTCGAGGGCCAGCCGCTGACCGGCGTGCGCCCGCACCTGATCGCGCACCGCGGCATTGCACGCACCTTCCAGAACGTGGCGTTGTTCAAGGGCATGAGCGTGCTGGACAACATCCTGCTGGGGCGCCACATCTTCATGCGCCCCAGCGCCCTGGCCTCGCTGTTCTACTGGTGGTGGGCCGAGCGCGAGGAGATCGCCCACCGCCTCAAGGTCGAGGAGATCATCGACCTGCTGCAGCTCGAGAGCGTGCGCGACGAGCCCGTCGAGGTGATTCCGCTGGGCCTGCAAAAGCGCGTCGAACTGGCACGGGCGCTGGCCTCGCAGCCGCGCATGCTGATCCTGGACGAGCCGATGGCCGGCATGAACCAGGAGGAGAAGGAATACATCGTGCGCTTCATCCTGGACGCCAAGGAGGCGCTGAACCTCACCATCCTGATGATCGAGCACCACATGGACGTGATCACCGCGATCTGCGACCGCGCGCTGGTGCTCAACAACGGCCGCGTGATCGCCGAGGGCCCGGCGCGCGAAGCCGTCAACCACCCCGACGTGATCGCCGCCTACATCGGAGGAGCGCCCGATGCAGCATGAAATGCAAGCCTGCGTGCCCGGCACGCCCGGCGATCACCTGATGGCCGTGCTGGCGGCCAACGCGCGCGAGCACGGCAATGCGGTGGCGATGCGCGAACGCGAGCGCGGCATCTGGCAGGAGACCACCTGGCAGGCGCTGCTCGACCAGGTGCTGGCCGCCGCCGCCGGCCTGCAGGCGCGCGGCGTGGCCGCCGGCGACAAGGTGCTGATCGTCGGCGACAACCGCCCGGCGCTGTACTTCGCGATGCTGGGCGCCATTGCGCTGCGCGCGACTCCCTCGCCCGCCTACCCCGACTCCACGCCCGAGCAGCTGCTGGGCCAGCTCACGCGCGAAGGCGTGCGCCACGCGGTAGCCGAGGATCAGGAGCAGGTCGACAAGCTGCTGGGCCTGCAAGATCAGTACGACGGGCTTGAGCTCATCGTCTACGACGACCCGCGCGGCCTGGAAGGCAGCACGCCGGCGCACGCCATCGCCTTCACCACGCTGGCGCAGCAGGGCCGCCAGTGCCTGCAGCAGCAGCCGGGGCTGGAGCAGGATCTGCTCACGCGCGCAGGCAGCGACGACGTCGCCATCCTGCTGCACTCCTCGGGCACGACGGGCGCGCCCAAGGGCATCCCGCTCAAGCACCGCCACGTGCTGTTCGCGGTGCGCAGCGCGGCGCAGGCGGGCTACTTCGGCGTGGGCGAGTCGCACATGGCCTATATGCCGATCGCCTGGGTGGGCGACTTCATCTTCACCATTGCAGCGGCGCTGGCGCTGCGCTTCACGGTCAACATCCCGGAGAAGCAGGAGACGGTGCAGCGCGACCTGCGCGAGATCGCGCCGACGGTCTACTTCACCTCGCCGCGCGCCTGGTCGACCATGCTGACCCGCGTGCAGGTGGGCATGGCCGAGTCGACGCCGCTCAAGCGCCGCCTGTACGACCACTTCATGCCGTATGCGGTGGCGCTTGAGCGGCGCCACCTGGCCGGCCACCAGCCCGGCCTGCTGCAGCGCCTGTGGCGCGGCGTAGGCGAGCTGCTGATCTACGGGCCGATCAAGGATCAGCTGGGCCTGTCGCGCGCGCGCCATGCCTATACCGCGGGCGAGGCGATCGGCGAGGACATCTTTCTGTTCTTTCGCGCGCTGGGCCTGCCGCTGCGCCAGTTCTACGGCCAGACCGAGAACTCGGCGCTGTGCGCCGCGCAGGAGGCGGGCACCGTCAAGCTGCACACCGTGGGCAAGCCGTTTCCGGGCATGCAGGTGCGCATCAGCGACAGCGGCGAGATTCTGGTGCGCGGCGGCAACGTGTTCGACGGCTACTTCGACGACGACGCGGCCAGCGCCGAAGCGCTGCAGGACGGCTGGCTGCACACGGGCGACGCCGGCCACCTGGAGGACGACGGGCAGCTCGTCGTGCTCGGGCGCGTCTCCGAGGTGGTCTACACCACGGGCGGCGCGCGCTTCATTCCCACCTTCATCGAGAACCAGCTCAAGTTCAGCCCCTACATCAAGGACGTGTGCGTGCTGGGCGACGGGCGCGACTGGCTGGCCGCGCTGGTGGCGATCGACTGGGATGCCGTAGGCCACTGGGCGCAGGAGCGAGGCGTCGCCTACACCTCGTTTGCCGACCTGTCGCAGCAGCCGCCGGTCTACCAGCTGATCGCGGGCCTGATGCGCACCGTCAACGCCAAGCTGCCGGCACCGACGCAGATCCGCCGCTTCGTCAACCTGCACAAGGAGTTCGACCCCGACGACGGCGAGGTCACGCGCACACGCAAGCTGCGCCGCGGCGTGATTGCCGAGCACTACGGCGAGATCATCGATGCCATCTACGACGGCCGCCAAAGCATCGAGGCGCGCGCACAGATCACCTATGAGACCGGCGAGTCGGGCGAGCTGCGGCGCGAGCTGGCGATTTGCGACGTCGGCGCAGCGGAGGCAAGAGCATGAGCTATTTTCTGGAACTGCTGATCAACGGCGCGCTCACCGGCCTGATGTACAGCATGGTGGCGCTGGGCATCGTGCTGATCTACAAGTCGTCGGGCGTGCTCAACTTCGCCGCCGGCGCCATGGTGATGATGGGCGGCTACGCCGTCTGGCTGCTGACCTCGTGGGGCCTGCCGATGATCGCCGCCATCCCGCTGGCGCTGGTCGCCATGTTCGCGCTGGGCTGGCTGACCGAGCGCGTGCTGCTGCGCACCATGGTGGGCCAGCCCATCATCATGATCGTGATGCTGACGCTGGGCCTGGACGTGTTCCTGCGCGGCGTCGGCCCGGGCTTTCTCGGCACCGAGCCCAAGCACCTGGACGTGGGCATCGGCATGGCGCCGCTGATCATGGGCGACATCCTGACCAACCGCACCTACGTCGTCGGTGGCGTGGTCGCGCTGGTGCTGATCGCGCTGGCCCTGGCGTTCTTTCGCACGCGCCTGGGCACCAAGCTGCGCGCGGTGTCGGACAACCACGTGGCAAGCTGGTCGGTCGGCATCTCGGTCGAGCACGCGGTCGCCATCTCCTGGGGCCTGGCCGGGCTGTGCGCGGTCGCCGCAGGCACCATGTGGGGCGCTGTGCAGGGCGTGGACTGGTCGCTCACCGCGCTGCTGTTCCCCGCGGTCGCTGTCGTCATCCTGGGCGGCATCGACAGCATTCCCGGCGCGCTGCTGGGCGGGCTGGTCGTAGGCATCCTGGGCAGCGTGATCCCGGGCTACGTCGACTCCATGGTCGGCGGCAGCACGCGCGACGTGGTCACCTCGGTCGTCATCTTGCTGACCATCCTGATCCGGCCCTACGGCATGTTCGGGCGCGAAGACATCGAAAGGATTTGAACCGCCATGTTCTACCGCCTCTCCGGAATCCACCACACACGCTACGCGCAGACGCGCCAGCTGTGGCCCATCGGCGCCGACCGCTGGCAGGTCGCGATCATCGCGCTGCTGGCGCTGGCCGCGCCGCTATACATGTCCAACCTGTATTTGTCCAGCTACATGCTGCCCTGGCTGATCTTCAGCGCCGCCACACTGTCGCTGACGCTGCTGATGGGGCTGGCCGGTCAGCTGCACTTCGGCTTCGCCGCGGTGATGGCCATCGGCGCCTACACCAGCATCCACCTGACGCGCGCGGGCGTGCCGCTGGAGCTGGCGCTGCTGGCCTCGGGCCTGGTGGCCGCCAGCATCGGCAGTCTGTTCGGCGCGGCGGCGTTGCGCGTCAAAGGCCTGTACCTGGTGATGGCGACGCTGGCCATGCAATTCCTGGTCGACTGGGTGATCGTCAACGTCAACGTCATCTCGGGCGGCGCGGTGGCGACACTGCAAACGCCCAAGGTGAACTTCCTGTTCATTG
This sequence comes from Comamonadaceae bacterium CD01, assembly GCA_002894305.1. Lineage (GTDB taxonomy): Bacteria > Pseudomonadota > Gammaproteobacteria > Burkholderiales > Burkholderiaceae_C > Comamonas_C > Comamonas_C faecalis. The sequence continues at coordinate 16,979 of PGEI01000053.1, forward strand.
CGCTGGACACGCTCACCGCGCGCTACTACCTGGCGCTGCTGTGGACCGCGGTCGTCACGCTGCTCATCCTCAACATCAAGCGCACCAGCTTCGGCCGGGCGCTGGTGGCGGTGCGCGACAAGGACTTCGCCGCCGCGGTGATCGGCGTCAACATCTTCAAGTACAAGCTGCTCGCTTTCTTCACCAGCAGCTTTCTGGGCGGCGTCTCGGGCGCCATCCTGGCGTTCTGCTACTACCAGGCGGTGACGCCCTCGCAGTTCAACTTCGACGTCACCATCCAGCTCGTGGCCATGGCGCTGGTCGGCGGCCTGGGCAGCGTGGTCGGCGGCTTCCTCGGCGCGGGCTTCGTGCTGCTGGCGCCCATCGTGCTGCTCAACCTGATCGCGGCCATGGTCGACGCCGGCTGGCTCAACCTGTCGACCTCGCTGATGGCGCACATCCCTTTGATGCTCTACGGCGCGATGATCATCGGCTTCCTCCTGTTCGAGCCGCTGGGCCTGGCCAAGATCTACGACAACATGCGCAAATACTTCCTCGTCTGGCCGTTTCGCCACACGCAGAGCTGAATCTGGAAATTTTCACCACGACAACCACAGCAAGGAGACCACCGCCATGAAGCACACCCGTCGCACCCTCGTTCGCACCACCCTGGCTGCCGCCGCCCTGGCCGCGGCCGGCCTTGCCGGCCCGCTGGCACACGCGCAGAACAAGGAGCCCATCCAGTTCGCCACGCTGCTGGACTTCACCCGCGTCTACACCTTTCTGACCGACGAATACAGCCAGGGCCAGCAGGACTACATCAAGCTGGTCAATCTTGAGGGCGGCATCGACGGCCACCCGATCAAGATGATCGTCAAGGACCACGCCAGCTACCCCGAGCGCGGCATCGCGCTGTACAACGAGGCCAAGGCCGCAGGCGCCCTGTTCTTCGACTTCCTGAGCACGCCGGTGGCCAACGCGCTGATGCCGCGCGTGGACGAGGACAAGCTGCCGATGATCGCGTTTGCCCACGGCCGCGCCGACGCCGCCGACGGCCAGGCCTTCCCCTACGTGTTCCCGTCGGCCGCCATCTACCGCTCGCAGGCGGCGCTGCTGCTCAAGTACATCGACGAGAACGAAGGCGGGCTCAAGGACAAGAAGATCGCCTTCGTGCACATCGACTCGCCGTTCGGCAAAGAGCCCATCGAGCTGCTCAACCGCGTGGCGCAGACCAAGGGCTTCGAGGTCAAGCTCTTCCCCTACCCGGTGCCCGGCACCGAGCAGGCGGCCACCTGGTCGGACGTGCGGCGCTTTCGCCCCAACAAGGTCATCATCTGGGGCGCCGGCCCGGGCCAGGGCGTGTCGATCCGCGGCGCGGTCAGCAACGGCATTCCGGCCAAGGACATCCACTCGGTCATCTGGCTGTCCGAGAGCGACATGGAGTCGTTCAAGGGCAACGAGGTCGTCGGCGTCAAGCGCTTCACCGCGGTGAACACCGGCACCGGCTCGCCCATCCTGCAGCGCATCGTCAAGCAGGTCGTCGAGCCGGGCAACGGCACCGGCGACAAGAAGCGCGTGGGCTGGAGCGGCTACAACATCGGCGTGGCCAGCATGGCCATTCCGGTCGAGGCGGCGCGTCTGGCGCTGAAGAACTTCGGCGAGCCGCTCACGGGCGAGAAGCTCAAGAAGGGCTTCGAGCTGCTCAAGGACTTCGACGCCGAAGGCCTGATGCCCAAGCTCACGATCACCGCGAAGGACCACCAGGGCGGCGGCTGGGGCCGGGTGTCGGAATGGGACGGCAAGCAGTGGGCGCCCAAGAGCGACTGGCAGCACGCCTACCAGGACGTGGTCTGGGACCTGATCCGCGAAGACGAAGCCAAGGCGCAGAAGAAATGAGCTTTCTGAGCCTCAACAATGTCGAGGTGGCCTACGACAAGGTCTTCCTCGCCATCAAGGGCGTGTCGCTCACCGTCGAGGAGGGCTCGATGGTGGCCCTGCTCGGCGCCAACGGCGCCGGCAAGTCTACGACGCTCAAGACCATCAGCGGGCTGCTGGCGCCCGAGCGCGGCGAGGTGCGCCGCGGCCAGGTGCTGTTTCGCGGCCAGGACATCGGGCAGCTCGCGCCGCCCGAGCGCGTGCGCATGGGCCTGGTGCACGTGATGGAGGGCCGGCGCATCTTCGAGCACCTGACGCCCGACGACAACCTGCTGGCCGCCTACCCGGGGCGCAGCGCCAAGAGCAGTTTCAGCCAGCTGCGCGAGCAGGCCTACGCCTACTTCCCGCGCCTGGCCGAGCGCTCCAAAAGCAAGGCCGGCTATCTGTCGGGCGGCGAGCAGCAGATGCTGGCGATCGCCCGCGCGCTGATGACCGAGCCGCGCCTGATCATGCTCGACGAGCCGTCGCTGGGCCTGGCGCCGGTGCTGGTCAAGGAGATCTTCACGATCATCCGCGAGATCAACCGCAAGCACGGCGTCAGTGTGCTGCTGGTCGAGCAGAACGCCCGCGCCGCGCTGGACGTGGCCGACCACGCCTACCTGATCGAAAACGGCAACATCGTGATGAGCGGCACTACCGAAGAGCTCAAGCGCAACCCCGACATCCAGGAGTTCTACCTGGGTGGCGGCGAGCGCGTGGACTATCACAACGTCAAGCACTATCGCCGGCGCAAACGCTGGCTGGCCTGATGCCCCGCCCGGCACTCACCACACGACGTCGCGATCCTCGGCCTGGCTGCGGCGCAGCATCTCGATGAAGGGCGCGGCGCGCTGGCGCAGGCTGACGGTGTCGCGCGGCGCCTGGGCGTCATCGCCGTCGCGCTCGTCGTCCTGGCTGGCGTCCGATTGCGCGCGCAGTGCGTCATCGCGCTGCACCGCGGCCTGCAACGCGGCAATGGCATCCGGAATCTGCGCAACGGTCACGATGCCGTGGGGGTCGTCGGGCGACTTGCCCATGATCTGCAGCAGCTGGCGCCCATGGGCTTCGAGCATGATCAGGTCGGCCGCCGCGCGGGATTTGAACTTGTACAACATCGGGAATCCTCCAGTGATTGGGACAGCATAGCCAGTCATTTGTGGCTTAATAGAGGGTTTTCTACGTTTTCGTCTTTGTTTTCATCGCAGGAGTATTCACCATGGGCAACAAAATCGTCACCGAAGCCGACCGCAAGCGCACGCCCCGCCCCACGCCGATGCCTGGCATGCCCAATGCCACGCCCGGCCGCGGCCAGCGCGTGAGCCTGGAGCGCGGCACGCACACGCGCTTCAAGAAAAACCCCGGCAAGCGCCACGGCTGATGCGGGCGCGCCACCGCGCCCTCGGCCCACCAGCCCTCTTCGGAGGGCTTTTTCATGGCCGCACGAATCCTGCGCGCGCCGCATCCACGGTCGCGCGCGTGCTGCAACCCTCGACATGGTCGTTGACCAGGCCCATGGCCTGCATGAAGGCATACATCGTCGTCGGCCCGACGAAACGCCAGCCGCGCTTTTTCAGGTCGCGCGAGAGTGCGCGTGATGCCGGCGATTCGCTGATGCCGCGCAGCACGTCCCAGGTCAGGCGCGCCGGGCGCTGCTGCTGCGCCAGCGGCTCGAACGACCAGGCGTAGCGCGCCAGCGACCCGTATTCACGCTTGAGCTCCAGCACGCGCTGCGCGTTGTTGATGGCCGCCTCGATCTTGCCGCGGTGGCGCACGATGGCGGCGTTGGCCAGCAGCTGGCGGATCTCCGCCTCGCCAAAGCGCGCCAGCGGCTCGGCCTCGAAGTTGGCCATCGCAGCGCGAAACGCCTCGCGCTTGTTCAATATGGTCAGCCAGCTCAACCCCGCCTGGAAGCCCTCCAGGCACAGCTTCTCGAACAGCCGGCGGTCGTCGGCCACCGGAAAGCCCCATTCATGGTCGTGGTAGTGGCGGTACGCGCCGCTGGCGCCGCACCAGGAGCAGCGCAACTGGCCTTGCGCGTCGGCAAACAGCCCGGGGGCGACGGCTTCGGTGGGTGTGGCGGCTCTTTCGGTCATGCGGCCATTGTGCCGCGCCGCCCAGGCCGGGGCAGATCAGCCGCGCAAGGACGCGACCAGGTCGATGTACTGCTGCTTGGCCGCGTCCTGCGCCGTGCCCTTGAGCTTTTCCCAGGCATCCCACTTGGCGCGGCCGACGATGTCGGAGAAGCTCGGTTTCTTGCCCTGGTTGTCGCCCTCGGTCGCCTGCTTGTACAGCGCGTAGAGCTTGAGCAGCGTCGGGTTGTCGGGACGCTCGGACAGTTGCTTGGAATCGGCGAAAGCCGTCTCGAAGGCGGTGTTCAGGTCGGGCATGCGTGTCTCTCGTCGTACGTAGGAAGGAGCGCCAGTGTAGCCAGGAAAGTACGGTCGTTCGTTTTTCTCCGTCGGCGCACGTCTTCACGCTGTGGGGTTGCGCAGCCAGCGCTGCGCCAGCTCGACCCAATAGGTGCCGCCCAGCGCGATCAACTCGTCGTTGAAGTCATAGCTGGCGTTGTGCAGCGTGCAGGGGCCGCCACCATGGCCGCCGGCGCGGTGCGCGCCGTCGCCATTGGCGATGAAGACATAGGCGCCGGGCTTGGCCTGCAGCATGTAGGCAAAGTCCTCGGCGCCCATGGTGGGCTCCTGCGCCAGCGTGCGCTCGGCGCCGACGATGTCGGCCATCACCTGGGCGGCGAACGCAGCCTCGGCCGCGGTGTTGATCGTCGGCGGGTAGTTGCGCACGAACTCGAAGTCGCACTGCATGTCGTGCGCGGCGGCGGTGTGCTCGGCCACCTGGCGCATGCGCCGCTCGATCAGGTCGAGCACCTCGATGCTGAAGGTGCGCACCGTGCCCTGCAGTTCGCAGCTGTTGGGGATGACGTTGGTCGCCTCGCCGCCGTGGATCATGGTCACCGAGATCACTCCAGCGTCCACCGGCTTCTTGTTGCGGCTGATGATGTTCTGGAATCCCTGCACCATCTGGCAGGCGACGGGCACGGGGTCGAGCGTCATGTGCGGCATGGCGCCGTGGCCGCCCTTGCCGCGCACCGTGATCTTGAATTCGTTGCTCGACGCCATGACCGGCCCGCTGCTCGCCGCCATGCTGCCCACGGGCATGCCGGGCCAGTTGTGCATGCCGAACACGGCCTGCATCGGAAAGCGCTCGAACAGCCCGTCCTTGATCATCTCGCGCGCGCCGCCGCCGCCCTCCTCGGCCGGCTGGAAGATCAGGTAGACCGTGCCGTCGAAGTCGCGCTGCTGCGCCAGGTGCTGGGCCGCTGCCAGCAGCATCGCAGTGTGGCCGTCGTGGCCGCAGGCGTGCATCTTGCCGGGGTAGGTGCTTGCGTGCGCGAAGGTGTTGAGCTCGTGCATGGGCAGCGCGTCCATGTCGGCGCGCAGGCCCAGCGCCTTGCCGCAGGCGCCGCCGTCGCGTCCGTGCACTATGCCGACCACGCCGGTCGTGCCCAGGCCGCGGTGGATGGGAATGCCCCACTCGGTCAGCTTGGCGGCCACCAGGTCGGCGGTGCGCTGCTCTTCGAAGCACAGCTCGGGATGTGCGTGGATGTCACGGCGCAGCTGGGCGATCGCATCCGCCTGGGCAACGATGGAGTCGATGAGTTTCATGGCAGGCCTCACTTCACAGCGCTGGAAAACCTCGCAGTCTACCCGCCGCCCGCGCCAGCCGCAGCCTATGCCCCGGCCTGCGCCACCGCGTGCTCGATGGCGCCAAACACACTCGCCCCGTCGCTGCCCAGCATCTCCACGCGTACCACGTCGCCAAAGCGCAGGTAGCCGGTCACCGGCTCGCTGCCATCGAGCGCCTCGACGACGCGCTTCTCCGCAATGCTGCAAAAGCCCCGCGCGGGGTCGTCGCTGCTGACCGTGTCCGCACCCAGCAGGCTGCCCGCGCGCAGCCTGCGCGTGCGCGCCGCGTGCGCCAGCAGCTGACCAAAGTCGAAACGCATGCCGGCGCCGGCATCGACCAGGCCGAGCTTGCGACCGTTGACGCTGCACTTGAGCGTCAGCCGCACCCGCCCGCCGCGCCAGGCGTCGCCCAGCTCGTCGGGCGTGACGGCCACCGGGCTGCACGCCGTCGCCGCGCGCGCCTGCACCAGGCCCAGGCCGCGCGCCAGCTCGTCTGCGGCCAGCGCGGTCAGCGTCACCTCGTTGGCCAGCATCAGCAGACGCACGCCTTCGAGCGCCTGCTCGGGCAGCGCACCCCGCGCCACGTCGCCGGTCACGACCATCAGCGACGCGCCCAGGTCGGCGGCCAGCGCCTCGCTGGTCAGGCAAACATCGTCGCAGGCGCCCAGCAGGTCGTCGCCCGCGCCCTGGTAGAGCACCGGCATGGTGGCGGGCAGTTCGGGCAGCGCCACGGCCCAGGCACGGCGCACGCGCCCGGCGTGGCTGGGGTAGGCCAATGCGCCCAGGCGCTGGCCGGCGCGCGGCAGCGGCGCCATGCACTGGCGCGCATCGAACGCAAACGCGTGGCGCGCACGCCCGGCGTTGAGCTGGGCATACAAATCCTGCAGCTGCGGCGCCAGGAAGTTCCAGTCGTCGAGCACCTGCGCCAGCCGGTCGGCAATGCCGGTCGCATAATGCGCCTGCCCCAGGTCGCGCGAGACGACGACGAGCTGGCCATCGCGCGAGCCGTCCCTGTACGTGGCAAGTTTCATCGCAGCCTTTCTTCGCACCAGCGGCCCGCGGCCGCCCTTCAACGCAAGAGTCGGAAATTCTAGTGACCTCCACGCCGCAGCCACCCTTCCCGCCCGTTTTGCGCCCTGCGCCCGACCGGCGCCGCCGCGCCGTGCTGCTGGCGCTGCCCCTGTGGCTGGCCGCAGGTAGCGCGCGGACGCAAGGCGCACTGGCGCTGCCCGCATCGGCACAGCTGCAGTTCAGCGTAACGGGTGAGATCCGCCAGATGCACTACAGCGCCAGCGCCACGCTGGACTGGGACAACCAGGGCACGCACTACGAGGCGCGCCAGCAGATCCGCATCCTGGGCTTTACCGCCCGCGCTCAGACCAGCCGCGGGCAGATCACCGCCACCGGGCTGCGGCCCGAGCGCTTTGACGACAAGACGCGCAAGCTGCGCAGCGCGCAGCTGGACTGGCAGCAGCACCAGGTACTGTTCTCGCCGTCGGGCGCGACGGCCAGCCTGCCGGACGGCGCGCAGGATCGGCTCAGCGTGTTCTTCCAGCTCGGCGCACTGCTGGCCGCGCAGCCGCAGATGGCAGCAGGCAGCCGGATCACGCTGGAGACCGTAGGGACGAACAGCGTCCAGCCCTGGACCTTCACCGTGATCGGGCGCGAGACGCTGCAGCTGCCCGCGGGCAGCGTGCCGGCGCTCAAATTGCAACGCCAGCCGCGCCGCGAGGGCGACCCGCAGGCCACGCTGTGGCTGGGCGAGCAGCTCCACCATCTGCCGGTGCGCATCCTGATGCACGAGGACAACGGCGACCGCGTCGACCTGCGCCTGAACGCGCTGCCGGGTATCTGAACGGCCCTGTGAGCGCCCCGGTCGGGCGTGCGATACTGGCTTTCGTCTTGCGCGGGCAAACCCGCGCTTGAACCACGGCACACCGCTGCCATGTATGAGCAAGAGCGTGTTTACGATCTTTCCGCAGCTCGCTGCCCACCCAAAGACAGGAATTCCCTTAC
>PGEI01000054.1 GCA_002894305.1 Comamonadaceae bacterium CD01
GGTGTCAACTTAAACCAATCAGCCTCCTTGAAACCCGGGGCGGTTCACATGACGTTTTTGCGCTCGCACAGGTGGCGAATGAGCATGGAGAAGTCATGCGCACGCAATCGGTTCTTTCGGCCATGTTCGGTCCTCAGCAAGATTGCCCTAGCCTTCTTCGACAAACTGCCATTGGGGCATAAGTTCCCCCAGCGTGGCTGTGTGGCCGCTGAAGAGTTGGCCGCATGCTTCGTCCATTGGCTTCGTCAACGCCGGCCAGATGCTTGTATAAAGCGCCCAAAACAAGGCCGTAGAGCTGCCGAATGACTTCCACAAGGCGTGGGCCAAGCTGGACGAACGGTCCGCCAAGCACATTCTCAAACATGCAGCTGCCAGTTGGTCCTGTGTAGCTTCCGGTGGCGCTAGTCCTGCGCTACATCTCTCGATGAGCAAAGCTGCAGCGCTGTTATTTAGGCAGGCGAGCTCCGTGCGCGAGTGCTCAGTCAATTGATACGTGGGGAAGAAGGGTACGCAAATTTTGACGCATCTGCTGTTGAACCTCTTGCTCTGTGAACCCCCAAACCGCTGCAAGTTCTTTGCAGACATCCCACGCCTGCCAGGGCATCAGCGGGGCACCTTGAGTTTGCGTAAACGGTCCGTCGGACTCGGGCAGTACGCGGTGGGGTGGCATAAGCGCTGCCAAATTGCGGCCTTTCGCTGCACGAAGCATGGCCGGTCCAACACTGAACCATGCCCCTAGCTTCAATGCCGTTTGAAGCTCGCTTTGACTACCAGAGAACCAGTGAAGCACCGGCGTTCCAGCGCCTGGACGGTGAGCCAGCGCTGCAATTACTTCAGCCTCTGCACCGCGAGAATGAATGCTTATGATTCGGCCACCCTGCGCTTGGCATTCATCGAGACCGGCTTCGAAAATCCGACGCTGAGTGGGCAGAGAGCTCCTGAAACGAGAAGAACCGTCGAGTCCTATTTCCCCCACTAACGGCGCCTGCCTTACCAGGGCAACAAGTTGGTCCAGCTCAGCCACCTTTGCCGTTGCCACCTCTGGATGCAGGCCTAGTCCAACGTGGATACCGCGCCGGCCAGCAAATACCCGCGAGGTTGCCAAGAATGCCCGGGGGCTTGTCGTCACAGCGAGTGTGAATCGATTGCGCTGCTCCACCTCCGACAGCAATTGGAGTGCGCCGGGGTACAAGTCAAGATGACAGTGAAAATCAATCACAGAACACCCTGGCTACGCAGAAGGTTTCCAAGCTCCGTTAAGCCTTGGACGACTACTCTTTCATAACCCTCACGTTCAACCGGGGTCGCAAAGCTGAGTTGAGCAGCGGTGAGGCTCCTCGGACCGTCTCGTTCCATCCGAAGCACAGCGCTGGCAACTGCACCAATGTCATTGGCTCCTGACTTGCGGCCCGCAACACTCAGGCTTGGAAAGTAATAACCTCGTGTTGAGTCAGCCAGGCCTGACGCAAGAAAAGACGCACGCCGGACCAAGCAAGGAACGCATCGTCCACAGTGCATGTAGTTGTAGTAGCCATACCGGCCGCAACTGGTAGACCGTCCAACTAGCCGTGTCAGTAGACCTTGGTCTGCGCATTCAGCCATCAGCTCGCCCTTGGTCTTGAAGGCGTATGGCCGCTCAAGAGAGGCGGGTAGGCCCAGAGCTGTAAACACTTCTTCCAGATGTTTAAGAAAAACTGGGTGCGTAGTTTTGGTGCTTAAGCTACCGGCTCGCCCTGCATTTAACGGCACATTGAGGCTGATGAATCCGTTTTCCGGCACATACACGCGAATGGTCTCGTTGGTTTGCGCATGCAGCTCACCAGCGGCGAGGGCTGCGAACGCAAAGAAAACTATCGACCTCGCTCGCGTAGAGCGCTCAGTGGCGTGGTTTACGCGAATGTTATGGTTCCACTGAAGATGCCTGGCTGCCCCGCCTAGCTGGCCCGCATAGTGCACCTGCGTTTCCGAGTCGCCTTTCGCCATCTGCGAGACGAACAGTGGCTTAACGCCTCGGGCTGATAGGTCAATAGCCCCGACGAGACTGTCAACACCACCTGAGAGTAGCGATACGCAGTCTGCATCGTAGCGAATGGGCGCCGCTGACCTCGGAGCGGGTTCTCCTCCGTCGAGAAATGTCAAGCTCCAGAAGTCACCAGTCAAGTACCGCAGCATGCTCTCGAGTTTTGCCTGTATCGCCTGGAATGGGGCTGGGTCCGCGAGAGCAACCGAAAGGTCCATCACTCGAGTCCACCCATCGGACGATTGATTGCGGGCAACAGCTTGGTCAGCGGCAGAAACAGCCAGAGCAAAGGTGGTGAAGTCCCAGGTGGTCAGGCTTGGGCTTAGCCCGTTCTTGTCGATGTCGTACAGGAGTCCTGTGCCGACAGTACTCACATTCGGGTTACCAGAGCGCCGATAGACAGTGAAGTAGTCGATTTCGGGATGGAGGTTCTCCGGCAACTGCTCCGGAGCTATGCAGACTACCGTGGTCATACAAGCCCCTCGTAGACTTGAAACGTTAAGCGTAGAGCGTCCTGCAGAAGCCCTTCAAGCTGCTGCTGTGAGGGGTTGGGTGTGGTGGTGCGCAGCTCCGAAAGCTGAACACCGACCTCGTTGCGCACGAACTGTCGCATCTCCAACTCACGTTGCACGGCTAGTGCCGGAGTCAGTTTTGCGCTCTCAAACGACTGACCCATGTCGAAGCGCAACCGATTGCAGACCTCTTGACTGAGATACAGCTGCATAAGCGTCCAAGTGTCGTCGGCCGACATGTGCAGCGGGTCACAATCTGGGGATAAAACCATCAACTCTGACAGCGCGATGGCCATGGAATCTCTAATCGACTCTTCGTCTGCACTGCCCCCTGCAGGCATCACAGCTTCTACGATTGCATCGACGACCGCGTCTGCCGACGGCGCCTTTGCCAACAAGTCTTGAACCCATTGACGAGCATCAGCAGTGGTGCCAGTTCCGACTTGCTGCAAGAAGGAGATGAGGCCCGCACCCGCACGGGTGGACGCACGCATTCGACTGGCAGCTTGCTTAGCTCCGCCCATGCCGGTGCGGGAGTAGTGCCCGATTCCCCGTCCTAAGGTGCGGGTGTCGCCGCTTTTCGCGAATGAAGAGACGTCGCGACGTGCGGGCCCAAATCGTCTTGCAGGGGCGACCTGTGGAGGAGGGGCGACGCCGGGTTCGGCGCCCGGTGGACTTTCTGCTGGAGGGTTCTGTCCTCCATCGCCTGGGCTTGCATCCGCCCCAGCACCACCACTACCTCCGACATCATCGAGCCAAGGAGGGTCAAGGCTCACGCCAGCTCCAGGCCCCGAACTAGATGTTGATGTTCCCACTTGTCTTATCTCCCTCTCAGTCCAAGCATCCTACGCAACTGTGTTGGGGTGTCCTTGTCCTCTTTCCATTGGGTGACCAGCTCAGTTGCCCAGCTCTTTCCCGTGAGGAGCGGGCCCACTTGCGAGGGGCGCTGCTTTGCGGAGATTTCTTGGAGAGCGTTCACCAAGACGCCTCCCAGGTTGGGGTAAGCGTCCGTGCAATTAAACATGCGCGTTACCGCGCCGCCACTCCAGTTGTCCGACCTTGCTCGTCGAATGAGTCGGACCAACACCTGCTCAGCCTCCTGCTCGGATAGGGCCTTGAGTTGTGTTACCAGCCCCGGGATAACTTGGTCAACTTGAAGTGCTGCTTCCAATACCGCCCGCACCTCGGCAGACAGCTGGTCATAAGATGCAATCGATGTCGCACGGTCTCGGCTAAGGTACAGGGCCGGCTTCAGATTCATCCCTGCGAGCGGAGGGTCAAGCTTCAGCCATTGTTCGTAGAAGCTGCCGGTCCAGCTTGGGTCGAGTGCCTTGTATTCCTCCCCATTGCGCAGAGCCGTTTCTACGACTGCAAGGGCATCAAAGTGTCCCTCATCGTGAGCAGATACGTTCTTGGCCAAGAACTCGAAAGCAGCGCCTGATGCACAGCGTTCGAACAATTGCATCTTGACGAGGACGTCGAAGCCGGTTGTCATCCCCTGGGCTTTTGCCAGAGTCTCGCGAATAGCCAAGTTGTTCAAAAATCTTTTTATGAGCCGCGGATTTCCGGCAATCTGCTCTGCACTGACCAACAGATGCGCAAGCTGCTCCGCCATGTCAATTTCGGTGGATAAGGTCTTTGCACCATCATCTCCGAACGCACGTTTCAAGACTTCATGTGTGATGCCACCAGACCAGGCGCGCTGCAAAGAATCCAATAGCGACCTTTGCGCATCTGCGAATACCTGAGCAGATATCTTTCCGCGTCTCTCTGCGCGCTCCGCGAGCAACAATAAAACATAGACCTTGACCTCGTTGATTCCAAGGCGAGGGACACGCAGTGGCACTTGTATCAGCTTGTCGAAGTAGCTAGTAACAAGGTCGTCGGAGATGTCGCCGTCGCTGAAGTGGACGCGGACTGCACTGCGAATCATCTGTTCGTCTGCGGCGATGATAAAAGCCGTCCGCGGCACATGTAGCAGGAGTCGCATCGCTTCAAGCGTTGCGATAGCGGTGTTCGGCAGGCAGCGGTCTAGGTCGTCCACAAGGACAACAAGCGTCACGTCGAGCTTGGATAGGATGCCCGCGAAGGCGTCGCGAAGACCTTGAATCTCCTTTGGCAGTGAGTCGGGTTGTTCCTCCCTCAGGGCATCGGCGAGCTCTGGGTGTAGTTGCCCGTAGGCCTCTTTCAGCTTCTCGAGTTCCTTCTCGCGGTCGGCTGCCTCAGTGCTCTTTATGAAGCCGCCCGCCGCCCCCAGCACTGCTCCAACGGGGCCACCAAGGGTCGTGCCGCCGACGAGCCCAACCACCGTGGGGAGTGCAATGCGACCAAGTTTCAACCATTTGACTCGGCGTGCGAAAGCCAGAACGTCGTCGATGAATGTCTTGCGTTCCTTGGCTACTTCGAGGAGGCGGTCAGAAACTGCTTGTAGCAGCGCATGGCGTGCGTCGTCGAAGCCCTGGTAGAGCCAAGCATTGAACTCCAGGAAGATGTATTTCTTGGCCGCGTCCTTGTCGTTCTCTAGCGTTCGACCGACCATCTTCACAAGGGAAGATTTCCCGACGCCCCAGCCGCCTGACACCCCAATAGTGATTGGTGCACCGCCAGAATCACGAATCAATTCTGCCGCTGCCTGTGCGACAAGGCTGAAGTTCAGCAGGTCTACTTTGGCTTCGATGTCGTGCCACATGGTAGTTTCTTCCAGTTGTTCAAATTTCGGCAGCCAAGCGCGGCGCTTTTTCCTTCAGCGAACTACTAAAGGGGCTCACTGCGCGCCAGGTTGTTGAAATCCCTTCCACACCATCTTGGCCAGCATGCTCTGCACCACGCCAAAGATGCGCGGGTCCTTGAGCATTTGGTCGACGATGGAGTTTTGGGCGTCCTGCGCGTCGATAACCACATCCATGAAGGCATCCTTGAACCCGCCCATGGCGAACTGGTCCTCGGAATTGTTCTTGGCTTGAGATGCAAGGCCCTCGTTTGTCATCAGGCGCCCTTGCCAATTCGTGACCGCTCCCAGGAAGTCAGCGTCCGTGATGTCGCCTGCAAACAGGTCGTTCATGCGCTTGATGATTTCCCGAAGCTCTTTCTTCTCATCCTCCCCGCCAGAGCCTGTTCCAGCCTCCTTGATGCCCGGGAGCTTGACGACGTCGCCTGATTCCAGGTCGAGGGTTCGCTCACCCATCTTCTGCAAGCGGTAGTGGGTCAGCTGGACATCGGAGTCCAAGGCCAACGCTTCCTTGCGGCCATGCTCGGCCAGGCGCGGCATCAGGTTCTTGCCGAACACGAAGAGCTTCTCCAGCTCCGGGTCGTTGTAAGGGATGATTTGCGACAGGAACTCGTACAGGCGCAGGAAGGAGGCCAGGTCCTTGCGGAACAATTGCTGGGCGTCTTCTTCCAGTTCAGCGAACCGGTCAGCAGCCGGCTTCAGCACGCCGTGCAGGGCAGCCTGGGTCTTCACCTTGGGGTTGAAGAACGCCTCCGCGAACTGCTCAACCTCTGCCCAGAAGTACACGCCGACCTTGTTGAGCTTGGTCATCAGCTCGTGCACGACGTTCGGGTCGGTCACGTCTTCCAGCGCGGCCGTGCGGTAGTACGGCATGAAGCTGTCGAGGATTTCGTCTGGCTTGTTGACGAAGTCGAGGACGAAGGTGTCCTCCTTGCCAGGCGCCGTGCGGTTCAGGCGCGACAGGGTTTGCACCGCCAGCACGCCCGACAAGCGCTTGTCGACATACATGGTGTGCAGCAGAGGTTGGTCAAAGCCCACCTGGTACTTGTTGGCGACCAACAGGATGCGGTACTCGTCTCGCTTGAAGGTCTCGGCCGGCTCCTGGCCCTTCACCTCGGCGTTCATCGAGACTTCGGTGAACTCATCCGAGCCGGAGTCCGGGTCAACTACTGAGCCAGAGAAGGCCACGAGCGTGCGCAGGTCTTTGTAGCGCTGCGCTTTGATGTATTTGTCGATGGCCAGCTTGTAGCGGACCGCAGCTTTGCGGCTGTCAGTGACCAGCATCGCCTTGGCCTTGCCGCCGATTTTCTTGGCAACGTGTTCGCGGAAGTGTTCGACGATGACAACGACCTTCTGCGCAATGTTGTGTGCGTGGAGCTTGGCGAACTGGGCGAGCGCCTGCTTGGCCTTCTTCTGTGGCAGCAGCTTGTCGTTCGCCAGCGCAGACAGCTGGTAGAAAGCGGCGTAGCTGGTGTAGTGCTTGAGCACGTCCAGAATGAAGCCTTCCTCGATAGCTTGGCGCATCGAGTAGACGTGGAAGGGGATGGGCAAGCCCTCGGGGCCCTTGCGCCCGAAAAGCTCCAGCGTCTTGTTCTTCGGCGTCGCTGTGAAGGCGAAGTAGCTGACGTTGTCAGGGCGTTGGCGGGACTGGATGACGTCGTTGATGACGTCCTCTGCGGTGATGTCTTCCGGGTCAATCTGGACGTCGCCCTCGACCTCCACGGTCTCACCCTCGATGATTTCCACGGCCTTAGGTTTGCCCTTGGTCAGTGCCTGCCGGAGCTTGCGAGCTGCCGCACCGGACTGGCTGGAGTGCGCCTCGTCGATGATGAGCGCGAAGCGCTTCTTGCCCAGGTCGCCTACGGTCTGCAGGATGAAGCCGAATTTCTGCAGAGTGGTCACCACCACGGGCGTGCTGTCGTTCAGCGCCTTGGCCAACTGGGCCGAGTTCTCGCTGATGGCTTGAACGACACCCTTCTTGTGCTCGAACTGGCTGATGGTGGCTTGCAGTTGCGAGTCCAGGACTCGGCGGTCGGTGACCACAATGACGGTGTCGAAAACCTTGTCGCCGTTGGCGTCGTGCAAGTTGGACAGGCGGTGCGCCGTCCAGGCGATGCTGTTGGACTTGCCGGAGCCTGCGGAGTGCTGGATGAGGTAGGTCTGGCCTGGGCCTTCGACGGCGGCGTATTTGATGAGCTCCTTGACCGCGACCATTTGGTGGAAGCGCGGGAAGATGAGCGATTCCTTGATGACCTTCTTGCCTGCCTGCTCAACCTCCTTGGCTTCCAGGTGCATGAAGTCGCCCAGGACCTCCAGCCAGGTGTCTGGTTGCCACACGAAGTCCCAGAGGTAGTAAGTGGGGTAGCCTTTGCCAGCTGGGGCGGGAGGATTCCCGGCGCCGCAGCTCAACAGGTCCACGCCGTCGGGCTTGCCGATGTTGAACGGCAGGAAGTAGGTCTCATCGCCAGCGAGCTTGGTAGCCATGTAGACCACATCCGTGGACACGGCGAAGTGGACCAGGGCACGGGTCTTGAATTGCAGCAGGGCTTCGATTTCCTTCGTGACAGGGTCCTTGGGAAGTCGGTCCTTCTTGTACTGAGTGATGGCATCCGAGATGCCCTGTGTCAGGTCGGTCTTGAGCTCAGCAGTGGCGACTGGCAGGCCGTTGACGAACAGAACGAGGTCGATGCTCTTCTCGTTGTTGAGCGAGTAGTGCAGCTGCCGTATGACAGTCAGACGGTTCTTCTTGTAGAGCTCGACCAGTTTTGGGTTCTTGTCGTGTGCAGGCTTGAACTGGCACAGGCTGAACTTGGCGTCCACGTCCTTGAAGCCGTGCCGCAGCAGGTGCAACGTGCCGTGCGTGTCCAGCTGCTTTGCCACCCGCTTGACGAACATCTCCTCCGACTGGCCGTTGTGCCACTTCTTGAACTTGGCCCATTCGGTGGGCTGGGTCTCCTGCACGTAGGCCAAAAGGTCCTCGGCAAAGATGGCCTGAGCACGGTCGTATGACGTGGCGTTCTTCAGATGCGTGAGTACGCGCCAGCCAGAGGCCGTCATCTGGGCGCAGAGCTCGTCTTCGAAGACTTTTTCGGTGTGGACGTTGGACAGTGTTGGCAAGGGGTTCCTCCCGGGCGTTGTTCTTGTCGTTTAGGACACGGACTTATTCACCGGCGCTTGGCGCTTCAGTTCGTCCAGTGTCTTTCCGGTCTCGCTTACCCACTCGACCCAGCCGTTAGAGCTGGCGCCGCGCACCATCGCTGCAGCTCCGCTTGGTGACTTGAAAAGCACATCGCGCTGGAACACGTAAAAATCGCCTTCAAGTTTCAGCGCCCCATCCTCAATCAGTCCTTGCCTCTTTGGCACGAGCGGGGTTTGTGCCATGCTCGTCGCGATATCTATTCGTGCCTTCGAGCCTTTCAATACGACCATGCCCTCCGCTGTGTACTCA
Organism: Comamonadaceae bacterium CD01; assembly: GCA_002894305.1. Classification (GTDB taxonomy): domain Bacteria; phylum Pseudomonadota; class Gammaproteobacteria; order Burkholderiales; family Burkholderiaceae_C; genus Comamonas_C; species Comamonas_C faecalis. Next base: position 8,709 of record PGEI01000054.1, read on the forward strand.
CCCACAGCGTCGTACTTGGTCGAGCGCAAGTAGAAAGTGTCAGCCTCCACCGACTCAGTCCCAGCTACTTTGCCTTTGGATAGGGGGTCAAACACTGGCTGGCCCAAGGTGGCTACGAGGGTGCGCAGCGTGTCGAAAATTTCCTGGCAGTCCGCCTCCATGGGGGCTGGCGTATGCGGCTTGGTCCCGGCAGTGCCGTTTTCGACTTTGTACCGGCCGGCTTCGTTGGCGAGCTTGATACCAAGCCATTCAAGGTAGAGGGCATGGGTCTGGGTCAAGCTGTTGGTCAGCGACACAACGACTAATGCCCGGTTCCAGAACTCCTTGAGTTTGTGGTGTTCAGAGAGCCTCTTGCCGGCGCCTCCGGTTTGCCCGATGTAAACGGCAGGATAGTCTTGGTCCTCATCGTCGTTGATGAGAAAGTAGACCCCCACCTGCTTGGCTTCAGGCATGTCTTGAAATTGGTCGAGTAGCGCGCGCGGGACCTCTGTGACGCGAACGATGCTGGTAGTTAGTTCCGCAAGGCGTATTCCCCGAGGGTCTCCCTTGGGGAGATAAATTTGGATGGTGCGAGGGCGTGGTTGCATCACTCTTCGTTCTCCCAGTTGTCCAGCCCCAACCAGGTATACGCGTCGTGCTGATGCTCGCCACGCCAGCCCTCGTCACCGTAGTCGAAAACGTCTCCGTTCCGACCTTTCGCGAGGATTTTCCCGTCGTCCCCAACAACGAGGTCAACTTTCGATTGAACAAGAAAGAAGCCCAGCGGAGTGAGGCATCCGGTAGCCAAAACACCGATGCTGCTTGCTTCCATTTCGATGGACGTGGGCCAGTAACCGTACTTGGTTCGGAATCCGTTCAGTGCTTCGACGAGACGTACAGTCAGCCCGCCAGGGCTCTTGATGGTTTTATTCATTGGACTGTTCTTTTGAACGTGCTCAGGTCGAGCTGGCCGGTGACGGCTGCTGAAATCAGGGAAGAGCGGTACTCGCGAAGGCGGGCGATGTGGTCAATCACGTGGGAGCGAAGGGAGTCAATCTGCTCAAGTTTGGTTTCCAATGCCCTGGCACGTTTTTGTTGTTCCTCCACTGGCCCAGTAAACAACGGAATGTTCCCGATATCGGGCATATTGAAGTGGGCAACAGTTGAGCCCTGAGAAAGGTCAGCTATGAACCGGGATGCCAAACCGCCATAAAGAGACCAGCATACGAAAGAAGGGTCCGCGTGAGCAGCTTTTAGTCGAATGAGCACTGTGCGCTGACCGAGGCACAGCGGAACCCCCTCTGGGACAAGGCAGGCTTCTCCAGCAGGTGCTTCACGAGTGAAAAGAATATCTCCAGGGGACGGTACTGCTCGTCGGGTCCATTCCTCGTAGCCCGCCAAGTCGGTGTATTTCGCTCCTTCAAGCGTCAAACGCCCACCTTTGATGTTGGTAGTTCTGGCTACCAAGAAAGCGCCATCGTCGTAGAACGGGACTGTTTTGTGTTCCGTGTCGATGATGTCGCGTGCTAAGAACTTAAGACGGGTCTGTCGCCAACCCGGTTCATCGCGCACCAGAACCGCCTCAGAGATTGTTGTAGAGCGAAATTCATCCACAGCTGAAATCAGCCGCTCTTTCTCTGCAATCAACGCATCAATCCGCGCCGTCTGCACGTCGAGGAAGTTGGCTATGCGTTCTTGCTCAGCAGGTGTGGGCCAAGGCGTTTTGAAATCCCTCGTGAACTCGTCAGGGACACGTTTGAGGCCACCTGCACCTGTCATCGCGCCAACACCATTTTGGCGAAACTGTTCTGAACGCAGAACGTAGTTCAGAAACCGTGGCTCGGTGCCTACTTTGGGCCGAAGCACTGTAATTTCCGTGGTACCAAAGCCCGCTCCAAGCTCCAAGCCACGCATGAGGGCACCCTTACCGTTTTCAAAGCAAGGGGTGACTTTTGCGAATGCGACATCTCCTTCTTCGAAGTAGGAGTAGCCATTGCGAACCTCTGCAACTGCCCGGTTTCGGCTTAGGTCGAGTGTGCCGTCTTCGCCAATTGCGTCCATCGGCAAGAAGGAAACCTCGACGTCAGGTGCTTGCAAAAGGTCAGCACGGATTCCCGGGTTGAGGTCGGCCACATAGCGCAGCCGAGTGGTAGGCCAATTCACACCAACACCCCCTTCATCAGCTCCACAAACCGCTCCTCCATCACACGAATCTCTGCGGCAATCACCTCCGGCTTGCGGGGGGCCTTGTAGACATAGAAGTAGCGGTTGAAGTTGATTTCGTAGCCCACCTTGCCTGGCTGGCCGTCCTTCTCGTCTTTGACATCAACGTTCACCCAGGCGTCCGGCACATGCGGCAGCACCTCGCGCTTCATGTACGTGTTGATGTCTTCGGTCAGCGGGATGTTCTCGGTGTCGCGCAGGTCCTTGTCGTAAGGCTTTTCACCCTTCTTGAACTTGCCCGTTTTGCCTTCGGCCAAAGGGCGGTCCACAGTCACCTTGCGGTAGCCAAAGAACTTGGTATCGAAGATTTTGGAGACCAAGCGGGCAGGCTCTTCCTCCTGAGTTCCTTTCTTGCTCGTTTCCTTGAACTCGTTGTCAAAGGTCGAGCCTTCCTCGAAGGCGGAGTAGACCTGCGTGATTTCGTCAATCTGCTCGTCGGTGATGTAGACGCGCTTGTTGCCCAGGCTCTTCTTCATCTTGGCGTACATGCGGGTCGCGTCGATGAGCTGGACCTTGTTCTTGCGTTCTTTGCTCTTGTGGTTCGACAGCACCCAGATGTAGGTCGCAATGCCGGTGTTGAAGAACAGGTCGTTGGGCAGCGCGATGATGGCCTCTAGCAGGTCTTGCTCGAGAATCCAGCGGCGGATTTCGGACTCGCCAGAGCCTGCATCACCCGTGAACAAGGGGCTGCCGTTCAGAACGATGCCCACACGGCCACCGCCCTCTTCGGCTGGGCGCATCTTGTCGATGAGGTGCATCAGGAACAGGAGCGAGCCATCCGAGACACGGGGCAGACCCGGTCCGAAACGGCCTGCATAGCCGCGACGGGTGTGCTCGTCGTCGACGAAGTCCTTGACCTTCTTCCAGTCCACACCGAAGGGCGGGTTGGCTGCGCCGTAGTCGAACTTGGTGCCGGCATGCCCGTCGGCCGACAGCGTGTTGCCACGCTTGATGTTCGCCGGGTCCTGCCCCTTGATGAGCATGTCTGCCTTGCAGATGGCGTAGGACTCGTCGTTGAGCTCCTGGCCAAACAGGCGGATGATGGCGCTGGAGTTGATGCCCTTGGCCGTGGCTTCGCCTACGGACAGGATGCCACCGGTACCCGCGGTGGGGTCGTACATCGAGCGGACCACGCCGGGTTTGGAAAGTGCTTCATCGTCGCCCGCGAAAAGGCAGTGCACGATGAGACGAACCACCTCGCGAGGGGTGAAGTGCTCACCGGCTGTCTCATTCGAGAGCTCCGAGAACTTCCGGATGAGCTCTTCGAACACAAGGCCCATCAGGTCGTTTGGCACGGCCGTGGGGTGCAGGTCAACGTTGGCGAACGACTGTGTGACCTGGAATAGCAGGTCCTTGTCGTCCAGTTCAGCAATGCGTTCGGTGAACTTGAAACGCTCGAACACGTCTCGAGCGTCTTCAGAGAACTCGCTGACGTAGGCAATCAGGTTGGCGCGGATGTTCTTGGAGTCGGCCAGGACCTTCTCCAGGGTGAAGGTGCTCACGTTGTAGAACGGCAGGCCCGACTTGCGCTTCAGAATAGGGTCCAGCACCACGCCCGTGGCCTTGCGCTTCTCGTACTCGGCGAGCACTGCCTCCTTGGAGGGCTCCAGCACGCACTCCAGTCGTCGAAGAAGGGTAAATGGCAAGATGACCTTGCCGTAGTCGGACTGCTTGTAGTCGCCGCGCAGCAGGTCGGCGACAGCCCAGATGAGGTTGGCAAGTTCGGAAAAGCTCTTGGTCATGCGAAATCTAAATTGGGAGAACTGGGGGCCGCCTACTACAGCGAGTGGGGTTTAGCCCGCTTGGGCGGGCTGGGTGTTGTGGGCCTGGACTCCAGGGACAGGCCCACCTTCGATGCGTGTTCCAGGATGAGAACCTCGAGCATGTTCGATAGGGTGCGGTGCTCCCGCTCAGCAGCGAGGCGCAACAGCTCCTTGGTCGAGGGAGACATGCGAAGGTTGATGGCGTCGGTCTTGCGTTCAGCCGTGCTTGTCATGTCGGTGCAATGCCTTTACGATGCACCGAATGTAACAATAAACGCACTTCCAAAACACCCGCAGGTACTGCCCTTTTTACATCCAGGGAATCGAAAGGGGCAGGGCGTTTGCGCGTGGATGTACCGGAAGTCGGGCCGCTATAAGACGCCAGTCGAGCCGAACAACAGACCGATGCAGTCCGGATGCCCCAGCGCTCAGCATTTAGCATCAATGAAAATAGATGACGCGCAGGCCATTGCTCTGCTTGAACCTGAGCATGCTCTTACGTTTGGCGAGCAGCTGACCTTCTCTGCTCAGCGATTTCACTTTGAGGGTTCGAACGGCGACTACATGCGCTTGGGTGCTCAAAATGGCACCCTGCTCGCATTAAGTTTTCGGGACAGCGACGGGCATCACACCTACGGCTCAGGCGTAATGGTTGGCCCGGGATTGGCACTGTGCGCAGCTCATGTGCTCCATGAGCATGACTTTTACGCCAAGCTCCAACGCGATGAGGCAACGTTGGTCGTGCAAGCCCCATTGCCTGATGGGGGCATACAGTTGTGGACGGTGCTGCGCATTTCACTCGTGCCGGATAGCGACCTAGCCGTCTTGTCGATGGTGCTGAGCTCGCACCATCCCCCGGACCGTTGTTTCATGACTGCATGGCTTACCACCCGCATGCCGACGTTGGGAGATGTGCTCACCGTAACTGGCTTTTCGGCCTCGGGCGATGGCACAGTAGCGCGAACGAGCAACATGCGCATCGAGATAGCTCCGCAATGTCAGCGTGGTCGAGTCATCGACCGATATCCGAACGGGCGTGACCTTCGCCTTCCGGGGCCATGCCTGGCTATCGAATGCGCCGTACCTGGTGGCACAAGCGGCGGCCCCGTTTTCGATAGTCGTGGCTACCTTGTGGGCTTGTTATCTGCCTCTTATGAAGGTGCCGAGATTTCATTTGTTTCACACCTATGGCCCGCACTCGTACGGGCGCAAGCGTTCCCAATGTGGCCGCCTGCGCCCTACAAGCGCCCGGCGCCCGGCACTCTGCTGCACCTAGGTAGGGCGTTCGGCGTTTCGATTGAACGCCCTGACGCGTTCAAGCTCTGTGCGCCGCACGGCGTCATTTCGCTCGATTACGTGGCATGGGAATAGCACGGCCGAAAAGTTCATTGGTGACGTGCCGAGAGATGCACAACCAAGCGTCTCTCAGAGGCGTTCAAAGGTGGTTTGATTTCGGCTGCTAGCGTGGTGTTACGCTAATTAAAATTTACAAAAAACTACAGAGGGGGAGGCGTGGCGATTTCACATGGACGCTTGTCAGCGTTACCCAGTTTTTTCAAGTCCGGCGACTTTTGGCGCGGTGCGCTTGACCCACGCCTCTCCATTGAAGATAAAGCGCGTTTTCGACACCTACGAGAGTTCTCATCTTCCCATGCATGGAGCCTTGAGGTCGCTCCAAGCGCTTCTCGCTTGTCGCCCACGGCCACTGAACTTACTGCAATCGAAATCGCTCTGGGCATACTTCAGCGTGGGGCGTGGGCACCGTGTACTTGGCTGGTCGAACAAGCGATGGCCCAGGGCATGGCGGAAGCCGGACTGTGCGAGTTCACACCATATCCCTCCCCTGCCGGAATTCTGGGCTTTAACCCCCAGCAAGCTAATCCGAACGCCCTTAAGAATGCCCTGATATCCGGCCGACTTACACATGAAACTGTTCCGGGTGCTGCGGAGCGCATGTGGGAAATGGCCGCAGAAATCGCAGGCGAAGAGGGTAGCCCCGCTGAAAAGCAGTTTTTTGAAGAAGTCCTGGTTCCGACGCTGGGGTTTCCACTGTTGGACTACTTGAGGTTTCAAGTCGACCTCAAAGACCTTGGTGTCCAGAGTGCTGCATTTACCCGTCAACGAACCGACTTTTCAATTGATACAGGTCGGGGCCTGCGCTTGGTCATTGAGGTGGATGGACGCCAGCACTATGAGCTGCAGGCACAGCAGCACTTAGACCGGAGCAGAGACGCTGCTTTAAAGAAGGCTGGCTGGGCAATCTGGCGAGTCCCTGTGTCTGACTTGCATGACAGTCAATCGCTAAGAGACCGATTGACCACATTGATGCAGTCCGTCAAAGGTGGGGACTGGGGGCTAGACCTACCGAAGTCATCGACCAGGACATTTGAGGTCATGAATACGGTATGGGGTGCCACGGTTATTGCCCGAATTCAATTCCTACTGCTTGAGGCAATGAAGGCTGGTGTGCTCGACACCGAGCGCGATTGGCGAGTTTTTGTAGATGAGTCTGAAACGAACGTGGCCGAGCTGGCCATTCAGGACTTTACTGACTGGTTTGGGCGATTGAGAGGCCTCTGGGGGTTGAAAGACCTGCCAGCAATTCAATTGGTAGAGGCTGCTGAAGATGCGGCGGACCTTTCAATTTCCATTTCTTGCACAAACCCCTACCTCCAGTCGGTCGCTGATGGTGGAGTCGTTGCGTTCTCAAGGCCCGTTAATCAGATGGTCGATGAGCCTAGCCTGCGGTTTTCACAACGCGAATATCTCAACGGCCCTCCTGAGAAGGATTTGCTTGAGTCGTTTGCGCAGGACCTCTTCAGGAAGACAGAACTCCGAGAAGGTCAGTACGAAATTCTCAGCCGAATTTTGATGGGAAGAGACGCTGTTGGTCTGCTTCCCACTGGTGGTGGTAAGAGTCTGACTTACCAGCTTGCGTCACTGCTTTTGCCTGGTGCCACTTTGTATGTAGCACCATTGAAGTCGCTGCTGCAGGACCAGTACGAGCGACTGAAGGCTGACGGTGTCGATGGATGTGGTTTCATTTCAAGTGCGCTCAACACGCAGGAACGCGCCCAGCAAGAGGCTCGGTTTACTGCCGGCAAGATGCGGCTGCTTCAGGTGGCGCCTGAGCGTTTTCTCATGGGGAACTTCAGAACCCTTCTCCAAGATTACCAGTCCAATTTTGGTGCTGTCACCCAGGTCGTTGTTGACGAGTGCCACTGTGTCAGCGAATGGGGGCATGACTTCCGACCTGCATACCTGAGCCTGAGCAGAATTGTCCGAGATAGAACGTCGCGTCTAGGCAGTTCGGCGCCCGTAGTTGCATTGACGGGTACTGCTTCGAGCATCGTTTTAGATGATGTCAGGCGAGAGCTTGGAATTGGTGACACTGGAGCAGTGATTCGGGCAAAGCGATTGGACAGGCCGGAACTCGAACTTCGGTTTCGAAATGTGCCTGCGTCAGGGAAGCCGCATGTGATTGCCGAAGAGGTGACTGAGTTTCTCAATTCCTTCAGAGGCACAAGTGGTGGGTTGCTCGTGTTCACCCAGCACGTGAATGGCTCATTCGGGGTGTTTGATATCGCAACAACCTTGAGCAAGCAACTCCAGTTGGAACCGGGGCGCGATATCCGCATCTATTCTGGTGAGGCACCAAAGAAAATTCGCGACACCTTCGCTGAAGGCGAGTGGGACAAGCAGAAAGCTCAGACCCAGCGCGACTTTATCAATCCGAGGAGTGCTGAAAGCTTCCAGATATTGGTAGCCACTTCGGCCTTTGGAATGGGAATCGACAAGCCCAGCATCCGAAAAGTGGTTCACTATCTGTCTCCACAGTCTCCGGAAGCCTACTACCAAGAGGTCGGACGAGCAGCCCGTGACAGGGAGCCTGCCGTTGCAGTGATGCTCTTCTCGGATGAGGCTTCCGAGACCACAGATAAAGTGCTTTCGCCTGAGACCGAAATCGACGATGCCCGGAAGATTCACGGTTCGCTCAAGCGCGGCATGCCAGTCGGGGACTTCCTCACGACATTCTTCTTCCACGCCAGCAGGTTTGCCGGAGTGGATGAGGAGGTTAAGCAGGTGGTGCAGGGTCTGAACGCAATCAAGTTCCTCGTGGATAAAAGCGACTCGGTAGTTCTCAAGTACGACCCGAGCAAGATTTCAACCAGTTGGAATGCGCAGGGACCACTCGAGTACTCATTGGTGCGGCTCATCCATCTCGGCGTAGTCTCGGACTACACGAAGGATTTCAATGCCAAGACCTTCGAAGTCACCGTGTCACCGCAGTGGACCGAGTCTCGAAAAAGTGAGGATTCATACCGGGACCTCTTTCTTGAATCGTTTGAGTCCTATGTGAAGCGGTACGAGACGAGAAGAGTTGCTCCGCTCGTCAAGGAGCTAACCGAGGCGGTGACCTTTGAAGAAATTGAGGTCGCTTCAATCACCGCCATCATCAAGTATCTCTACTCTCAGATTGAACGCCGGCGCCGGACATCCACGCGGACTATGCTGGAGTTGGCCCGGGAGGGCATCACAGATATAGCGGAAGCGCGCAAGAGACTTTTGTTCTATCTGCAGGCCAGTGACAAGTTCACCCATGACCTGGAGCTTTTAGCCAAGACAGAGAATGGCGCGACCACCTGGACAAAGATTGCTCGCTCGGTCGAGGCACCCGTAGACGTTGATGAACTTCGCGGTGCTGCTGCGCGAGTTCTTGAGAGCTACCCGACACATCCTGGCTTGTTGTTTCTAAGTGCGATAACCCGGAGGAATCCATCTGACGGAGAGAAAGAACGCTCAAAAGAGGATTTTCAAGCCGCTTTGAAGAATCTGACAGAGCAGGAGTCTTCAGACTCTGCCGCAGATACTGCAGAGGAGGCACTTCGCTGTTGTGATGACTTCGATGTTGGCTTGGCCGCCCATCTCAAGGCTGTCTATGGGGCTTGGAGCTACTCGCATTTCGGTGCGAGATTTGCACTATCGCATGCAGGTAAAGACCCCATATCCCGGATGAGCGTCGTAAATGAAATGCTTGCTGTTGCTCAGCAAGGCTTCCCAGAATTTCAAATCTAGACCTTTGGAGCGCATTTGTGGAAAAGGAAATGGAAATCTTCATCGAGGCCGCCGAGCAACTTCAAGCGCTCAAAGCAACCCTCGCGCAACAACAAGGCTCTTCTGTACGCTTGAAGGGGCTGGCAGATACTTTGGAGCAAGTGGCCGTGCAAATTGCGAAGATTCCGACGGGGCTTTCTGCAGTTCTCACGAAGGCTGAAGCCGTCGAGCAACGCGTTATTGCTGCGACTAGCAAAGTTGAGGCGCTCAGGGATGGCATTCCGGCGATTGTTGAACGAATTGAGCGGTCAGATGTCGGGAAGACGGTTGATGCGCTAACCAGTGACATCGCCGGGAGTCGCAACGACCTGAAGGCTTTTCGAGAATCCACTTCGAAAATAGATGAATTGATTCAACAGTTCCGAGCTTCAAATGATGCCGTTTTCAAGGAGCTCCGAGAGGATTCAAGCAGAATGTTTGAGGCTCAGGAAAAGGTCAATGCGTCGGTCTATGCGTTGCGTTCGGAACTGCTCGCCAAGTTGGACGGAATGGAAAAGCGCATCGTCAGTACCGAACAATGGTCGGAGAAAAGCATCGGGGCGACGGGAAAGGCCTTTGAAGTTGTCGCTACCGCGCTCAAAGGCTCGGGGGAACGACAGTCAACAGCACTACAAGGGATTCAGAACGAACTCGAGGCGATGAGGGGGCAGGAGATGGCCGACATGCGCAAGGAGCTGAAGTCTATTTCTGCCTTAATGCTGCAGCAAGGCGCAGCACTCGAGGCGCTGTCCAAGAAAAAGGGTTTTTCGTTCTGAGACATCAAAGCAGGTGGGGGCCGCGCAAGAACTTCTACCCAATGAAGATGAGGCGAGGCGGCTTCTGGCGGACAACAGCCAGTAGTGAGCCGTGAGTCTCATGCCGAATCTGTATCGGCAAATTGGCGTAGGTGGCGGGCTCTGTGGTTGCCGAGGACTTTCAAGTGGTCCGTCCCTGGAAACCGCCTTTACCGCTTCAGCGGTGCACCCAGGTTTCAAAAGACGGCTGGCCCAGGTTGGCACTCTTCTCAAATCAACTGATTGAAACTCCTGAGCTTGGGCGGCACGGGGCTCTGTCGGGGTTTTGCAGCCGCGTCGTAGGGGCCGACGGAAGGCAGGGGTTGGACATCGCATGTGCCGCGAGCCGGAGAGGGAGTTTTCCCCTCGGCAGGCAGATACAACACGAAAGACCAGTAAAGAGAGGGGGTGGCGTAAGTCCTTGTCGGCGTTGAGGAAAACTCCAATCTCAGGAACTCTTCTTTCATGACCACCCATGAAATACCGAGAAGGAGCGTGAAAGACAGGAACTCTTCTTTCATCGTGCAATGAGCGACTAATCACCCGATAGCTTCAGGTCTGTGTGTTTGGATTGCCGCTTTCTCTTCTCGCCCCCTCTTTTTTGCCTCGCGCGCCTTCGGTTGCCAGGCCGCATCTTCAGCGCCGGCGGTACCAGATATCAGATAAAAGTCGTCTCTTCACTGCTCATTGAAGACTCGTGAAACGACGGGAATGAGCACGAAGCCGAAGAAGACCGACACTGCCATAACACTTGGTTCGTCAACATCCCAGTTGGACGAATATCTGACCAAGCAGCAGCTTGCGCAGCTGCTCCACGTAATGCCTCGGACGGTTAACAACTACGTTGCCGCCGGGCAGCTAGTGCTCGCGCAGCGTGTTAGCGTGAGGAGCCGTGAATAATGGGCAAGCAGTCAGCGAATTCTGAATGGATGCGCCTTACCGGGCTCATGTTTTTCTCGTCACCAGACATGATGGACAACAGCTGCGTGGTCAGCGCGAGTACTGCATTTGAATTTCTCAGTGCGTCATAAATAAGCTTGGGCGGGTATCCGCTGATGCTCCTGCTCAACGGGTGAATACCGCCGTGATTGAAGCTGTTCAGTACCTTCCAAGACACGTCACGGTACTCTTTGAGTTGTGCAACGATGTGAGCCGGAGCGTCAGGGCAAGTCTCGAGTTGCTTCAGCATTTCAGCAAGCATCGGCCCTTCATTCGCTTGGCGCTGAGCAGCAAGCGTTAATGGTTGCGAGAGCTTTTCTACCCACAAATCGCTTGCAGCATGTGCCAGCCAAACGCCTCGAACCAAGCTTTCAAATTGAGGTCGCATCAAAGCAAACGCGGAAATGACGCGCCCACTGTCAATCAGTTCAAGTGCGGCGGTCGCGTGCTCCAGCGCTAACAGCCCTGCGTCGAACGCGATGTCAGCCCGCGGGAGTGGGGCTGGCTCCAGCGACTCTACATGTCCATAAATTGTCTCGTGAAGGTCGAAAGACCGCTCAATCAAGCGTTCAAGTTTTTCAATCAAATTTCATCCCAAAGAATTAGGCGCTGTCACCGAAACGTATTGAAAACGAGAGGCCTCACGCGGGTCAGAGGACTGAGCCTTGCTCAAAAGGCGGGACTTTCCCTTTTCCGGCCGCGACTAAATCGGGTGGGTCGTGAGCCTGGCGGAAATCGCTTTGAGCGCCTATCTTTATTGCTATTCTTTATTCCGGCGTTGCTAAGTACATGGATTGTGCAGCTCACTAGCGACGTTGGTGCCGAGAATGCACATCAGCAAAAGTCCGCCGGCTTGAACCTCAAGCTGGCCTTGGGCGGCTCGAACTCGATGTCAGCCGCCGCAGGCATGCTCAGCAGCTCAACGATTGAAGCGCCCTTGTTGGTCAGGCGCAGATAATCGTTAATGCTCAGCAGCACATGGGCCGGCTTGCCCCGCTCAGTGACGAATACGGGGCCGTCCAGCGCGGCCTTCTTTGCAGCAGACACGTCTTGATTGAACTCGCGGCTGGTGAAGGTGTGGATGGTCACGATGCGCCCCTTTATCAAACATCTGTAGGTGTTTTGCCACCAGACTTGGCAGATGGTAACAACTCAGCTGCCAAGCCGAGAAGCTCAAGATTGACGTACGAGTGGAGCGGTACCCAAAGGTATTTGGTACGTCTGCATCGAGGGCTCAGATTCTGCGAATACCTGAAGAGCCCAGATTACAAGTTTGTCCGCTGCCTTGCTAGCTTTTTGCCAAATCTCTTCGCCGTCAGGCTCCCCGCCGGTCACGTCATCAGCGCGGAGAGCACCAGCGAGGATTTTCGCGGTGAGTGCTGAGCAGCCGATGTATGTGGCGCAAGCCCGGTAGAACTCAGGCATCTGCTGCGCTAAGTCGTGGTCACTTGCGGCAAACAGGCGAATCTGCCCGTATCGCATTTCAAGGCTCTTGCACATGACTTCGACGTTCTCATCGCGGGATATGGCCGTGGCAAGTACGGCGTACATCAATGCATTGCTTTTCGCCGTTGCTGCGAGTTGAAGTGCTTTGGTCGAGTTGGTGTTCGAGATGTGAGGAGTTTGGGGATTCATTTTGTTTTCCTTTTGGCCATAGCGGCCGTAATCGCCCGGGCAAAGCCGTGACGTTGGTATTTGGAGTGGTGTTTGCAAAGTTGCCCCGAGCAGGTCAGCCGACCAGTCTTGGGACGAGGGTGCTATCGGGGAGAGGCATGCTTGCGCGGGCATCTAACTCCCAGCAAAGTCGCGTGCCGAGCCGGAGCATTCAGGTCTGGCTAGTACGGACGTCGTGCAGAGTTGGTGTACAGCAGAGCAACCGGGTCTGGTGCTAGCAGGGATGCCGTTGATTTGCTGTGCGCGATTTGTGAAAGAACCAGACAGAATGTGGGCACACTTGTCCAACGGCCACAATGGGACACGTTGCCTGGTTCTTCACGCTATGCGGAAGGCAGCTTTTCGCTGCTTGCTCGACCACACATTAGTGTCGAGCTGCGAGTACTGACTCGCTAAGCCATCGGAGCTGCAGAGAGCTCGTCAGGTAAGTCGTTGCGACTGCGTGCATTATAGAAACGGCTTACAAAACTTCACAAGCGGAAATTTTGGGTCTTCATCAAGCGAGAGTGTTCTGAGGGCGCTGAGACATATGCGAGAACTTGTCCTCTGTGTTCGCTCAGTGTTGCACCAGGATTCCGGGCAAAAACTCAACCCCGGTTCGCTTCACCAATTCTCCGTAACTGATGGGTCGACTCACGGTCGCACCTTCCCGGTTCTGTTGCCAATGCGCCCACGCACGATGAGTCGTCGCGTCATAGACGAGCTTGTACAGGTATGCCGGCACCCTGACTCGATTGGCACCCACCCCAGGCGCATCGTCGGCGAACACCGGCCCAGTGATGACGAACACGTCCCCTTTCGCACGCCGAACATAGTGCCGCGTGTCCTGCTCAATCTTTGCCCATGCGCCGCTGTTGTGCTGGGCGTCTTGAGGTACGACGTTGGCTAGGCTGAAGCTCTGGACCATCGCAGACGGGGTGGGCATATCCCCAGCAGGAGCCATGTGGCCGCGGCTGTAGCCGGAGTTTTTGTAGTCCTCCAACTCTGCGCGCTCGCTGCTAGGCAGCCGTGCGTCGGCAAAGAATCGCTTGGCGCGCTTTTCGTCCGCGTCCTCGATGCTTTGGCGATTGAGCCGCTGCGCAACAAACACCGGTGTCCTGGTCGTGCCGCTGTGCAGCACAGCAAACGCTTCGTAGCAAAGCTCCCGCAGTTGCGGACGGGGCGAGAGAGCGGGTGGCCGGCCGTTGGCAAAGAACTGCGGGCACTGTGCGAAGCTGGTGGGCTGTGGCGTTAGTTGTGCTGTGCTGTCGAACTGATGCGAGCGAGCCCAGGCATCGATGGGAAGGCTGATGTTGGTGAGCGTCAGCACGACAAGAAGGGCCAGCTGTAAACGAGTCGATGCGAGGGCAGTGTGGAAGGGCATTGGTTGTTTGGAGGCGGGTGTGGCTTATCCCCGCCGAGGGTGACGGGGCTGAAGCTGTTGGCGCAGCGGGAGAACGTTTTTTATTCCTGGCATCATAGGAAATGTGAAGTTCGGAGTCTGTCGATATGAGAATATTCCTACGAAGCAAGGAATTTTCTTGACGGATTGCGTGACTTGAGAAGATATTCCTGCATACGTAGGAATATTTATGCTGGTTCCACTCACTTCTGTCCATGATGCAGGCGTTGCCATTCGCACGATGCGCAAGCGCGCAGGCATACGCATCGACGACTTCGCCCTTATCGCAGGCGTGAGTAAGCAGTTCATGACGGACTTAGAAAACGGTAAACCCACAGTGCAGATGGGGAAAGTCCTAGAACTGCTCAAGCGTATGGCAATCGGTGTCAGCCTGGACCTGTCTGACGACGCAGTGGACCTGTACAAGGCGGAACTAGGGAAGGCGACGCGCCGGCGTGCCCTCAAAAAGGCACCCGATGGGCAGGGTGCTGCTGGCGGCTCGAAAAAGACCTCTACGAAGGAGACGCTTCCTACGAGTGGGCCGGGTCTGGCTGACGAAGAAGCTCCCCGACAGGGACGTTGAGCGCCATGGCAAGGCGTTCGATGTTGTCGAGAGAGATGTTTCGCGCTTGTCGCTCAACGTGAGCGACGAAGGTGCGATGTAGGCCCGCTTCAAAGGCAAGCGCTTCTTGACTCATTCCCCGCTCGTTACGCATACGCACGACGTTCTCGGCAAGAAGCGCGCGAGCGGCGTGGTGGTGAGCGGGCGGTTTCTGCGGCGTGGTGGACACGGATACAGAGTCTCTGGCCATGCCGCTTTTAAGTCAGCCGCTTTTAAGTCACAATCAGGAATTTACGTTCAAACGGAGCACGTATGTTCATGACTTCACCGCACTTTGAGGTGCCGGTGCCGAAAAGTCTGTTGCCTAAAGGCGGGGCCTGTCTGCAGGCCGTGTCCCTCTCCACCGGGTCGGCTTGGTTTGTTCTGACAACGGCACATGAGGAAGAGAAGTCGACGATTTACCAGACGACGTTGGTGTCGTGGGTGACCACGCTCCGGGGAGTGCTGGGAGGACTCGAGGGCGCCAAGGTCGTTGGTCTCCAGTGGATGAGGCCCACAGGCGATGCAGGGGGGTGGAAGCTGACAGATGTCAGCGAAGTGTGGCTTCCCGATGAACGAGAAGAGCCTGTGACAGGGGAGTTGCTATTTAAGGAGTCAGCGCAGGAGTGGCTTCTGGATGAACGAGGCGCTCCTGTCGCCGATGAGAGTAGCGGGCGAAGGCAACTCGTTGCCATTCAAGCCTAGTTCTCCAGTTCTCGACTTATTGGGGGTTAGCCCGTTTCAGTTCTCAACTCATTGTCGGAACTGGGCAAATCAGGGTGTTTTGGGCTCTCAGGGGCAAAGTGGCCCAGTTGCCATCATCTCGAGCTCATCAGGTGGCCGTCCCGGAATCCGGTGGTCGAGGGTGTGCAGAATTTTGTGTAAACGGACAATCCACCGCCGGCGTA
>PGEI01000055.1 GCA_002894305.1 Comamonadaceae bacterium CD01
CGGCGCGTGGTGATCCATGACGTCGAACGGTGCAAATCATCTAACGCCCAAGATAAGCCGCCCGCCTGCGGGTCGGCTTGAGCGCAACGTTAGGACTGATTTTTGAAAGGAAGCAGAATGAATGCAAAGTACGAGGGCGAACCTACGCTAACCAGAAAGACCAACAAAAAAAACAGCACAGTTTTTTGGTCAGAGCGGGGACTGCGAATGTTTTGTTACGGAAAACTGCGAACACACATGACTGGCTTAAGAGAAGAACTACACCAGCTATTTAACCAAAATAGGACATTGCTGCCAAAAAATAGCGAGTTGTGGGCCGGAGGAATTCATGGCTGTTGGAAGCATTGCCCAAATGCGATAGCCGATGAAGTTGAGGCTATTGTAAGGCGCAGGCACGATGAATATCACGCACAAAACTACAACGAGGCTGATTTAGCAAAAGTGGCCTATGGCTGGCGAGATGTTGCACCTAACCACGCCTGTTAAGCCGCGCCGCGAAGCGGCGTCGGCTTGAATGAATTGTTGGGCCGCTGGCCCGGAGAGATGGATATGACGGCTGACCCGACGATCCGCATCGCTTTTGAAAAGTGGTATTCCGATGACTGGAAGACACCAAAATCGGTGGAGCGGGACGGAAACGGCGGCTACAAGTACATGGGCGCGCATTCGGCATGGGTGGCGTGGGAAGCGGCAAGCCGGAACGCGGAAGGTATGGCCACCGCACTGCGCGTGATCCACACATGGGCTAGCGTGCCGGGGGCGCTGAAAGAGTCGGAAGTGCGTGCCCTGACAAGCCGCGCCCTTTCGCTGCGGCCCAACTAGATTTAGATCACCGCATGCTATCGATCTGATGCGATCTAAGTCAAGCGCGCAATGCAACTGCCCCAGCTTATCCTATGCCCACCTCGATTTAGACCGCCTAAAATTTTGCAGATGGACGTGTCCTCCGTTGCACCCACCCCCGCCGCACCGCAGCCGCCCAAGTTGCTGGAACAACTGCGCCAGCGCATCCGTGTGCTGCACTATTCCATCCGTACCGAGCAGGCTTATGTGGATTGGGCGCGCCGCTTCATTCTGTTTCACGGCAAGCGCCATCCGCGCGAGATGGGGGCGCCGGAGGTGACGGCCTTTCTGACGCATCTGGCCGTGGAGCGCAACGTGTCCGCTTCCACACAGAACCAGGCCAAGGCCGCCATTCTGTTTCTCTATAAGCAGGTTTTGCAGCAAGACCTGCCCTGGTTGGATGAGGTGGTTTCGGCCAAGAAGGCGCGGCGCCTGCCGGTGGTGCTGACGCAGCGCGAGGTGCGTGAACTGCTGCTGCAGTTGCAGGGCACGCAGTGGCTGGTCGCCTCGCTGCTGTACGGCACGGGCATGCGGATTCTGGAGGCGCTGCGCCTGCGCGTGAAGGATGTGGAGTTTGAGCGGCGCGAGCTGATCGTGCGCCAGGGGAAGGGCAACAAGGATCGGGTGACGGTGCTGCCCGAAAACCTGATTGCGCCGCTACGCGCGCAGATGGAGCGCGCCCGCGCGCTGCACCACAAGGATCTGGATGCGGGCATGGGCGCGGTGTGGCTGCCCGATGCGCTGGCCGTCAAGTACCCGAATGCCGCCACGGCCTGGGGCTGGCAGTATGTGTTTCCGAGCGCGGTGCGGTCAGTGGATCCACGCTCGGGCGTGGAGCGGCGTCACCATCTGCTGGAGCAGTCGGTGCAGAAGGCGGTAGCACTGGCCGCACGGCGCGCGGGCATCGACAAGCCCTGCACGCCGCACGTGCTGCGGCATTCGTTTGCCACCCACATGCTGCAGGCGGGCTACGACATTCGCACGGTGCAGGAGCTACTGGGCCACAAGGACGTGAGCACCACCATGATCTACACACATGTCCTCAACAAAGGCGGGCGGGGTGTTTTGAGTCCGCTGGATGCCTTGTAACCACTGCCGGCGGACGGGTGTTCGGTCGGCGCACCCCGGATGGGTCAACCCGCCTGTGCGCTTGGGCACATGGAAATTGCCTTGCGTGAACCTGGTTCACATGGGCTTTTCCTGGAAGCGGCAAAAAGCCCCATATTCACACCGCAGCATGCGGTTGGAAGACGCGGATCCTGGCGGCGATTTTGTCGTGCAGGGCACGGTCGGTCACGCGCATGTCGTACTCGGTTTGCAGGTTCATCCAGAAGCGCGGCTCCATGTTGAAGAACAGGCCCAGCCGCAGGGCCGTGTCGGCGGTAATGGGACGCTTGCCGTTGACCAGCTCGCTGATGCGGCTGGGGGGCACGTCGATGTCCGCCGCCAGTTGGCGCGCGGTGATGCCCATGGGCTTCATGAAGTCCTCCAGCAAAATCTCGCCGGGGTGGATTTCGTCCAGCAGTTCGGCCATGTTGTCCTCCTCGTTGTGACTTGACAGGAGACTACGGCTTTTCGTCGGCACTTTCCTAGACAGGGACCGCACCGGCCGAGCCCCCATCCTTGCCTTCCCCCAGAGGGGGAAGGAGATCGGCAGCCGCCCGTTCGCGCAGCAGCACATCCGCCAGCGCACCGTCCAGGATGCGCGGGGCCAGCACGTCGTAGTCGAGCAGCACGTCCAGCAGCGGCCCTTCGGCGATTTCGTCCTGGCGGCGCAGGATGAAGCCGTGGCGTTCGAGCAGCTTCAGGTTGGCGTCCAGGCGCAGCTTTTTGCCCAGCTGCGGGCCGTAGTCTTCCAGCAGCGCCTTGTACGACAGCACGGGGCTGGCGCTGGCGGCGCCGGGCAGGGGCTTGGCTCCGGGGAAGAAGTCGCTTTGCTGCTCGCCGTCGATGCTCTGGCGGCTGGTCTGGCGCTCGCGCTTCGGTAAAACGATGAGCGCCCACAGCACGATGAGCAGCGCCTGGCCGTCGCGCGGCAGCTCCAGGTTGTTGTTGGCGTTGATGCCGGCCTCGCCCAGCGCGGCGTTTTGCGCGGCGGGGAGCAGGGCGACGCTGACGTGGTCGGCGTAGATGCTGTCCATCCAGCGCAGGCCGCATTGGGCCAGGCGCTGCTCGACCTGGGCGAACAGCTCGGCGTCGACCAGCGCGCGCTTGACCAGGCGGTGGTTGCGCGGCAGCCAGCGGCGGGTGAGCAGTTCGGCGATGAGCAGGGCGGCGTCATCCATTCTTTGATTCCTTGGTGGGAGCGCCGGTGTCTGGCCGGCCTGGCGCTGCGGGCGTCGCTGGCCCCCACCCCTGCCCTCCCCCAAAGGGGGAGGGAGACAGAGAAGTGGGCAACAGCTGGCCGCAGCTGAGCAGCTCGATCTGGTGGTGGTCGACGGCTTCGGCCTCGGCCTGCCACTGGACGCGCCAGGGCTGGCGCGCCAGGGCGCCGGTGGCGCCGGGCAGCACCTGGGCCTGGGGGTCGCCCAGCAGCGGCAGCAGCTGCGCCTTGTAGGCCAGTTGGGCGTAGCGCGTGGCGCCGGGGATGGGGCCAAGCAGCGCGTCCTGCACGCTGCGCGCCGCACCGTCTGGCGCGGGCTCCATGGCCCAGCGGCTGAGCAAATCGTTCAGGTCACCCAGCTCGCGCGGCAGGGCCACGGCGGCAAGCGTGCCGGCGGGCGCGTCCTGGGCGCTGGGTAGTTCCTCGGCCTGTTCGGGCGCGGGGCGGTCGCGCTCGAATTCGGCCTCGGTCACGTCCAGCAGCTCGTGCGGCGCCAGCGCCGCGACGACCGTGGGCCGGGCCAGGGCGCCGGCCAGCAGTTGGTGCAGCGCGGGCGCGGCCTGCAGCCAGCGCTTGACGTCGGTGCTCGTCAGGCCGGTGGTGCCCAGCGTCACGCGCTGGCGATCCATTTGCTGCAGCGCGCGGTTGAACTGGCTGGCCATGGCCAAGAGGCGCGACTGCGCCTGGCCCAGGCCGCGCGCGGCGCGTTCGAGCTGGATGTGGCCGCGGCTGCCGCCGATGATGGCGGCAATCGCCTCCGACGCACGATCGATCAGGGTGGCGGCGCGGTCGTAGCGCTTGCGCGCTTCGCGCAGGCGAAATTCCGAGCCGCTGGCGATCGCGTCGGCAAATTCGCCGTGCAGGCGCGCCAGCTGCGCGTGCAGCAGCTGCACCTGGCCAGCGTCGACGCTGCCCAGCTGGTTGGCGCCGACCACCTGGCCGAGCAGGGCTGCGAGTTCGCCGCCGTCGGCGTCGTCCTCGCTCGCCTGGGCCGTGAGCGGCGCCAGCACGCCGGCCACGCGCTGGGCGAGGGCTGGCAGGTGGTAGGCGCGCTGGGTTTCGTCCCAGGCGAGCAGGCCCACGTCGCGCAGACGCTTGAGCACGGTCTCCAGCGCCTCGGGGCGCAGCGCATGAAAAAGCTCGGCAATGCGCTCGCGCGCCAGCAGCGCCTCGCCCTGGCTGGCCAGCTGCAGAAACACCCACAGGCGCAGCTGTACCAGCGCGGCCGGGCCGTGGAACAGGCCGCTGAGCGCGTGGACCAGCGGCTGCTGGTGCGTGAGGCGCCACAGCAGGGGCGAGTCCTGCGCGGCGTCGGCGTCGCGAAAAAAGTCGGCGATGGCCCCTACGCCGCTGCCGCTGCCGCCGCCACTGGCCAGGTCGTCGTCGGCAGGCTCGACCGGTGCGTGGGCCATCAGTCCAACCCCAGCATGCTCAGCGCCGCGACGGACGCCGTTTCGGCGCGCAGCACGCGCGCGCCCAGGCTGGCGGGGGCAAAGCCGGCGGCCAGTGCCGTGTCTTCCTCCTGCGCCGTCAGGCCGCCTTCGGGGCCATGCAGCACCCAGACCGCCTGGGCGTCGCCCGCGGCCTGGCGCAGTGGCTGGCTGCCCGGGCGCAGCGACAGCAGCAGGCGCCTGCCCTGGCCGGGTGCGCCACGCAGCCAGTCGGCCAGCGCCAGCGGCGCGTGCACGCTGGGCACGCGGTTTCTGCCGCACTGCTCGCACGCGGCGACGGCGATGGCCTGCCAGCGCGTCTGGCGCTTGGCGGCGCGCTCGCCCTCCAGGCGCAGCACGCTGCGCGCGGTGGCCACGGGCTGGATGCTGGCGGCGCCCAGCTCGGTGGCTTTTTCGACCAGCCAGTCCATGCGCTCGTTGGCCGGCATGCCGACGATCAGGTGGACGGCGCGCGCCGCCTCGCGCTCGATGGCGTGGTGCGCGCCCACTTCGACCTGCACGTCGCTGCGGCCCATGCGGGTGACGGTGGCGTCCCATTCACCGCCGGCGCCGTTGAACAGGGTGAGCGCCGCGCCGGGCTGCAGGCGCAGCACCTGCACATGGCGCGCGGCCTCGGTGGGCAGGTCGATCTGCGCGCCAGGGGCCAGGGGCAGAGGGCAGTGGAGGCGGGGCATGGTGGAGGCGGGGGTTTCAATATCTCGCTTCCTCCCCCTGTGGGGGAGGGTTGGGGTGGGGGCCTGCGGCGCCGATGGACAGGAGCCGGCTTGCCCCCATCCCTGCCTTCCCCCAGAGGGGGAAGGAGAAAACGACCGGCAGCAGCTTTCGCCTACATGCGGCCAAAGGCATAGCCTGCTGCCGCCTGCGTGCCTTCGATCTGGTCGACCAGGTGCAAAAGCGGTGCGAGCTCACGGTAGCGCGCGCAGGTGGCGCGGATGTAGCCGATGAAGCGCGGCGCGTCGGCCAGGTATTTGGGCTTGCCGTCGCGCAGCGTCAGGCGGGCGAAGATGCCGGCCACCTTGAGGTGGCGCTGCAGCGCCATCCAGTCGACGGCGCGGTAGAACTCGCCAAAGTCAGCGCCCCAGCCGTGGCTGCTGGCCGCGCCCAGCAGGCCGGCCTTGCGGGCCTTTTCCCAGTAGCGCACGGTGAGGTCGATGACGAAGTCTTCCTCCCAGCTGATGAAGGCGTCGCGCATCAGGCTGGCGATGTCGTAGGTGATGGGGCCGCAGACCGCGTCCTGGAAGTCGATGACGCCCAGGCGGCCACCTTCGCCGACCATCAGGTTGCGCATCATGAAGTCGCGGTGCACGTAGACGCTGGGAGTGGCCAGGTTGTGCGCGACGATGGTGCTGAACGCCTTGGCCAGCACCACCTGCTGCACTTCGTCGAGCTGCACCTGGCGGTGGCGCGCGAGGTACCAGTCGGGAAACAGCTGCAGCTCGCGGCGCAGCAGCGCCTCGTCATAGGCGGGCAGCGCGCCCGGCTGGCTGGCTTTTTGCCAGTCGATCAGGATGTCCAGCGCCTGGGCGTACCAGGCAAAGGCGTCCTGCGGGCGGGTGGGGTCAAGCTGCTCGATGGCCGTCTGCGCGCCCAGGTCGGTGAGCAGCATGAAGCCCTGCGCCTCGTCCCAGTCCAGGATTTCGGGCACGCGCAGGCCGGCGCCCTGCATCAGCGCCTGCACGTGGACGAAGGGGCGGCAGTCCTCGTTGGCGGGCGGCGCGTCCATCACGATCAGGCTCTCGCCCTGGGCGTTGTCGATGCGCAGGTAGCGGCGAAAGCTGGCGTCGGCCGATGCGGGGCGCAAAGTCGCCGGCTGCAGGCCGTGGGCTGCGCCCACGCGCGCGAGCCAGGCATCAAAGGCGGCGTGACGCCGGGCGTCGTCCCAGGAGACGGTCTGCGCGGCGGGCGTGGAGGGGGAGTGGAGAGAAGGGCTCATGGATAATCGCGATTCTACAAACCCGCCCTGCCCGCAAATGCGGGTCGCAGCGGGTGCGAAAATGCCGCGCGGCGCCGGCCGCACCGCTTTACTGTCCCTTCGGAAATTTTCGTTTGTCTTCGCTATCCACCCCGTCCTTGGCTCCCAAGGTCGCCTGCCTGCGACTGCTTGCCGCCGCGCTGCTGGGCCTGCCGCTGGCCAGCCAGGCCCAGGCGCCGCGCGCCGCGGCACCGGCGCCTGCCAAGGGCCTGCCTGTCTACGTCAGTGGCGACCGCATCACCGGCCAGAGCGACATCGAGGCGACGATAGAAGGCCACGCCGAACTGCAGCGCGGCGACACGACGATTCGCGCCGACCGCATGACCTATGACGTGCCGGCCGACCGCGCGCGCGCAGAGGGCAACGTCAGCGTGCTGCGCGAGGGCAATCTGTATCAGGGCACGCTGCTGGACCTGCAGGTGGACGCCTACAGCGGCTTTTTCACCGACGTGAACTACCGCCTGCACGAGACGCAGGCGCACGGCGAATCGAGCCGCGTGGACTTCATCGACCGCGACCGCTCGGTCGTTCACCAGGGCACGTACACCACCTGCCAGCGCGATGAGGACGACGCCCACTGGCGCCCCGACTGGATACTGCGCGCCGACGCGCTGCACCTGGACCAGGCCGAGGACGTGGGCCGCGCCGAGGGCGGCGTGCTGGAATTCAAGGGCGTGCCCATCCTGCCGCTGCCGGGCATCAGCTTTCCGCTGTCAGATCGGCGCAAGAGCGGCCTGCTGCCGCCCACCATTGGCATGGACAGCCTGAGCGGCCTGCAATACACCCAGCCCTACTACTGGAACATCGCGCCCAACCGCGACGCAACGATTGCGCCCACGCTGATGGCGCGCCGCGGCGTGGCGCTGGACGGGAGCTTTCGCTACCTGGAGCCCAGCTACAGCGGCGAGTTGTCGGCCAGCTATATGCCGAACGACAAATTGCGCGAGCGTGACCGCTGGTCGCTGGGCATCAAGCACGACGACCTGTTTGCCAGCCCGGTGGGCGACCTGCGCCTGGCAGTGAATCTGCGCCGGGTGAGCGACGACAACTACTGGCGCGACTTTCCGCTGCGCGGCGAGAGCTATTACACCGACACCACGGCCCAGCGCCTGCTGCCCGGCGACGCCCGCCTGAGCTGGGCACGCGGCGACCACGCGGTGAGCGTGCGCACCCTCAAATGGCAGACGCTGCAGGACGTGAGCGCGCCCATTACCCCGCCGTACGACATGGCGCCGCAGCTGGACTGGCAGTGGCGCCCGCAGGAAATCGGCGGCGGGCTGGACATGAGCGTGCAGACCAACTACACGCACTTCATTGCCGACCGCGACTACATCCACCAGCCCAACACGCAGCGCAGCTTCATGGTGGCGCAGGTCAGCCGCCCGTTCCTGGCGCCGGCGGGCTTCATCACGCCACGCCTGCAGCTGCACGCCACGCACTACAGCTTCGACACGCCGCTGACGAGCGGCCAGCGCAGCGCCAGCCGCACGCTGCCCACGTTCAGCCTGGACTCGGGCCTGGTGTTCGAGCGCGACACCCGCCTGCTGGGCCGCAGCCTGACGCAGACGCTGGAGCCGCGCGCCTTCTACACCTACACGCCGTACCGCGACCAGAGCATGCTGCCGGTGTACGACACGGCGCTGCAGGACTTCAACTTCGCGTCGATCTACACCGAAAACAGCTTCAGCGGCAACGACCGCATTGCCGACAACAACCTGCTGACGCTGGGCGTGACCAGCCGCCTGCTGGACGCGGACACCGGCGCCGAGGCAGCGCGCTTTGCGATTGCCCAGCGCCTGCGCAACAGCGACCAGCGCGTGGCGATGCCCGGCGCGCTGGCCGCGCGCGAGCGCGTCTCGGACGTGCTGCTGGGCGCGGGCCTGAACTGGACGCCGCAGTGGGGCATGGATGCCTTCGTGCAATACAACCCAAAGACGCGCAAGTCCGAGCGCTCGACGCTGGCGGCGCGCTACACGCCCAGCAAATACCGCACGGTGAGCGCCGCCTACCGGATGAACAAGATCAGCGACCTGATCACCGAGCCCAACGAGCAGCTGGACGTGGCGTGGCAGTGGCCCATAGGCGACCTGTGGGGCGACAGGCGCAGCGGCCCCACGCGCGAGGCCGGGCGCTGGTTCAGCGTCGGGCGGCTGAACTACAGCCTGCTGGAGCACAAGCTGGTCGACACCGTCGTCGGTCTGGAGTACGAGAGTTGCTGCTGGATCGGGCGCGTCGTGCTCGAACGACTGCAGCGCGCCGACCAGGCGTCCAACACCCGCATCCTGGTGCAGCTGGAGTTCTCGGGCTTCTCGCGCCTGTCGCTGGGCTCCAACCCGCTCGACAGCCTGCGCCAGCACATTCCCAATTACCAGACGCTGGGGGCCGACCGGCCCGCACCGTAAGATCCGCCTTTTCCAGCCATGGCAGCTCTCCTGCGCTCACACACCGCGATGACCCGTCCCCTCTTTCGCCCGGCCGCGCTGGCCGCCCTGGTCAGCGCCGCGCTGCTGGCGCCGCTGGGCGCTGGCGCCCAGGGCCTCAAGCCCTCGGCAGCCAGCGGCCTGACCCGCCTGCCGGCGGCCGTCACCACGCTGCCCTCCGCCAAGGACGGCGCGCCGCGCCAGGCCGACTTCATCGTCGCCGTCGTCAACTCCGACCCGATCACCAACAACGAGGTGCAGCGGCGCATCGAGCGCACGCTCTCGCAACTGCGCAACGAGGGCGCCACGCCCCCGTCGCACGAGGTGCTGGTGCAGCAGGTGCTGGAGCACCTGATCCAGGAAAAAATCCAGATCCAGACCGGCCACGAGATGGGCCTGAAGGTCGACGACTTCGCGGTCGACCAGGCCGAGCAGTCAGTCGCGCGGCAAAACGGCGTGTCGGTGGCCACGATGCACCAGCGCCTGGCCGAAGACGGCATCAGCGCCAGCGCGTTCCGCGAGGAGCTGCGCAATCAGCTCCTGATGCTGCGCGTGCGCGAGCGCGACGTGGAGTCGCGCGTGCGCGTGAGCGACCTGGACGTCGACCAGTACCTGCGCGAGCAAAAGCAGGCGCCGGCCACGCAGGCGCTGGAGCTCAACATCGGCAACATCCTGATTGGGGTGCCCGAGAACGCCACGCCCGCGCAACTGGCCGAGCGCCAGGCGATCGCCCAGGAGGTGCTGGCCAAGATCAAGGCCGGCGGCAACTGGCAGGAACTGGCGCAGCAGTACTCGCAGGCGCCCGACGCGGCCCAGGGCGGCGTGATGGGCATGCGTCCGGCCGACCGTTATCCGCAGCTGTTCACCGACGCGCTGGCCGGCACGGCCGTGGGCGGCGTCGTCGGCCCGGTGCGCTCGCCGGCGGGCCTGCACATCCTCAAGCTCATCAACAAGGAGCAGGCCGGCCTGATGAGCATGGCCGAGGAAAACCACGCGCGCCACATCCTGCTGCGCGCCCAGCCCGGGCGCAGCGAGCGCCAGGCGGCGCAGGAGCTGATGGAGCTGCGCGAGCGCATCGTGCGCCACCAGGCGACGTTCGAGCAGCTGGCGCGCGAGTATTCGCAGGACGGCAGCGCGGCCGAGGGCGGCGACCTGGGCTGGGCCCTGCCCGGGCGCTACGTGCCCGAGTTCGAGCAGGTGCTGGACTCGCTGCAGCCGGGCCAGATCAGCGAGCCGGTGGCCACGCGCTTTGGCGTGCACCTGATCGAGCTGATCGCGCGCCGCGAGGTCAAGCTCACCCAGCGCCAGCAGCGCGACATGGTGCGCGACGTGGTGCGCGAGAAAAAGCTCGACGAGGCCTGGCGCAACTGGATGCAGGAAGCGCGCGCGCGCGCCTACGTCGAGTACCGCGAGCCCCCACAGTGAACATGACCCCCACGGCCGCCCACTGCGTGTGGCTCCCTGCCCCCACACGCAGGCATGCCCTGCGCTTCGCTAGTGCGTGGGGCCGCGTTTTGCCTTGGGGCGGCCCGGCGGCAAAACAATTGCCCAATGCCTGCCGCCATGCGGCAAAGCCATGAAGCACATCCCCCGCAAGCGCTTTGGCCAGCACTTTCTGAGCGACCCGGCGATCATCGACGCCATCGTGCGCGCGATTGCGCCGCAACCGGGCCAGCCGATGGTGGAGATCGGCCCGGGCCTGGCCGCGCTGACCCAGCCGCTGGTCGAGCGCCTGGGACGGCTCACGGTAATCGAGCTCGACCGCGACCTGGCCGCGCGCCTGCGCCGCCACGGCCAGCTGCAGGTGGTCGAGTCGGACGTGCTCAAGGTGGACTTTGCCGCGCTGGCCGGCGAGTTGCAGAGCGCGCAGCTGCGCATCGTCGGCAACCTGCCCTACAACATCTCCACGCCCATCCTGTTTCACCTGCTGCCCTTTGCACACCTGGTGCAAGACCAGCATTTCATGCTGCAGAAAGAGGTGATCGACCGCATGGTGGCGCAGCCGGCGACCAGCGCTTACGGGCGGCTGTCGGTGATGCTGCAGTGGCGCTATGCGATGGAGGACGTGCTGTTCGTGCCGCCCGAGAGCTTTGACCCGCCTCCGCGCGTGGACAGCGCCGTGGTGCGCATGCTGCCCCGGCCCGCGCCTGCAGAGGTGGATGCCGGCCTGCTGTCCGAGCTGGTGCAGGTGGCGTTCAGCCAGCGGCGCAAGCTGCTGCGCCACAGCCTGGGGCGCTGGCTGGAGAGCAGGGGTTTTGGCGGCGCGTTCGACCTGCAGCGGCGCGCCGAGGAAGTGGCCGTGCCCGAATACCTGGCGCTGGCCCAGGCGCTGGGCGCAGGCGGCGCGTCAGCGCCGGATCAGGGCGCGGCGGCAGCCAGCCAGTAGCGGCTGTTGAACGGACTGCTCATGCGCAGCGCCAGTGGCGACAGCTGGGAGTCGGCGTCGGGCGCCGCGCCCAGCGGGCGGCTGCCGACCTCGATGGCCTGCGGGTACGCGCCGTGGACGGCCGCCCCGTTCGCCCGCTGCGTCTGGCCAGTGGTGGCGCAACGGGCTACAGAAAAGAATAGAAACAGCGGAACGCGATCTTGCGGTCGGCCCAGTAGTCGGCGGCGTCGCGGAAGATGTCCAGCAGCTGCTCGCGCGCTTCCTTGTCGAACTTGTGCGTCACCGGAATCTGCTCGAGCACGACGACAAAGCCCGGCTGCGGGCCGCTCTTGTGCAGCGGGTCGGTCATGCAGTCGTACAGCGCGTCGAAGTTCTTGCCGAAGTGCGCCGGAAAGGTGAACTGCGTGGCCACCAGCTCCAGGACGTCCTGCTTGGTTTGTGCGTGTGCCAGGTTGGCGTACAGGAAGTGGTGGCCCATGTGGCCCGCAGCCTTCTGCAGGTCGTGCACGCGGAAGGCCCGAATCGACTGCACGATGTTGCTGCGCACGCCGCGCAACAAGGGTTCCTGATCCTGACGAAGCGGTGTTTCCATCTCCGTGGCTCTTTCTTGAGGGTTCTCTAAAAAACGCATGCGTCGATCTTTCGCGGCTATGGCCTGATCTGGCGAAAGCTGGCGTAGTGGTCGCCGGTGTAGTAGCAGGCGTCGGGGGTGCGTGGCGCACCTCCACAGATGATGCGCCGCGCGCCCCTGCTGCGCATGCCGGGCGTGCGTACGGTGTACTCCAGGTAATACCCCCGGCGCTGGAGCGGCAACAATCGTTCACGGTTGCCGAACACGGTGCCGTCTTTCTCATAAGGGAAGGGTCCGCCCGCCAGAATGCGCCGGTAGGTGGTGCGCCCCTGGGCGGGCAATTGCGCCAGTGCAATCGGCGCTGACGCCTCGGCGTCAACGCCCGCCTGGCGGGCCAGAGCGGCGGGAGCAGGCCAGGCCAGTGCACAGGCGACGGCACACACCCACCCCGTCTTGTGTGCCGCACGGGCGACAGCCTGGAGCATCGACCACCTCTAAGGGTTCTCAGGGTTTACCCAAAATTCAGCCCGTGAGTGTGACAAAAATATGCTTTAAATGCAAGCATTTGCCTAAAAATGAGGCAAAAAAGCGCCATCCCGGCCCACAGGGCGGCGGGATGGCGACAAGGGCTGTGGGCCGGTAATCAGCGCGGCAAGGTGGCGTCGGCAACCGTGAGCGCCACCATGTTGACGATGCGCCGCACCGTCGCGCTGGGCGTGAGCACCTGCACCGGCGCCGCCGCGCCCAGCAGCATGGGGCCGATGGCAATGCCGCCACCGGCTGCCTGCTTGAGCAGGTTGTAGGCGATGTTGGCTGCGTCGATGTTGGGCATGACCAGCAGGTTGGCGCTGCCGCTCAGCGTGTTGTTGGGCATCAGGTCGCGGCGCGCCTTCTCGTCGAGCGCCACGTCGCCGTGCATCTCGCCCTCGACCTCCAGCCACGGTGCCTGCTCGCGCAGCAGCGCCAGCGCCTGGCGCATCTTGACCGCGCTGGGGTGCTGGCTGGAGCCGAAGTTGGAGTGGGAGAGCAGCGCCGCCTTGGGCTTGATGCCAAAGCGCGCGATCTCCTCGGCGGCCATGACGGTGATCTCGGCCAACTGCTCGGGCGTGGGGTCGTAGTTGACGTGGGTGTCGACCAGGAAGACCTGGCGCTCGGGCAGCAGCAGCGCGTTCATGCAGGCATAGGTGTTGGCGCCGGCGCGCTTGCCAATGACCTGGTCGATGTACTGCAGGTGGTGCGCCGTATGGCCCCAGGTGCCGCAGATCAGGCCGTCGACCTGGCCCTTGTGCAGCAGCATGGTGCCGATCAGCGTCAGGCGCCGGCGCAGCTCGATCTTGGCGATCGGCACCGTGACGCCGCGCCGCTCGGTCAGCCGGTGGTAGGTCTGCCAGAAGTCGCGGTAGCGCGCGTCCTGCTCGACGTTGACCACGTCGTAGTCGAGCTCCTCCTTCAGGCGCAGGCCGAACTGCTCGATGCGCTGGGCGATGACGGCCGGGCGCCCGATCAGCGTGGGCCGCGCCAGTTGCTCGTCGACCACGATTTGCGCGGCGCGCAGCACGCGCTCCTCCTCGCCCTCGCTGAAGGCCACGCGCTTGGCCCGCGCCTGCTTGGCCGCGGCAAAAATGGGCTTCATGATGGTGCCCGACGCGTAGACGAAGGTCTGCAGGTGATCGCGGTAGGCGTCCATGTCGGCAATCGGGCGCAGCGCCACGCCGCTGTCCATGGCCGCCTGCGCCACGGCCGGCGCGATCTTCATCATCAGGCGCGGGTCGAACGGCTTGGGGATCAGGTATTCAGACCCGAACGCCAGCGGCTCGCCGGCGTAGGCGGCGGCCACCACCTCGCTTTGCTCGGCCTGGGCCAGCTCGGCAATCGCATGCACCGCGGCAATCTCCATCTCCGCGGTGATCGTCGTCGCGCCGCTGTCCAGCGCGCCGCGGAAGATGTACGGGAAGCACAGGACGTTGTTGACCTGGTTGGGGTAGTCGGTGCGGCCGGTGGCGATGATGGCGTCGTCGCGCACCGCCTTGACGTCGTCGGGCGTGATCTCGGGGTTGGGGTTGGCCAGCGCAAAGATGAGCGGGCGCGGCGCCATCTGGCGCACCATGTCTTTTTTGAGCACGCCGCCGGCGGACAGGCCCAGAAACACGTCGGCGTCGGCAATCACTTCGGTGAGCGTGCGCAGCGCCGTCGCCTGCGCAAAGCGCGCCTTGTCCTCGTCCATCAGCTCGGTGCGGCCTTCCCAGACCACGCCGGCCAGGTCAGTCACCCAGATGTTCTCGCGCGGCAGGCCGAGCTTGACCAGCAGGCCCAGGCAGGCCAGCGCCGCAGCACCCGCGCCCGAGGCGACCAGCTTGACCTTCTCGATGTCCTTGCCCGCCACTTTCAGGCCGTTCAGGATGGCCGCGCCGACGACGATGGCCGTGCCATGCTGATCGTCGTGGAAGACCGGAATCTTCATGCGCTCGCGCAGCTTGCGCTCGACGATGAAGCAGTCCGGCGCCTTGATGTCTTCGAGGTTGATGCCACCGAACGTGGGTTCCAGGCTGGCAATGATCTCGACGAGCTTGTCCGGATCCCTCTCGTCGATCTCGATGTCGAATACGTCGATGCCCGAGAACTTCTTGAACAGAACCCCCTTGCCCTCCATCACCGGCTTGCCCGCCAGCGGACCGATGTCGCCCAGCCCCAGCACCGCCGTGCCGTTGGTCACGACACCCACGAGGTTGCCGCGCGCGGTGTACTTGAAGGCTGCCGTCGGATCCTTGACGATCTCCTCGCAGGGCGCGGCCACGCCGGGCGAGTAGGCCAGCGCCAGGTCGTGCTGGTTGACCATCTGCTTGGTGGCGGCAATGGCAATCTTGCCAGGGTGGGGCTGCTCGTGGTACTCCAGGGCGGCCTTGCGCAGCAAGGCGCGTTTGTCGGCGTTGGCGGTGGTTTCAGGCATGGTGGTCTCCGCAGTGCGGGGCAGCACCCCTCAAGGCAGAGCGCCCTGTCCCGCAGCAGTCTGGTGTACGTGATGAATGGCGATATTGCAAGCATCCGCCGGCACCTCAAACGGCGCTCGGCGGACGCGCGGCGCCATTGTGACGCAGTTTCATGAAATGCTTTTTTGCATCACAAAATCAATGACTTTTATCCACCCAATACGAAGAGGACGTCCTACACGCCCCGCGATGACACCGTATACACCGACTCTGCGTGTGCCATGCAGCAACGACTCGGTTACACCCCTGTCTGTTGGCCCGGCACAGAGCCTGGTTGGCACACGCCAACAGCATAGGAGTTGTCGCAGGTGTGCAGCTAGAAGGCCGCTGTATCGCACACGATAGCTTGACTCTGGGCGTATCTGTGGCCGCCCCATGTCTGGCGCAGCACCTGCCCGCGCTCAATAACTGTGGATAAAGGCGTATCGCCGAGTATTAGAAAAATCAATCTTGCATTTCAAAACCCGACGCGCGAACGATTGGACTCCATGCAGTACGCTCCTTGAGAATGCGCTCCGTGGCATCAACCCCCGGCTTGCCAACCACCTCCAGCCCCAAAGCCTCAAGCTTATTAGCTGCATCCGGGGTATGTGATGCCTTGACAAATGCATCCTGTAGACGAGCCCTCGACGCTTCCGGCGTGGCACTATTCACATAAGCACCATACCAACTGGTTGCGTATTCAAACTGTTTATAACCTTGCTCGAAGGCAGTGGGGACATTTGGCAGAGCCTTGATGCGATGCGTGCCACTCACGCCCAAAAAATGCAATCTTCCACCACGGTACAGAGGCATCATACTGGCCACCGCATCCCAACCCATGGAAACCGTGCCAGCCACCACATCAACCAGCATGGGCGATGCGCCGCGATAAGGCGTGGGCGTTACGGTCAAGCCCAACTCCTTACTCAAGGCAAACGCACCCAAATGACCCGCGCTGCCAATGGACGCCAAGCCCAGGCTACCCTGTGATGGATTTTGCTTGAGCCATTGAATATACTCATCCATAGTCTTGTAAGGGGCATTAACAGCGGTAGCTACTACGGTGGGCACGTCCGTGAGCAGTGCTACTGGAGTCAAGTCTTTATCTGGATCGTAGCTGAGTTTTTTATAGGTCAGTGGAAAAATAGTGAACATCGGCGAGGGGCCGATAAAAATCGTTTTCCCATCTGGGACGGACTTTTTCACGAAATCCAACGCTAGTC
The DNA here is from genome assembly GCA_002894305.1 of Comamonadaceae bacterium CD01. GTDB lineage: Bacteria > Pseudomonadota > Gammaproteobacteria > Burkholderiales > Burkholderiaceae_C > Comamonas_C > Comamonas_C faecalis. Next base: position 16,159 of record PGEI01000055.1, read on the forward strand.
GCGATGATGCGCCAGGCTTGTTCTCTACCAGTACATTTCCCATTCCATCTTGGCGCAGCTGCTCGGCATAAATACGTGCCAGCGCATCCGCCGCGCCACCTGGCGCAAAACCCACAACAATACGGGTGACATCACTGTCTTGAGCCTGCGCTGTATTCATCAAGCCGAGTATTGCCAGCAGGCTAGTGAGCAATACATTGCGCCGTGCACGAAATAGATAGGTTATTGCAGTCATATGTTCTCCTTAAAGTATGAGGTAACAGATGGCCAGTGATTTAGAAGATCAAAAGCCTCCTCCAGACAAACCGCAACCTGCAGCAGGTACGCATCTTCAAACAAAGGGGCGACAATTTGTAATCCAATAGGCAACTGCTCTTTATCAAAGCCACAGGGTACACTAATCGCCGGATGTCCTGTCATGTTCATTGGCATGGTCCAGGGATACCAATTCGCACGAATATCTCCCAAGATATCACCATCAATATCCATGTCGTCGAAAATATCGGAATCCAAGGGCAAGGCGGTACGAGTGAGCGTAGGCATGAGCAGAAAATCTACACCATCGAGCCAACCTTGCAAAGTGTGGAACAGCCGCGTGCGGGCGAACATAGCTTGTTGATAGTCCTGAGCACTGTAATCAAGTGCTCCCTCAATCTGGCGGCAGAATGTTGCGCTCAGACTGTCTCGATGTTGACCAACCATCTCGGCAAAGCGTGTTCTCCAAACCGTATGATTGACCGTCCGCCAAATGGGTTCGATGTCCAGTTGCGCTTCAAAAGGCTCAACCTCACCGCCCAAAGCCTCAATACGCTGTATGGCAGCCAGGAACGCTCGTTCTACCTCAATGGCAACCTTCCGACCTTGTGGTGCCAAGTTATAGCGAAAACGCTTACCACGCAGGTCGGTGGCATTGCGCACTGTTTGCACATAGTTCACCCTTGGCCGCCCTAGCGACCAAGGGTCACAAACGTGTGATCCAGCCATCACATCCAGCATCAACGCTGTGTCCGACACGGTGCGCGTGGTTGGCGTGACATAGGTTTGATTACCAAACAAATCTAAGGCTTGGTTGTGTGGCACCACACCCAGACTTTGCTTGATTCCAACTACGCCGTTACACGCCGCTGGTATCCGTGTGGAGCCACCTCCGTCGGTAGCCACAGCCAGGGGTGCCATGCCGGCGGCAACCGCTACCGCCGCACCACCGCTGCTGCCACCACAGGTACGCTGCGCATGCCAAGCATTACAGGTACGGCCAAACAGCGGAGAGTCAGTAAAACCCTTGGAGCCAAACTCTGGTGTTGTCGTCTTGCCAACCAAGATGGCTCCCGCGCGTCGCAACCGTGCCACTGATACAGCATCCTCCTTGGGCATATAGTCACGCAGATGCATTGCACCAAAGCTGGTGGGAATATCCTGAGTGTTGACGATGTCCTTGACTGAAAAGGGTACCCCATGTAAAGGTCCAAAACTGTGACCGCGCATCAGCGCCTGCTCAGAAAGCTTCGCTTGTTCCATTGCTTGTTGCGAGCACAAGGCAATGAAGCAATTTAACTTGGGTTGAAGCAGATTAATATGCTCTAGAACAGACGTCATGACCTGCACAGGCGAAATTTCCCGATTTCGCATAGCTTGTGTTAAATCAATAGCCGACCACTTCCACAGTTCGGATGGAAGATTTTGGAGAAAAGTGGAAAATTTTGGCACTCGACTATGACTCCGTAATGGCTCTCACAGATAAGCTCAGTAATCGCCGTAAGAAACTAATCCACCAAGCGCCGATCACTGCACTTACGCGGTCTCCATCAGCGCATCGCCCAGCGCGCTGACCAGGCGGTCGATCTCCGCCTCGGTGCTGATGAAAGGCGGTGCCAGCTGGATGGTGTCGCCGCCGTAGCGCACGTAAAAGCCCTTGTCCCAGCACTTCATGGCCACCTCGTAGGGCCGGCGCGCCGGCTCGCCCGGCAGGGCCTCGATGGTGAAGCCCGCGGCCAGGCTGCAGTTGCGGATGTCCAGCACATGGCGTGCAGACCGAAGGCTGTGCACCGCGCTCTCGAAGTAGGGCGACAAGGCCTTCACGCGCGCCGGCATATCCTCTTTTTGCAGGATGTCCAGCGTGGCATTGCCCGCCGCGCAGGCCACGGGGTGGGCCGAGTAGGTGTAGCCGTGGGCGAATTCGAGCATGTACTCGGGGCCGCCCGCGGCCATGAAGGTGTCGTAGATTTCCTTGGCGACCACGCAGCCGCCCAGCGGCTGGGCGCCGTTAGTCACCTGCTTGGCGAAGTTCATGATGTCCGGCGTCACGCCAAACACCTCGGAGCCCGTCCAACCGCCGCAGCGGCCAAAGCCGGTAATGACCTCGTCGAAGATCAGCAGGATGTTGTTCTGCGTACAGATTTCACGCAGGCGTTGCAGGTAGCCCGCGGGCGGGATGACCACGCCGGCCGAGCCCGAGAAGGGCTCGACGATCACGGCTGCGATGTTGCTCGCGTCGTGCAGGGCAATCAGATCGAGCAGCCTGTCGGCCAGCGCGCGGCCATCGGTATCGGGCATGCCGCGGTGAAAGCCCCCCAGGGGCGGCTGGGTGTGAGGCATGTGATCGGCCTCCACGCCCTGGCCGAAGGTCTTGCGGTTGCCCACCATGCCGCCGACCGAGATGCCGCCGAAGTTCACGCCGTGGTAGCCCTTCTCGCGGCCAATCAACCGCGTCTTGCCGGCCTGGCCCTTGGCGCGCCAGTAGGCGCGCGCCATCTTCAGCGACGTGTCGGCCGCCTCGGAGCCCGAGCCGGTGAAGAACACATAGTCCAGACCCGCGGGCGTCAGCTCCTTGATGCGGTTGGCCAGCTCGAACGATGCCGGATGGCCGAACTGGAAAGCCGGTGCGTAGTCCAGGTTGGCGGCGGCCTGGCCGATGGCCTCGGCAATCTCGCGCCGCCCGTGGCCCAGGCCCGAGCACCACAGGCCCGACAGGCCGTCGAAGATCTTGCGTCCTTCAGCCGTCGTGTAGTACGCGCCCTTGGCACCGACGACCATGCGCGGGTTGGCCTTGAAGTTGCGGTTGCCGGTGAACGGCATCCAGTGGGCGTCCAGCCAGGCGGCGTCCATGCGCGGGGTGCTGGCGGTGGTGGTGTCGTCGATCACGGCAAACGTCATGGTGCTCTCCTGCAGGCAGACGGGAAGATGGTGTGGAAGCCATTGTGGCCACTGTTCATAATTGAGTAAATGAACATCTATCGCTATTCATTTGCATGATTAAGCAAGTAAATACCGCTGCCGCGCCACCGGGTGATCGGCGCCCGCGCGCACTGATCGGCCAGGTCAGCGACATGGACCTGCGCCTGCTGCAGGTGTTCAAGGCGGTCGTCGAATGCGGCGGCATGGCCGCGGCAGAACTGGAGCTGAACATCGGCACCAGCACGCTGAGCCGCCACGTGAAGGATCTGGAAACCCGCCTGGGCCTGACGCTGTGCCGGCGCGGGCGCGCCGGCTTTGCGCTGACGCCCGAGGGCCAGCGCGTCTATGACGAGACGCTGCACCTGCTGACCGCGGTGCGCGGGTTTCTGACCAGCATCGACGACATTCACGCCAGCATGGGCGGCCAGCTTGCGCTGGCGGTGTTCGACAAGACCGCCAGCAACCCGGCGGCGCACATCGACCGCGCGATTGCCGCCTTCCACGACGCCGCGCCCCAGGTGCAGTTGCAGCTGCACGTGGGCTCGATCAACGCCATCGAGCGCGGCGTGATCGACGGCAGCTACCAGTTGGGCATCATCCCGGCGCACCGCAGCGGGCGCAGCCTGTCATATACGCCGCTGTTCACCGAGACCATGCTGCTGTACTGCGGCCAGGGCCACCCACTGTTCGGCGCCGATCACGCGGGCATCGACTGGCCGCAACTGCGCGGCCATCGCTTTGCCGGCCTGGGCTACCACTCGCCCAACATGGCGCTGAGCCACCAGGCGCAGCTGGCGCGCGCGGCCACGGGCTTCGACCAGGAGTCAATCGCCACGCTGGTGCTCTCGGGCCGCTTTCTGGGCTTCCTGCCCGACCACTACGCCCAGTCTTTCGTGCAGCAGGGCCGCCTGCAGGCGGTGCGCGCCGACCGGCTGCACTACCACTGCGAATTCGTCGGCCTGCTGCGGCGCTCGCCCGCGCCGTCCCGCGCGGCGCAGCTGCTGCACGACTGCCTGGTGCGCGCGCACGCGGTGAATGAGTCTGGGCCGGCGCCATAAACGTAATAATTTGCAAACAACACGCAGTCTGCCGACAATGCGGTTCTGCCCCCGGGCCCAACCTCTTGCCGCCTGCCATGTCGCCCTCCTTCACCATTGCCCGTTCGGGCCTGCAGGCCGCCCAGCTTCACCTGGACGCCGCCGCGCACAACACCGCCAATCTGCAAACCCATGGCTTTCGCAGCACCGTCGTGCAGCAGCAGGCCGAGCCAGGCGCCGGCGTACGCGCCCAGGCCGTGGCAAATACCGGCGGTGCGCCGTCGCTGGAGACTCAGGCGGTGCAGCAGCTGGCAGCCACCTATGCATTCAAGGCCAACGCCGTGGCGCTGCGCATCTCGGATGAGACAGCCGGCCACCTGCTGGACACACGGGCCTGACCGGCGCACCGGCCGCCACGCCCGCTGTAGCGCCCAGCCCGACATGCGCGACGTCCTGCTTGGCACCCACCCGCAGTTGCGCCGGCCGCTGGCGCTGACCGCGCTGACCTGCGTGCTGATGGGCTGCTGCATCCTGGCGATGCAGGCGGTGGCAGCGGCCGGGCTGGCCGACGCGCGGCCGGTGCACTGGTGGTCGCTGGCCAGCGGCTGCTGGGTATTGGGCTGCTTCGTGCTGATCCGCAGCGGCCTGACGCAGCACTGGCGCGACCCGGCCTTCACGCTGGTGCAGATCGGCGGCGCCATTGCCAGCAACGCGCTGGCCTACGTCATCGCCGGGCAGGGCCGCGGCATCGTGCCGCCCATGCTGGCATTGGTCATGATTTTCTGCGTCTTCGGACTGACGCCGCGCCAGATCAAGGGCCTGCTGGCCTACGCCGTGGCCTTGTACGTGCTGGCCATCGCCGCGACCCAGCGACAGCCACGCCACGCGCCAGACACGATGCTGACGCTGGTCTACCTGTTCATCATCGTCATGGTGTTGATGGCCAGCACGCGGCTGACGCTGTACATCCACGGCATGCGCCAGCGGCTGCAACGGCAAAAGGGCGAGCTGGCGGACGCGCTGGCACAGATTCGCGCGCTGGCCACGCGCGACGAGCTGACCGGCCTGCCCAACCGGCGCTACGCCCAAGAGGCGCTGCGGCTGAAGTTGCTGCGCGCGCAGCGCGGCGGCCAGCCGGTGCAGCTGGCCGTGCTGGATCTGGATTTTTTCAAGCACATCAACGACCTGCATGGCCACGTCGCGGGCGACCAGGTGCTGCGGCACTTCGCGGCAACCGTCCAAGCCGGGATACGCGCCGAGGACATCCTGGCACGCTGGGGCGGCGAGGAATTCATCCTGCTGCTGGACAACACGACCGCACCCGAGGCCGCGGCCCTGCTGGAGCGCGTGCGCCAGGCGGTACAGGCCATGTCCGTCACGCTGGGCGACGGCGCGCTGCTGCGCACCACGGTATCGCTGGGCGCGGCCGAGCAGCAGGCGGGCGACACGCCGCAAACCCTGTTCGAACGCGCGGACGGCGCGCTGTACGCGGCCAAAACCGCCGGGCGCAACCGTCTGGCCTGGGCCGCGGACACGGCGCCGCAGCCATCAAAGCCTGCCTACGGTCTTTCTGCAGCAAGCCCGCCTGTGGATGTCGCGCCGGCCCCGATCGCGGCGAGGGCGCCGCGATGATTTTTTGGTTTTGCATTCAAGCGCAGGGCGAGGCGAACCAACGAACACGAAGGGGGCTCAGATCTGCGCCGGCCCGCCCGGCAGCCGCTCCAGCCACTGCTGCAACGCGGCAAACACCGGCGTGCAGGCCAGCTCATTGAAAATTTCATGGTAGAGGCCGGCAAAGCCCTCGGCCGTGACGACTGCGGGCGGCGCCGCGGCGGCAAAGCGGCGGCAGCCCGCGGGATCGATGAGCGTGTCGCCCTCGCCCCACAGCAGCAGCGTGGGCGTGCGCCACTGCGCCGCGCACGCCAGCACCTGCTGCTGCCCGGCGTTGGCCAGAAAATGCGCCAGCCGCGCGCTGATGCGGTCGTGGCACAGCGGGTCGGCGCGGTAGGCGGCGACGATGGCGTGGTCATGCGTCAGCGCGTCCGGGTCCAGGCCGTTGGACACGCGCAGGCCTGGTGCCAGGCGCGGCAGCACGGCCAGCAGCAGGCGCTGCAGCGCGTTGGCGCGAATGGCCAGCGCCGGCGCCGACAGCACCAGCGCCTGCACCGCATCCGGCTGGCGCGCCACCTGCGCCGCGGCCACCAGGCCGCCCATGCTGTGGCCCAGCAGCACCAGCGGTTCATCCGGCGCCAGCTGCCCGCGCGTCAGCTCCAGCATTTCCTGCAGGTGGTCGAGCAGCTGGCCGCTGCGCCGCAGGCCGCCGCGCGGCCCGTCCGAGCGGCCGTGGCCGTAGTGGTCGTAGCCGTGTACCGCCAGCCCCCAGGCGTTCAGGCGTTGCGCCAGTGTGGTGTAGCGCCCCATGTGCTCGCCCAGGCCATGAACCAATAGCACGCTGGCGCGCCGCTGCGCGGCGGCAAGCGGCCAGCCATACAGCGCCAGATGCGCGCCGTCGCGCATGCGGCGGGTTGCGGGTTGCAGGTCAGCCGTCATCGCTCACTCCTCCATAGCGTCGTGCCAGCCAGCGCGTCAGCGCCGGCCCGAAAGCCATCAGCGCCAGCAGCCGGGCCAGTTGCAGCGCCATCACAAAGGCGGAATCGGCCGAGCTGGTCGCTGCAATCACGGCCATGGTGTCGATGCCTCCGGGGCTGGTCGCCAGGTAGGCGGTCAGCGGGTCGACGCCCGCCAATACCACCAGCACCGCGGCCAGCACCAGCCCCAGGCCGATCAGCAGCGCCATGGCCAGCAGCACCTGGGGCAGGGCACGCAGCGCGTGGCGCACGATGGCCGGGGTGAAGCGCAGGCCGATGTGCCAGCCAATGCCGGCATACGCCAGCGCCATCACCACCGGCGGCAGCGCGGGCGCCCAGCCCGCGCCCCACTGCACCAGCACCGCGCCCGACAGCGGCAGCAGCAGCGCGCCCGACGCCATGCCCAGGCGCCGCGCCAGCCATTCCCCGCCTACGACCAGTGCCGTGGTGAGCAGCAGCGGGCCGGGCCAGGCCAGCGACGCCGCTGGAGCGCTCAAGGCCATGGCACTGGCGGACGAGGGCAGCGCGCCCGCCTGCGGCGCCAGCATGTGCGCCACGCCCGCGGCCAGCAGCGTCACCATCAGCACCCGGACGTATTGCATGAAGGCGACCAGGCGCACGTCGGCGCCATGGGCCTCGGCAAGCAGCACCATGGCCGCGGCGCCGCCGGGCGACATGCCCCACAGCGCGGTCGATCCGGGCAGCACGCGCCGGCGCACCAGCCACAGGCCCAGCAGTGCGCTGGCGCCGACCAGCGCCAGCGTCACACCCAGCATCAGCGGCCAGTCGTGCAGCACCGGGGCGAGCTGACGCGGCTGCAGGCTGGACGCGATCAAACAGCCCAGCAGCCCCTGGCTGTAACGAAAAAAACGCCGCGGCAGGGCCAGCGGCGTGTTTGCGCGCAGCGCATGGGCGACACCCGCCAGCAGGCAGGCCAGCAGGATGGCCGCAGGCACGGCCAGCCAGCGCAGCAGCGCCGCCAGCAGGGCGCTGGCCAGCACCAGCGCCAGCCAGCGCGCGGCGGCCGGCATCAGCGTGCAGCGGCGGGGCGGC
>PGEI01000056.1 GCA_002894305.1 Comamonadaceae bacterium CD01
GGGTGCGAAGACACGCTTTCATGTTTCGATATTTCCAGGTTGCTGTACTGGTATCGATACGGCTGTCCGGAAACCATCGAAGCAAGGCGCTGCGCCCGCACCCCAGTGACGACGCCGCCCGTCCTGGCAACAGTGACGGCCATCGCGGCGTTTTGCGCCTTGCCTTGCGCGTGAGTCCATCGATTTCATCCTGCTCCTCTGCCTGCCGGGGTTGCCCTGCCCCGCTGCGGTCGGCCCATCCCGACAAACGTGCAGTATGGCACGCAGCCACGGCGCACAAATTCGGTGCCGTGGTTTTTGCTGCAATGCAATATCACCGCCGCCGGCGCAAGGCCGGGCCGCACGCCCGGTCGGCCGGATCAGCCCAGCTGCAGCCACACCGGCTGGTGGTCGGAGGCGCGCGTCTGCCCATCCACCTGCATCGCGCGCACCTGGCCGCGCAGCGAATCACTGGCCCAGACGAAGTCGCAGGCAAACGGCTCGGGCGCGTAGCGGTCGTCGAACAGGCAGAACGTCGGCGGCTGCGGCTGGCCGGGGTGCAACAGCTGCCAGGCGTCGTACAGCGCCGGCGTGCCGGCGTCCGCCCAGCCCTCGGCCTCGGCGGGCGAGAGCGGCGCTGCCAGCGCGGCGTATTCGGGGTCGCTGGCGCGCAGGTTGAAGTCGCCGCACAGCAGCGCATGCGGCGTGTGCGGCGGGCTCTGGAAGGGCGATCCGTCGCTGCACGGCGGCGGCGGGCAGGCGGCCTGGGCGCCGTACTGCAGGTGCAGCGCGCGCAGCGCCAGCGCCTGGGCCATGCGCTGGCGCTTGGAGAAATATTCGAGGTGCGTGGTCATCACGCGCACCGGCCCCAGCGCCGCATCGCGCACCGTCACTACGCTGCACATGCGCGGCATCGAGCGCACGCCCGCATCCGGTGGGTAGGGCAGCGGGTGGTGCTGCACCGCCAGCACCGGCAGGCGCGTGGCGACCAGGTTGCCAAAGCGCTGGCGCCCGGCGGCGCTCCAGCCATCGACCGCCGCGCCGAAAAACACCTGCCAGCCTGCCGGCAGCAGCGCGCGCACCTCGGCCAGCTGGTCGCCGGGCGCACCGGCCAGGCTGGGGTAGTTGACTGCGATCTCCTGCAGGCACAGCACATCCACGTCGCCCAGGGCGAGTGCGCCCTGCACGATCCGCGCCACGTCCACGCGGCCATCGAGGCCGCAGCACCACTGGGTGTTCCAGGTCACGATCTGCATGTATGTCTTTCGTGTTCACGACCCCGGTTGAACCATTCCCGTCTCCGTCATGCCGGCGAAAGCCGGCATGACGGAGACGACGCCTCTTTCACCGCGAGGACTGGATTGCGGCTTTCGCCGCAATGACGAGGGCAGCCCCCGCGCAAACGCGCCAGGCTACTTGATCCCCGCGCGCATGAAGCTCTGCACGAACTGGCGCTGGAACAACAGAAAGCCGACCAGCAGCGGCGCCGAGGTCAGCAGCGTGGCAGCGGTGATGGTCGACCAGTCCACGCCCTGCTCGACGCTGGAGAACACCTGCAGGCCGACGGTCAGCGGGCGCGACTCGACGCTGTTGGTGATGATGAGCGGCCACAGGAAGTTGTTCCAGTGAAAGCTGACCGATACCAGCGCGAACGCGGTATAGACCGGCCGCGCCAGCGGCACGTAGACGCGCCACAGTGTCTGCAGCGTGCTCGCGCCCTCGACGCGCGCGGCCTCGTCCAGCTCCTTGGGGATGCCCAGGAAGGTCTGGCGCAGCAAAAAGATGGCGAACGCCGAGGCGAAGTACGGCAGGCCGATGGCGGTGAGCGTGTCCACCAGGCCCAGGTGGGCCATGGTCTTGTAGTTCTCCACCAGCAGGATGTCCGGCATGATCATCAGCTGCACCAGCACCAGCGCAAACGCCACGTTCTTGCCGCGAAAGTCGTAGCGCGCAAAGGCAAACGCCGCCAGCGTGGAGAGCACCAGCTGCACCGCCAGGATCAGCAGCACCAGCAGCGTGGTGTTGAGGAAGTAGCGCGCAAATGGCGCCGCCTCCCAGGCGTTGCGAAAGTTCTGCAGCGTCCAGGGCGCGGTGAAGTCCAGGCGGATCGCGTACTCGCTGGTGTGGAACGCGGTCCAGAAGGCATAGGCCAGCGGCAATATCCACAAGAGCGCCAGCAGCCAGGCGCCCAGCGTATCCAGCCAGTTGTGGCGGTAGATGGCAATCGAGGCGCGGCTCATTGGTAGTGCACCTTCTTGTCGAGCACGAAGAACTGCAGCAGCGCCACGCTGGCCAGCACCACGACCAGCACCACGGTCACCGCGGCGGCGTAGCCGGTGTCCCAGAACTTGAAGCCGACCTCGTACAGGTGGTAGAGCAGCAGCGTGGTGGCGTTGTCCGGCCCGCCGCGCGTCAGGATGAAGATGTGGTCCACCAGGCGAAAGGCGTTGATCACCGCGTTGACCAGCACGAACAGCGTGGTCGGCATCAGCAGCGGCCACTGCACGCGGCGAAAGAAATACCAGCGCGACGCGCCCTCGATGGCCGCGGCCTCCTTCAGGCTGGGGTTGAGCGTCTGCAGCGCGGCCAGGTAGAAGATCATGAAGAAGCCCGCCTCCTTCCACACCGCCACCAGCGTCACGCAGGCCAGCGCGGTGGCCGGGTCGCCCAGCCAGTTGTGCGACGGGAAGCCGAACAGCCCAGTGATCTGCTCCAGCAGCCCGTACTGCGGCGTGTAGAAGAACAGCCAGATGTTGGCCACCGCGATCATCGGCAGCACCGTGGGCGTGAAATAGGCCATGCGCAGAAAGGCGCGCCCGGCGATGCGTTCATTCACCCACACCGCCATCAGCAGCGCCAGGCCGATGGAGGCGGGAATCGTCGCGCCGGCAAACCACAGGTTGTTGCGCACCGCCTGCCAGAACACCGGGTCGTCGGCCATGACCGCGTAGTTCTCCAGCCCCACCCACACCGCCGGCCGGCTGCCACGGGGCGTGGAGTAGAAGCTGTCGATCAGCGTGGCCAGCGCCGGCCAGTGGGTGAAGGCCACCAGCAGCACCAGCGCCGGCAGCAGCAACAACCAGGCGTGGAGGGCGCGCTGGCCCGAGCCGGCTTTCGCGAAGGCGGTCATGCGCGTGGCTTCACTGGTAGGCGCGCAGGATGCGGTCGGCGTCCCGCTGCGCGTCCTTCATCGCCTGGGCCGGCGTCTTGGTGCCGTTGAGCGCGGCCTGGATGGCGTCGCTCAGCACCTTGGTCACGCGCTGGTTCTCGTGCGTCGAGAACTCGGCCACCGACACCGGCAGCTGGTCGCGCGCCACCAGCGCGGGCGGGAACTCGGCGCCGTATTTCTTGAGCGCCGGCGTGTCGTACGCCGCGGGCGACGTGGCCACATAGCCGCTGTCGATGCTCCACTGCGCGGCGCGCTCGGGCGCGGTGATCCACTGCACGAACTTGAACGCCGCCTCCTGCTGCTCCCTGGGCGCCTTCTTGAAGATGTAGAAGTTGCCGCCGCCCGTCGGCGAGCCGCCCTTGCGCACGTTGCCGGCGATCGGCGCCACGCCGAAGTCGAACTTGGCGTTGTTCTTCACGTTGGTCAGGTTGCCGGTGGTGGTGACGATGATGGCCGCCTTCTTCTCGAAGAAGTCCTTGGGCGTCGTGCCCCACTCGACCACGCCCTTGGGGTGCACGCCTTCCTTGGCGAGATCAACCCAGAACTGCAGCGCCTCGACGACCTTCGGGTCGTCGAACGTCACCTTGGTGCCGGCCTCGTTGGCCAGCAGCACGTCGTTGGGCGTGGTCAGCGTCTGCAGCAGCCAGTAGGCAAAGCCGGTGGACGGGATCTGCACGCCGTACTGCGCGACGTTGCCCGAGGCATCCTTCTTCGTCAGCTTGTGCGCGGCTTCCTTGAGCTCCTTCCAGTTCGCGGGCGCCTTGTTCGGATCCAGCCCCGCCTCCTTGAAGGCGTCCTTGTTGTAGTACATCACCACGGTGGAGCGCTGAAACGGAATGCCCCAGGTCTTGCCACCCGTCTGGCTGTTGGCCATGAAGGCCGGGTAGAAGCTCTTGAGCCAGGCGCGGTCGGCGTCGGTCTTGAGGAAGTCGTCGATCGGCGTGATCGCGTCCTCGTCGATCAGCGTGAACATGTCGGTCGACAGCAGCACCGAGGTCGCCGGCGCCTTGCCGGCCTTGTTGGCCGTCAGCGCCTTGACCAGCGTCTCCTGGTAGGTGCCGGCGTAGATCGGCTGCACCTTGGTGCCCGGGTGGTCGGCGTTGAAGGCATCGGCATAGCCGTCGATCACCTTTGTGATCGGGCCGCCGACGGCCACCGGGAAGTAGAACGGCACCTCCACCGCGCCCTGGGCCCAGGCGGTGCTGGTGCAGGCGATCACGGCCGCAGCGGCGGCGGATTTCAGAAAGGTCTTGCGTTGCATCACGGTCTCCTTGTCATTCACGGGTGAAAAAGCACACAACCACACCGGCTCGGCGCACCGAACCGTGCAGTGCGTCAGGCCGGCAGGCGCCGGCCGTCGGCGTCGAAGAAATGCGGGTCTTCGGCAAGCCAGGCCAGGCGCACCGCGTCGCCCGGGGGCCGCGGGCCGCCGGGCGTGCGCACCGTCACGGTCTCGCTGCCCAGGCGGCAGCGCAGCACCTGGTCGGCGCCCAGGTATTCCTGGTCCTGCACCGTGGCCTCGACGCCGTCGGCGTCGCCCAGGCGCACCGCCTCGGGGCGCAGGCCGAGCCAGTGGGCGCCGGCCGGCGCCACGCGGTGGTGGGTGCCGGCGATGCAGCCGTCCTGCAGCTGCAGCAGATTCATCGGCGGCGTGCCGATGAAGCGCGCGGCAAACGTCGTCGCCGGACGCGCATAGATCTCGCGCGGCGGTGCGCACTGCTCGACCCGCCCCTGGTTGAGCAGCACGACCTGGTCGGCCATGCTCATCGCCTCGGTCTGGTCGTGCGTCACGTAGACCACCGTCAGGCCCAGGCGCTGCTGCAGCTCGCGCAGCTCGGTGCGCATTTCCTGGCGCAGCTGCGCGTCCAGGTTGGACAGCGGCTCGTCCATCAGGCAGACCTTGGCCTGCGCCACCAGCGCGCGGCCCAGCGCCACGCGCTGCTGCTGCCCGCCCGAGAGCTGGCCCGGCCGGCGCTCCAGCAACTGCGACAGGCCCAGCAGCTCGGCCGCCTCGGCCACGCGCCGCTGCGCCTCGGCCTTGGGGGTCTTGCGCACCGACAGGCCGAAGCCGATGTTCTGCGCCACGGTGAGGTGAGGGAACAGCGCGTAGTTCTGGAACACCATGGCAATGCCACGCTCGGCCGGCGGCAAGTGGGTCACGTCGCGCCCGCCAATGCGCACCTGGCCGCTGCTGGCGCTCTCCAGGCCGGCAATGATGCGCAGCGTGGTCGACTTGCCGCAGCCGGACGCGCCCAGCAGCACGCAGAACGACCCGGGTTCGATGCGCAAGTCCATCGACTGCAGGGCCGTGGTGGCGCCCCAGGACTTGGCGACGTGTTCAAGCTCTATCAAAGACATCGGGCGAGTGTAGAAGCAAATCTGTGACAAGCTGGTGACAGATGGATGACAGGGCGCACAGGGGGGCCGAGCGCAGCGATGGCCCGTTTCGGGGCTCCCCCCTCTGGCCGTACCGAGGAGCGCAGGGCATGGGGCGCGCGCGGGTGCCGCAGGACACCCGCGCTTCGTGATCTGACTGGCCGCATCTGTTTGAACGGAGCTGCGCAGCAGCGCAGTGAGTTATGCGGCTGCGCCCCATGCCCGAGCACCGCAGGCTGCCCCTTCGCAACGCGAAGGGGATACGGACAGCGGGGCGTGCTTCTTTTGCTTCCTTTTCTTGCACGAGCAAGAAAAGGAAGTCGCCCGCCGGGGCGAGACCCGGCCAGCCACCTCCAAAAAAACCAGCCATCAACCAAATCACCCCAAACCCTTACCCATCAAGCACGAAACACCAAACGCCCTACTTCCCAGCCACCCCCTGCGGCACGACGGTCACCCCCGCATTCGGCGCCTCGCCGAACATCTCCGGCGCATACAACGCCTCCACCCGCGTGGGCGGCAGCTGGAACTGGCCGGCGTTGTTCAGCCGCAGCGTGTACTGCAGCGTGACCTTGCCCTTGGGCAGGTATTCGTAATAGCTGCGGTATGCCGAGAACGAGCGCTCCTCGAACGCGGACCAGCCCCGGCCCTCGCGCTTTTCGCCCTGGGTGGCGATCTCGGAGTCGCGGCCCAGGCCGCTGCCCAGGATGGTGGCGCCGGCGGGCACCGGGTCGGTGACGACGACCCAGGTCATGTCGGCCTGGCTGTCGACCTCCAGCGTCACCCGCAGCACGTCGCCGCGGCTGTACTGGCCGGCGGACAGCGCCGGGTTGGCCTGCTCGACGAGAGTGACGCTGCGGCGCACCGCAAAGCCGGCGCTGCGCGCCTGCGTGAGCGGCACGGCGGCCAGCGACTGCAGCGTCAGCCACGGCGCGCCGCCGCCCCGGTGCTCGACCAGCAGCTCGCCGCCGCCCTGCGCCGGCCAGGGCACAAAGGCGGTGTTGCCTTCGAGCATGCCGGGCGCGGCCGGTGCGCCAAAGGCGCTTTGCCGGTGCGCCGCGCCCTGCGGGTCGCCGGCCTCGATGCGACGCACCTTGGCCCAGTCCACATTCACCTGTTCGCTACCCAGCACCGCACGCGTCTGGCCGGCGACGGGCGTGGACTCGAAGGCCGCGCTGAAGCGGCGCAGCGCCAGCGCGCCCCAGAAGTTGGCCGTGGTCGTGTGCCAGGCGCCGCCCTGCTGGCGCGCGATGAAGCCGGTGACCAGCCGCCCCAGGTCGCCCTGCCAGGCGGGATCGTCGATGACGGCCAGCAGCAGGCGCGCGGCGTTCACGTCGCTGCCCTGCATCAGCCACCACCAGGCGTCGCTGCGCTCGGTGGAAAAGCCCAGGCGCGTGCCCTGCCAGTTCAGCCGGGAGCGCAATATCTGCTGCGCCTCTCCCAGCTGCTCGGCGCGGCGCGGCAGCTCGGGCATGCGCTGCACGATGTTCAGCCAGTCGAGCACCGCGTGCGTGGGCCACTGGTTGGGCGCGATGGTGATGCTGGAAAGCATGCGCGCATTCGCGCGGCCGTAGCGCGACAGCGCCTCGATGGCGGCGAGCTTGCGCACGTCCAGGTCGATGCCGCGCGCGGCCAGCGGGCTCCACAGGCGCCGCTCGATGCGGCCTTCGACGAAGGCGGCCAGGCCGCCCAGCAGCGCCTGGCGGGCGTCTTCGGGCAGCGCAAAGCGCGCGTCCAGCTGCGCGGCCTCGTCGGTGGCGGCCAGCAGGTAGGCGCTCAGCGTGTCGCTGCCGCGGTGGCTCTCGCCGTCCCGCGGCGGAAAGTAGCTGGCCAGGCCGTCGCCGTCCAGATAGGCCGGCAGCTGCGCCGCCACCCCCTGCCACAGCTGCGCGTCGCCCAGGCCGATGGCGCGGCTGGTCTGCTGCTCCAGGCAGCTGAAGGGGTAGCGCGCCCACCAGTCGCGCACGCCGGGCAGGCCCTCGGCCAACCGGGGCTGCAGCGCCAGCGCCAGGCCGCCGCGCCCGGGCAGCGCACCCGGCGGCGGTGCCACGTCAAGCACCAGCGGCACGGCGAGCTGCGCCAGCGTGGCCTGCTGCACGGTCACGGGCACGGCGGGCTCCACCCGCTGGCTGACCTTGAGCGCGTCGCGCGCGCCGGCCTTGCCCTGCGGGTCACCGGCCAGCGTATCGTGCGCCTCGATCTCCCACAGCAGCTCGCTGGCGCGCGTGTCCGCCAGCGCCCCGGGCACCGTGACGTCCCAGCCCAGCTCGCGCGCCTGCTGCGCGGGCAGATCGACGGTCTGCGGCGCCAGCGTGAGCAGCGTGGCACGCGGCGCCACCTGCACGCGCATTGCGCGGTCGGTGGTGTTGCGCAGCGTGACGCGCGCGCTGAAGCGGTCGCCGGTGCGCACCAGCGGCGGCAGGCCGCTGATGATCTGCAGGTCCTGCGTGCTGCGTACCGCGGTCTGGCCGGTGCCGAACAGGCCGACGCCGGCGTCGGCCACCGCGACGATCTGGAAGGTGGTCAGCGCGTCGTTGAGCGGCACGGTAATGCGCGCCTCGCCTTTTTCGTCCAGCTTCACCGCGGGCTGCCACAACAGCAGCGTGTCCAGCAGCTCGCGCGTGGGCGCGCCGCCACCCCCGCCGCCGCCGGCGGGCACGGCCTTTTTGCCGTAGTGGCGCCGGCCGATGATGTCCATCTGCGCGGTTGCCGTCTGCACGCCCCAGCTGCGCCGCGCCAGCATGGCGTCCAGCAGGTTCCAGCTGCGGTTGGGCATCAGCTCCAGCAGCGCCTGGTCGACGGCGGCCACGGCCACCTCGGCACCGGCGGCGGGCCGGCCGTCCGGCAGGCGCGCCGCAATCGTCACCTGCGCCTTGCCGCGCACCGGGTAGCTGGCCTGGTCGGCGCTCACCTTCACGTCGATGCGGTGGGCGGCCGCGCCCACTTTCAGCTCGGCCATGCCCAGCCGGTAGCTGGGCTTGGACAGGTCGACCAGCGCGGTTGGCGGCGTGTATTCGCGCCCGCCCTGCCAGAAGGCGCTCCACCAGGCGCGCGGCATCTTGTAGCCCCAGGTGAAGAAGCTGTACCACGGCACCTCGCGCAGCCGCCCGCGCAGCACCAGCGCGCTGACGTAGACGTTGGGCGCCCAGCCCGGCTCGATCTCGACCTGCAGCGTCGGGTCCCTGCCGTCGAGCTGCACGACGCGGCTGGACAGAATGCCCTCGCGCTCGACGGTGACCAGCGCGGTCGCCTGCCGGTAGGGCATGCGCAGCTGCAGCCGCGCGGTCTCGCCCGGCTCGTAGCTTTTTTTCTCGGGCAGCAGGTCGATGCGGTCGTGGTCCTGGCCGCCAAACCACAGCTCGCCGCGGCGCGTGATCCACACCGACGCGGCGGCGCTGGCCTCGTTACCCTCCTTGTCGCGCGCGGTGGCCACCAGCTCGACCTCGCCGCTTTGCTCCAGCGCCGTCTCGCACAGCAGCAGGCCGCGCTCGTCGCTCTTGCCGGTGCAGACCGTGCCCAGGTCGTGCGTCTCGGTGCGGTTGTCGTAGCTGTAGAAGCCGCCGACCAGGCGCTTGCGGCTGCTGTACGTGGTACGCGCATAGGCTTGCACCGACAGCGGCACGCCGGCGCGCGCGCGCCCGTCGGTGCCCAGCGCCAGCGCCTGAAAGCGCAGCTTGCTGCCCACGGCAGAGGCCCAGCCCTCGGTCTTGATGCCGGCCACCACGGCGGCCGGCCACAGCGTGCGCGTGCTGCTGAGCGTCTGCACCTCGCCATTGGGGTCGGCGTAGCGCGCCTCCAGCACCAGGTCCTGCGGCGCACGGCTGCGCGGCAAATCGTCAATCGTCACCTGGCCCTGGCCTTGCGCGTCCAGCGTCAGCGCCAGCTTGTCGGCCACGACGCGCGTGTCCTGGGCCGTGCCGTCGCCGCCCTCCTCGCCACTGCTGCCGCTGCTTTCGTTGCTGGCGCGCGGCGCGTCGAAGCTGAAGGCGTCGAAGTCCTCGAACGCCAGCGGCTTGGCACGCACCATGGCCGACACGCGCACCGGCAGCTGGCGCGCCGGGCCGCCTGCCACATAGCCCACCTGCACCGCCACCGGCAGATGGCGCGGGCGCACCAGGTCGCCGCTGCCGGTCACCGCGATGCTGCCCTGCAGCACCGGCAGGCGGAATTCCTCGACCCGGAAGCTCCCCGCGTCCAGCCCGCTCCAGGCGTCCTCGCCGCCCAGGCGCAGCTGGTATTCGCCCAGCTTGGCCGCTAGCGGCACATGGAACTCGCTGGAAGCGCTCAGGCCCCCGGTCGGTGTCTGGCGCCAGTGCAGCGGCTGGGTGAACTCGCGCCCGCTGCCCACGTGCACGATACGCAGCGTCGCCGGGCGCTCGGCGGGCAGCGCAAAGCCCTGGGCGGTTTCGCTGCGCAGCAAATGCTTCATCGACACGGTCTCGCCGGCGCGCACCAGCGTGCGGTCGAGCACGGTGTGCGCCAGCACGTCGGGCTGTGCTGCGTCGCTGGTGGGCACGTTGAAGCGCCAGGGCTCGATGCCGCGCTGCGAGTCGCTCCAGACGAAGGCCAGGTCGTCGCCGCTGCGCGCGCTGACGAAGTAGGCCTGGCGCCAGCCGCCGTCGCCCTTGCAGGTCGGCGGCTCGACGTCCAGGTCGGGCAGGCGGGCAATGCCGCTGCCGTCGGTGGCCGCGCTGGCCAGCAGGTCGCCGGCGCAGCTGGAGACCTGCACGCGCGCGCCGGCCACGGGCTCGCCGCCGTCCAGCGTGGTCACCCAGGCAAGCGACCCTTCGCGCCCCAGCTTGAAGTGCACGCCCAGGTTGGTCACCAGCGCGCTGGTGCGCACATACATGGTGCGGTCTTCGCCGTAGCGCGGGTCCAGCAGCGCGCCGCCCAGCAGCGGCGAGGCGATCTCGACCACGTGATAGCCCGCCTTCAGCGCAATGCCGACGACCTCGAACGGCCGCGGGTCGCCCGCGGTGGCCGGCGGCAGGCTCGTGCGCTGCACGCCGGTCTGGCCGGCCAGCAGCGACAGGCTGCGCGCCTGCACCAGGACGGCGTCGCGGTCGGTGCGCTCCTGCGGACGGGTCGTCGCTGCGCCCTCCCCGGCAGGATCGGGCGGCGGCACCGGCGGCAGGCCGATGCCGTCGGCCTGCGCCTGTTTGCGCTCGACCCAGCCGGCGTCGTAGCGTTCCAGCTTGCGCATCCAGGCAATGATTTGCGCGTCACCGTCGGGCGCCAGCGCGGCGACCTGGCCACGCCCGGCGGGCTGCGCGCCCGGCTGCAGCTGGGCGACCGGCAGTTGCGACTCGACCTTGCGCAACGTGACCGGCAGCAGCGCCGGGCCATCCGGGCCTTCGGCGTAGCGCTCGATCACGCCAAACGGCGCGGCGGCAAACTTGGCCAGCGGCGGCAGCGCGGCCGTGGTGACCTGCAGCGGAAAGCTCTCGGCGTTGGCCAGCGGGCGGCCGGCTGCGTCGCGAAAATCCTTGGGCAGCTCCAGCGTGAACGCGGTCGACGGCGGCAGCGGCGCGCTGAACACCGCGCCGTCGAGCAGATCCGAGCCCTTGCCCTCGTCGTCGAGCTGCGGCGCAAGCGTCAGCCCGCCGCCCTTCAGGTGGATGGCCTGTACGCGCTTGCGCTCCACCGGCGCGTTGAACGACAGGCGCAGCGGCCGGATCGGCAGGCAGGCGGACTGGGCGTTCTCGCGCTCGCAGGAGAACTCGGCGGCAAACGGCGCGCGCACCTCGTAGCGCAGGCGCTGCTCGGTGGTGGTGGCCACGCCGCTGGGCGTGGCCAGGCCCGCGCCCAGCACCAGCTGCATGTCGGTGCCGGCCGTCATGCGGCGCGCGCAGGCCAGCGTCAGCCAGCGCAGCGGGTGCCCGGCGGCTTTTTTGTCCAGGTGCTGCTCCTGCAGCAGCGTCTGGCGCTGCGCGCCGTCGATCAGGCGCACCGGCACGCGTTCGCCCACGCCGTCGAGCTCGCACCAGGCGTGCTGCTGCACGCTCTCGCGCGTGGCATCGGCGTTCAGCTGCAGGATGAAGAATTGCTCCTCGTCGACCGGCCGCCAGCGGTGCGGGCGCGCGTCCTGCAGCGCCGGCCCGCCGGTGTTGAAGCGGTACTGCTGCGCGCCGCGCCAGGGCGCGCCGCCCAAAGGCGCAAAGCCCGGCTCGGGGCTGAGCGTGCAGCGCACGCCGGGGGGCAGGTCCTGGGCCAGGTCAAACGTCCAGCGCCGCTCGCTGAGCCAGCGCCCCTGGCCGCGCGCGGCCTGCGCGTCGCTGCAGGCCAGCGCAAACGGCGCGCCCGCCTGGGCATCGCCAAAGCGCACCGCGGCGCCGTCGAAGTCGACGACGACCTGGCGCACCTTGGCCACCTCGCCCTGGGGCGAGACCTGGGAGACCTTGAGCGCCCACGCCGCACCGGGCAGCCAGGCCACCGCCGCCAAGGCGCCGCAGACGAGAGGGTTCAAAAGCGTGCGAAGGCGGCGGCGGTGGGTCATGGCAGGGCGGTTGTCAGGCTACGGGGGCAGGCAAGGCGGGCGGCGACGGCGCTTTCGGCCACGCACCGTTCATTGGGGCGTGAAGCCCGACTCCTCGATGATGCGCTTCCACACCGCGGTGTAGGCGCTCTCGCGCGCGTGCAGCCGCTCGGGCGTCATCGGCTCGACGCTCAGGCCCATCTGCACCAGCTGCGCGTGCGCCTGCGGCGCGGCCACGGCCTCGCCCAGCGCGGCCGAGAACTGCTGCGCGAAGTCCGCCGGCGTTCCCGCCGGGGCGTAGAAGCCGTAGTACGGTGTGTCCTCGAAGCCCTTGAGGCCCAGCTCGTCGAAGGTGGGCACGTCGGGCAGCGCCTGCTGGCGCTTGGCGCCCAGCACGGCCAGCACGCGCAGCTTGCCGGCGCGGTGGTTTTCGATGAAGTCCTGCACCGATCCGATGCCCGCGGCGATCTGGCTGCCCAGCATGTCGGCAATCATCGGCGCGCTGCCGCGGTAGGGCGCGGACACCAGGTCGAGCTTGTAGCGCTGGCCCAGCACCTTGACCAGGAATTCGGGCGTGGACGCCGGCGCCGGAATGCCGACTACGCCGCGCCCGCCGCCGCTGCGCTGCACCCACTGCACATAGTCGCCAAAGCTGGCGACCGGCAGCTGCGCCGGCACCGCCAGCGCATTGACGAAGGTGGCAAAGCCGCCGACAGGCACGAAGTCGCGCGCCGGGTCGAATCCGGGGTTCCTGACCACCTGCGGCAGGATGGAGATGGTGTGGTCGTGCGTCAGGAACACGACGCTGCCATCCGCCGGCGCGGCCTTGAGCGTCTGCGCGGCAATCTGGCCACCGGCGCCCGGGCGGTTCTCGACGACGATGGGACGGCCCAGGCCCGCGCCCAGGCGCTCGGCCAGCAGGCGGGCGATGGCATCGGTGCCGCCCCCGGGCGGAAAACCCACCAGAATGCGCAGCGGCTTGCCCTGCTGGGCCCGGGCGTGCGGCAGGACGAGAGCGCTGGCGGCGGCGGCGCTGGCCAGCAGCAGGCGGCGGCGGTTCACGGTCATCGAGGACTCCGGAAAGTGAAAACAATCCAGCATACCCGAGGGCAATCCATCGTCTGCACCGGCGCCAGACTCTGGCACGATAGCGGCCCTAATCGCCCCGCCCGCCATGCCCGCCCACTTCGACACCCACTTCGGCCAGGACCTGTGCAACGTCCTGCAGGCAGAGCTGGGCCTGGTGTGCAGCTTCATGGACGCGCAGGGGCGCATCGTGGCCTCCAGCGAGCGCGCGCGCATCGGCCAGCTGCACCCGGTCGCGCAGCGCATCATGCACGGCGAGATGGACGAGTACAGCGTCACCGCGCAGGAGGCCAGCGCCGACGGCAGCGTGCGCGAGGGCGTGAACATGGCCATCGACATCGGCGGCACGCGCCTGGTGTCGCTGGGCGTGGCCGGCCCGCTGGCGGTGGTGCGCCCGCTCGCGCGGGTGGTGCATTTCTGCGTGATGGCGGTGCTGCAGACCGCGCACGAGCGCACCGGCCCGGCGCCCGCGCCGGCGGCCCACCTGGGCCAGCTGCTGCAGCAGACGCAGCAGACGGTGCAGCAGCGCTTTGCGCGGCTGCACCACGCGATGGACCACATCGACCAGGGCATCATGCTGCTGGACGCGGACATGCGACTGGTCGAGTGCAACCGGCGCTTCCTGGAGCTGGTGGCCTGGCCCGCCCATGTGGACTGGCGCGGCCTGAGCGCCGAGCAGCTGCTCGACCACTACGCCCGCCACGTGCTGACGGACTGGCCGCAGCTGCGCCCGCGCGCGCTCCAGCGCATCGCGCGCGCCCGCGCCGGCCAACCCGGCGACTTCGAGTTCATCTCGCCCCAGGGGCGGGTGCTGCACATCCAGGACCGGCCGCTGCCCGGCGGCGGCGTCATCACCACCTACACCGACATCACCGAGCGCCACCGCACGCAGGCCGCGCTGCGCGCCGCGCACGAAGGCGCCGAGCAGTTGGTGCGCGAGCGCACGCAGCGCCTGGCCCAGATCATCGAGGGCACGCCGCTGGCCACCTTCGTCGTCGACGCGCACGAGCGCATCACGCACTGGAACCTGGCGTGCACCGCGCTGACCGGCCACCGCGCCGAGGACATGATCGGCAGCAGCGCGCTGTGGCGCGTGTTCTACGACAGCCCGCGCCCCACGCTGATCAACCTGCTGGTGCACCAGGCCAGCGACGCCGAAATCTGCGCGCAATACCCCGAGGTGCGCCGCTCGATGCTGATGGACGGCGGCCTGGAGGTGGAGGTCGACGTCGGCCGCCCGGACGGCGGGCCGCGCTGGCTGCACGTGACGGCCGCGCCGCTGCACGACACCGACGGGCGCCCCTGCGGCGCCATCGAGACGCTGCAGGACGTGACCGAGCAGCGCCTGAGCCAGCTGCTGCTGCAGCAGACCAACGACGCACTGGAGCAGCGCGTGCGCGAGCGCACCGAGGCGCTGCACGGCCAGCTGAGTTTTCTGCAGCAGCTGATCGAGTCCATCCCCAGCCCTCTGTTCTACAAGGACGCGCAGGGGCGCTACCTGGGCTGCAACAGCGCGTTCGAGGCTGTCGTCGGCCTGCCGCGCGCGCAGCTGCTGGGCAAGCGGCCGTCGGACATCAGCTCCGTTCACCGGAATGGGGTTTTCGAGAACGTCGACCGTGATTTGCTGGCCAACCCGGGCCGGAAAATCTACGAGACGCCGGTGCAGTTTGCCGACGGCAGCCAGCACGACGTGATTTTTCACAAGGCCAGCTTCACGCTGCCCGACGGCGCGCTGGGCGGGCTGGTTGGCATCATGCTCGACATCACCGAGCGCAAGCGCATGGAGGAAGACCTGCGCCAGGCGGCCACGCTGTTCGAGAACAGCGCCGAGGGCGTGATGGTCACCGACACCGGCGGCACCATCATCGCGGTCAACCCGGCGTTCACCCGCATCACCGGCTACACGCGCGCGCAGGCGCTGGGGCGCCACCACCGCATCCTGCACTCCGAGCGCCACGGCCGCGACTTCTACGCCGCCGTGTGGGCCACGCTGCGCCACCAGGGCCGCTGGCAGGGCGAGATCTGGAGCCGGCGCCAAAGCGGCGAGGACTACCCCAAGTGGCTGTCGATCACCGCGGTGCGCGGCCCGGGCGGCGAGGTGACCCACTATGTCTCCAGCTTCACCGACGTCACGGTGCAAAAGCAGAGCGAAGAGCGCATCCAGCAGTTGGCCTTCTCCGACCCGCTGACCCAACTGCCCAACCGCCGCCTGCTGCTCGACCGCCTGGAGCACGCGCTGAGCGTGCACGCGCGCAACCGGCGCCACGGCGCGCTGTTCTTCATCGACATCGACGACTTCAAGGGCCTGAACGACTCGCGCGGCCACTACGTGGGCGACCTGCTGCTGCAGCAGGTGGCGCAGCGCCTGCGCGCCTGCGTGAGCAGCGGCGACACGGTGGCGCGGCTGGGCGGCGACGAGTTCGTCGTGATGCTCGAAGACCTGGCGCCCGAGGCGCTGCAGGCCATGGCCCAGGCCGAGACGGTGGGCTCGCGCATCCTGCACACGCTGAGCAGCACCTACGAGCTGGGCGACGTGCACCACCACTGCACGGCCAGCATCGGCGTGACGCTGTTCGGCCAGGCGCGGGACGAGGTGCAGGACCTGCTCAAGCAGGCCGATCTGGCGATGTACCGGGCCAAGGCGTCGGGGCGCAACGCGCTGTTCTTCTTCGACCCGCAGATGCAGCACGCGCTGGACGAGCGCGTGGCGCTGGAGGACGCGCTGCGCGGCGCGCTGGCGCGCGAGCAGCTGCAGCTGCACTACCAGCCGCAGGTCGACCACCAGGGCGCCCTGGTCGGCGTGGAGGCGCTGGTGCGCTGGCAGCGCGCGGACGGCCAGACGGTCGCGCCGGCGCAGTTCATCCCGCTGGCCGAGCAGACCGACCTGATCCTGCCGCTGGGCCACTGGGTGCTGACGACCGCCTGCCGCCAGCTGGCCGCCTGGGCCGGCCAGCCGCGCTGGCAGCGGCTGGCCATGGCGGTGAACGTCAGCGCGCGCCAGTTCCACCACGACGGCTTCGTCGACCAGGTGCTGCAGGTGCTGGAGCAGACCGGCGCGCCGGCCGAGCGGCTCAAGCTGGAGCTGACCGAGAGCATTCTGATCACCCACATCGACGAGGTGGCCAGCAAGATGGCGGCGCTGAAGGCGCGCGGCGTCGGCTTCTCGCTCGACGACTTCGGCACCGGCTACTCGTCGCTGGCTTACTTGAAGCGCCTGCCGCTGGACCAGCTCAAGATCGACCAGGGCTTTGTGCGCAACGTGCTCACCGACGCCAACGACGCGGCGATTGCGCGCATGGTCATCGCGCTGGCCGACACACTTGGGCTACAGGTGATTGCCGAGGGCGTCGAGCAGGCAGGCCAGCGCGACTTTCTCGCGCACCACGGCTGCCAGCTCTACCAGGGCTACTGGTTTGGCCGCCCCATGCCGCTGGCCGCGCTGCAGGACTGGGTGGCGCAGCACGACGGCGCGGCGCCGGAGTAACGGCACCACGCCTGGTCAGACGAGGCGCGCGCGCTGGCGCGCGATCTGCGCGCGCACCTGCGCCGGCGCGGTGCCTCCCAGCGTGTTGCGGGCATTGAGCGAGCCTTCCAGGCTCAGCACCTCGAACACGTCGGCGCCAATCGCCGGGTGAAAACCCTGCAGCGTCGCCAGCGGCAGCTCGGACAGGTCCACGCCCTCGGCCTGCGCGGCGCGCACCGCGTGCGCCACGGTCTCGTGCGCATCGCGAAACGGCAGGCCCTTCTTGACCAGGTAATCGGCCAGGTCGGTGGCGGTGGCGTAGCCCCTGGCCGCAGCCGCGCGCATCGCCTGCGCGTTCACGGTGATGCCGCCCTCCTTGGCGCCTGTGGCCGGGTTGACCTGGCCGCCGATCATCTCGGCGAAGATGCGCAGCGTGTCCTTGAGCGTGTCGACGGTGTCGAACAGCGGCTCCTTGTCCTCCTGGTTGTCCTTGTTGTAGGCAAGCGGCTGGCCCTTCATCAGCGTGATCAGGCCCATCAGGTGGCCGACGACGCGGCCCGTCTTGCCGCGGGCGAGCTCGGGCACGTCGGGGTT
The DNA here is from genome assembly GCA_002894305.1 of Comamonadaceae bacterium CD01. Lineage (GTDB taxonomy): Bacteria > Pseudomonadota > Gammaproteobacteria > Burkholderiales > Burkholderiaceae_C > Comamonas_C > Comamonas_C faecalis. Next base: position 17,143 of record PGEI01000056.1, read on the forward strand.
CTTCTTCTGCGGCATGATCGAACTGCCGGTGGTGAAGCGGTCGGCAATGCGGATGAAGCCGAAGTTCTGGCTCATCCAGACGATCAGCTCCTCGGACAGGCGACTGACGTGCACCATCACCAGGCTGGCGGCGGCGCTGAACTCGATCGCGAAGTCGCGGTCGCTCACGCCATCCAGGCTGTTCTGGCACACGCAGGCGCGCCCCTGTTCGTCCACCATGCCCAGCGTGCGCGCCACGCGCTCGCGGTCCAGCGCATAGGTGGTGCCGGCCAGCGCCGCGCTGCCCAGCGGCAGTACGTTGACGCGCCGGCGCACGTCCTGCATGCGCTGCCCGTCGCGCGCGAACATCTCCACGTAGGCCAGCAGGTGGTGGGCAAAGCTGACCGGCTGCGCCACCTGCAGGTGGGTGAAGCCCGGCAGGATGACCTCGACGTTCTTCTCGGCCACCTCGACCAGCGCCAGCTGCAGCTCGCGCAGCAGGCCGTCGATCAGGTCGATCTCGCCGCGCAGCCACAGGCGCACGTCGGTGGCCACCTGGTCGTTGCGGCTGCGCCCGGTGTGCAGGCGCTTGCCGGCGTCGCCCACGAGCTGGGTCAGGCGCGCCTCGATGTTCAGGTGCACGTCCTCCAGATCCAGCTGCCACTCGAAGGCGCCGGACTCGATTTCCTGCGTGATCTGGGCCAGGCCGCGGGTGATGGCGGCATGATCGGCCACGGCGATGATGCCCTGCGCCGCCAGCATCTCGGCGTGCGCCAGGCTGCCGGCGATGTCGGCCTGCCACAGGCGCTTGTCGAAGAAAACGCTGGCGGTGTAGCGCTTGACCAGATCGCTCATCGGCTCGGAGAACAGCGCCGACCAGGCCTGCGACTTGGTGGCGAGCTGGTCGCCCGAGGGTTGCTGCGGTGCGGAGGAATCAGACATGGGGGCAATAATCCGGTGATCGCAGCCCACCGCAATGGCTGCAGCGGCCGCAGGGCAATGACAACGACAAAACCGCTGATTTTATCGACCAGGCCAGCCACCGGCGCCGCAGTGCACGCGCGCCGCGCGCTGGTGTTCGACGCCTGCCATGCCGGCGTCGTGCTGCGCGCCGTGCTTTTCGTCGAGCTGGTGCTGGCCGTCGGCAGCCTGTTTGGCGCCAGCGGCCCGCGCGCCTGGCTGGTGCACTGGTCACTGCTCACGGCCGCCTGCCTGCCCGCCACGCTGGCCTGGCTGCTGGCCGCCTGCGCGGCCAAGCACGGCCTGCGGCGCCTGGGCGACGCCTGGCAGTACGCCGCCGGCGTGGCATTGGGCGCGCTGGCCGGGCTGATGGCCTGCCTGCTTGGCCGCCCCATGCTGGACAGCCCCGCGCAACCGCCATGGCTTGCCAGCGCGGCCAGCGGCGCGCTGCTGGCCGCGCTGCTGGTGGCCGCACTGATGCTGCGCGCCCGCGCCCGCGCGCCGGCCGCCACCGCCGCGCGCCTGAGCGAGCTGCAGGCGCGCATCCGCCCGCACTTTCTGTTCAACGCGCTCAACAGCGCAATCGCCCTGGTGCGCGAGGAGCCGGCGCGCGCCGAGACGCTGCTCGAAGACCTGAGCGACCTGTTTCGCTACGCACTGCTGGAGCAGGGCGAGTCGGCCACGCTGGCCGAGGAGATCGCGGTTGCGCAGCGTTACCTGGAGATCGAGCAGGTGCGCTTTGGCAGCCGCATGTGCGTGCAATGGCAGCTGGACGATCGCGCCGCCGGCGCGCGGCTGCCGCCGCTGCTGCTGCAGCCGCTGGTGGAGAACGCGGTCAAGCACGGCGTGGAGCCGCTGGCAGCCGGCCAGGCCCGGCTGCGCGTGCGCACCCAGCTGCGCGGGCGGCGCGTGGTTCTGGCCATCGACAACACCGTGCCGCCCGCCCTCGCGGGCGACGCGCCGCGCACGCACGGCCACGGCATTGCCCAGGCCAATGTGCGCGAGCGCCTGCGCCTGCTGCACGACCTGGAATGCACCTTCAGCGCCGGCCCGGGCGAGGACGGCCTGTACCACGTGCGCCTGTCGTTTCCCGCGAGCTGACCGCCATGCACATCCTGATCGTCGACGACGAAGACCTGGCCCGCCGGCGCCTGCGCACGCTGCTGGCCGAGTGCGACGGTGCCTTCCAGGTGCACGAGGCCGCGCATGCCGACGCCGCGATGCAGCGCCTGACCGCGGCGCACGAGCCGGCCATCGACCTGGTGCTGCTGGACATCCAGATGCCCGGGCGCGACGGACTGGCGCTGGCGCAGCACATGGGGCAGCTGGCCCACCCGCCGGCAATCGTCTTCGTCACCGCGCACGCGGAGCACGCGCTCAGCGCCTTCGAGCTCGACGCGCTGGACTATCTGACCAAGCCGGTGCGCCGCCAGCGCCTGCAGCAGGCGCTGGCCAAAGTGCAGCGCCTGCTGCAGGCGCAGGCCACGGGAGCGCCGGCCGCCACCGCACTGGAGCCCGCACCAGAGCAGGCCGCCGTCGTGGCCAGCACCCAGGGCCGCGTCGAGCGCATTCCGCTGGCCGAGGTGCTGTACCTGCGCGCCGAGCAGAAATACCTGACGCTGCGCACCGCCGCGCGCAGCCACGTGATCGACGGCGCGCTGGCCGATTTCGAGGCACGCTTTCCCGCGCACTTCGTGCGCATCCACCGCAGCACGCTGGCGGCGCGCCACGCGGTGCGCGCGCTGCTGCGCACGCCCGGCGGCGCCGAGGGCGAGACCTGGTGCGTGCGTCTGCAGGGCATTGCCGAGCCGCTGCCCGTCTCGCGCCGCCAGCTGGCGGCGGTGCGCGAGGTGCTGGAAGGAAGTTAGAACGTGTTCAAAGTCTCCCCATGGGGAGACTTTGAACACGTTCTTAAGGCATCACACCGACAGCAGGTGGGTGCGGTAGTGCTGCAGTTCGTCGATCGACTCGTTCACGTCGGCCAGCGCCGTGTGGCGCTGGGCCTTCTTGAAGCTGCTGTAGGCCTCGGGCTTCCAGCGCCGCGCCAGCTCCTTGAGCGTGCTCACGTCGACGTTGCGGTAGTGAAAAAACGCCTCCAACCGCGGCATGTACTTCACCAGGAAGCGCCTGTCCTGGCCAATGCTGTTGCCGCACATCGGCGTCTTGCCCTTGGGCACGTAGCGCGACAGGAAGTCGATGATCTGCTGCTCCGCCTGCGCTTCGCTTAGCGTGCTGGCGCGCACCTTGTCGATCAGGCCGCTCCTGCCGTGCGTGCCCTTGTTCCAGGCGTCCATTGCGTCCAGCAGCGCATCGCCCTGGTGGATGACGAGCACCGGCCCTTCGATGCGCGGCATCAGCTGCGGGCCGGTGACGACGACGGCGATCTCCAGCAGGCGTTCTTTTTCAGGATCCAGGCCGGACATTTCGCAGTCCAGCCACACCAGGTTCTGGTCGGACTTGGCCAGCTCGGGCGTAGTGGAAGGGCCGGGGGCGGGGGAAACCGTGGAATTGCTATCACTCATGGCGCGATTGTGGCCCAGCGCGCAGGCATCCACACTGGCGCTGCCCTACACTGTGCGCCCCATGTCCGAAACACTCCCGCCCCCCTCCCTGCTGCTGACCCTGGTGTTCAGCGCGGCGCTGCTCGCCGGCCTGCTGCTCAAGACCTGGCTGGCGTCGCGCCAGATCCGCCACGTGGCGCTGCACCGAGCGCAGGTGCCGGCGCCATTCGACGGCCACATCACGCTGGCGGCCCACCACAAGGCGGCCGACTACACGCTGGCCAAGCTGCGCCTGGGGCTGCTCGACCTGATGCTGTCGGCCGCCGTGCTGCTGTGCTGGACGCTGCTGGGCGGACTGGATCTGCTCAACCAGGCGCTGCTGGCACTGCTGGGCGGCGGCATGGTGCAGCAGCTGGCGCTGCTGGGCTGTTTTTCGCTGATCGCCGGACTTCTTGCGCTGCCGCTGCAATGGTGGCAGACCTTCGTGGTCGAGCAGCGCTTTGGCTTCAACCAGATGACGCAGCGCCTGTGGCTGGCCGACCTGCTCAAGTCCACGGTGCTGAGCGCGGTGATCGGCCTGCCGCTGGCAGCGCTCATCCTGTGGCTGATGCAGGCCACGGGCGGCCTGTGGTGGCTGTGGGCCTGGGGCGCGTGGGCCGCGTTCACGCTGTTGATGATGGTGGTCTACCCGCTGTTCATCGCGCCGCTGTTCAACCAGTTCAAGCCGCTGGACGACCCGGCGCTGGCCGAGCGCGTCAATGCGCTGATGCAGCGCTGCGGCTTTACCGTCCAGGGCTTTTACGTGATGGACGGCAGCCGCAGGAGCGCGCATGCCAACGCCTACTTCACCGGCTTTGGCGCGGCCAAGCGCGTGGTGTTCTTCGACACCCTGCTCAAGCAGCTGGCGCCGCGCCAGATCGAGGCAGTGCTGGCGCACGAGCTGGGGCATTTCAAGCACAAGCACATCGCCAAGCGCATCGCGCTGTCGCTGCTGCTCGGCCTGCTCGCCTTTGCACTGCTGGGGTGGCTCGCCACGCGCGGCTGGTTCTACACCGGCCTGGGCGTGCAGCCCAACCTGATGCTGGATGGCGTGGCGGGCTCCGCGCCCAACGACGCGCTGGCGCTGCTGCTGTTTGCGCTGGCCGCGCCGGTGTTCACCGTCTTCATCACGCCGCTGATGGCCCAGCTGTCGCGCCACGACGAGTTCCAGGCCGACGCCTACGCCGCGCAGCAGACCAGCGGCGCGGAGCTGGCCGGCGCGCTGCTGACGCTGTACCAGGACAACGCCTCCACGCTCACGCCCGACCCGCTGTACGCGCGCTTTTACTACTCGCACCCGCCGGCCGCCGAGCGGCTGGCGCATCTGCAACTGTTTCCCTCCTCCACCAAGGCGGCACCCGCATGACCACGATGTTTCCCAAGAAAGACTGGGCCGGCCAGGCCCGGCGCGCGCTCAGCGCGCCCGAGGTCGTCGCCCAGCTGGCGCAGCTGGACGGCTGGACGCTGCAGGGCGACGGCGCCGACCTGCAGATCGCCAAGACCTACCGCTTTGACAATTACCACGAGACCATGGCCTTCGTGAACGCGGTCGCCTTCATCGCCCACACGCAAGACCACCACCCGGTGCTGACCGTGCACTACGGCAGCTGCACCGTGGGCTGGAACACGCACGACGTGGGCGGCATCTCGGCGACCGACATCGACTGCGCGCGCCGCGCCGACGCACTGCTGGCCACGCCATGAGCGCCGCGCGCGAAGGCCTGGTCGTCGCCAGCCACGGGCGCCACTGCGTCGTCGAGAGCAGCGACGGCCAGCGGCGCATCTGCCATCCGCGCGGCAAGAGGAACCAGTCCGTCGTGGGTGACCGCGTGCTGTGGAAGCCCGCCGCCCCCGGCGCATCGCGCGGCCACGGCGACGAGGGCACGATCGAGCGCGTGCAGGAGCGGCGCAACCTGTTCTACCGCCAGGACGAGGTGCGCACCAAGTCGTTTGCCGCCAATCTCGACCAGATCCTCATCCTGCTGGCGGCCGAGCCGGTGTTCTCCGAGAGCCAGCTCGCGCGCGCGCTGATCGCCGCCGAGGCCGCAGGCATCACGCCGCTGATCGCGCTCAACAAGAGCGACCTGGTCGAGCCCTTCGAGCGCGCCTGGCAGCGCCTGCTGCCGTATCGCCACATGGGCGGCGACACGCCCGGCCAGGCGCACCACTACCGCGTGCTGCCGCTGTCGCTGGCGCAATGCGCCGAGGTCGACCGCACGGCGCTGCTGGCACAGTTGCAGGGCAAGGCCACGCTGGTGCTGGGGCCGTCCGGCGCCGGCAAGAGCACGCTGGTCAACCTGCTGGTGCCGGGCGCCGCGGCGCAGACGGGCGAGATCTCGCAGGCGCTCAACTCAGGGCGGCACACGACGACGAGCACCACCTGGTACTGGATGGACGCCGAGCGCTCGACCGCGCTGATCGACTCGCCCGGCTTCCAGGAATTCGGTCTGCGCCACATCGCCGCCACCGCGCTGGCGCACCACATGCCCGACCTTGCGGCGCACGCGGGCAGCTGCCGCTTCTACAACTGCACCCACCTGCACGAACCCGGCTGCGCGGTGCGCGCCCAGGTGGCCGATGCAGCAGATGCGACATGCCAGGACGGCACGATCAGCGCCAACCGCTACCGCATCTACGCCGAGTTGTTCGAAGAATTGAGCGCCGCGCCGCGCTATTGACGCTGCGCGGCGTGTAGCGGCGCCGCAACCGCGCTTGCCGCCCCGCCTTTCCACCGCGTCCCTATTCACCCCCCCTGCGCCTCACGCGCGGCGGCCGACTGGTGACCTGCGGCGCCACCACTGCTGACCAGCCCGGAGCCGACCTGCGCCGCCTCTTTGTGCGTCATTCCGTTTTTATATCAATCGAATACGCGAAGGTGAAGCGCAGACAGTGCTGTAGCACGGCAAGCGAAGCCG
>PGEI01000057.1 GCA_002894305.1 Comamonadaceae bacterium CD01
CTCCATCTTCTCAAGTGTTGGAGCCTCCTCAAAACCCGGGGCGGTTCATGGGGAGGATGGCATAGGGGTTACGGAAGTCATACGGGTCCTTTTCAGCCTTGCGCTTCGCTGTCATTTCGGTAACGCCCTTGCGTCCAGTGCTTGCCTTGGACTTGTAGACGCGGTGGGCGCGGTGAGCTTCCTAGGAAACACGCACGGCTGCAGACCTGCCTTCCGAAAAATTCATTTCTTTGGCGTCATCAAAGCAAACATGACTACCCCCTCAGCGGTTCTGCCCTTCCTCTGCAGGGGTATCAGCAGTTTTTGCCAACAGCAGTGTGTTCAACAGGTTCAGCTCGTTAGAGGCCATGAAGTAGCGGTCGTCGAACACGAGGTCCATCTTGAGGGGGCTGACCTGGCCAACCGCTGCTGCCCACGGGAACGACTCGTAGCGAGGCAGCGGCGGGATGACGGCTGAGCCCGCATTTAGCGTGCGCCCCAGTGCTTCCTGCCAAAGCGGCTGGTCATCCAGGTAGAACGGTTCACCCTCCTGTTGCGTTTCAGCGTGTACGAAGGAGTAGTACCCTGCTGGAACGGCAACCCAGGTGTTAGGGGATTTGAGTTCCTTAAGAGTGCGAAACTCGTTGGCAGCGTCGTGCTGGTCGCGCTGCAGCAGTCGTAATAAACTGTTCGCAGCGTTGCGCATGGCGGGCGGGCACTGTCTTGTCCCGTCAATCTCGTAGAGCTGACCAATGAGTGCGCGACTTGCACGCGTGAGCTGAGTCTCATGCCCCTCGAAGGCAAAGACTTCCTGCTTCTCAAAGCCTTCCCAGGACTCGACCACGACCGGACCCGAGAAGAAGACGTGCTCTGGGATGCTGGTGCCATCCTGGGCAGCCGTCAGCAGGGGCCCGATTGGCGTGGCGACCACTTGGAGAAGTTGCTCCACGAAATCTGCCTTGACCACCGAGCGGCCGTCGGCATCCCGTTTGGCAACACCATTCAGGCGAGCTCGGGAGAAAATTTCTTCGACATTGGCGCGCGCCCGGGCGGCCAACGCACTGAGCTCGCGGTCGGTGCTTGAGACCTTGAAGACCTCCGCTTCCTTCACGAACTCTGCGACGTGCTGAGACATGAGACTGATGAGCTCCTCGGTACCGACGGCACCCACCGGAACCAGGGCCAGAGGCTGCTTGAGCCCGGCGTCGCCCGTAATCCGCGTGTAGATGGTCGAGCGCAGCATGACAAGGAGGGTCATGAGGTCAAGGGACTGGCGCAGCCACTGCCGCTTGTCCATTTCGCCATCGGAGACCACGTAGTCGTCGACCAGCATGACCAGGTGCCGAGGTACTCGGTCACCCGACACCTTGGCTCCGGTCTCGTCCGTGTACATGCCTCGGCCGCGGTAGATGAGCTGAGCAATCTCCATCAGCGCCGCCTCGACGTTGAAGCGAGGAACGCTCGCGACAATCCAGTCGGTTAGAGGGAAGGACACACCTCGGGCACCCGATGACGTCATCAGGAAGACCTTCACGGTGTCGCGAACCTTCGGGTCGACCAGTTCTCGACGACGGTATCCAGGGACCGACGAGTCCAGAATCTGTACATTGTCGAAGGTCAGTCCATAGTCCTTGTGCTCCGCCAGTGCCGCACGTAGCTGGCGCAGGAACAGCTTGTCCTGGGCGAAATAGATGACCTGCCTGGCGTTGGCCTGCAGCGCCTTGAGAATCTGGCGAGTCGCACCAGACAGCGTGGCTTCCTCGGCCTTGGCCCGGATTGCCTCGCGCGGAGTCTGAAGCTCGCCAAAGCTTTTTTCCTTGGTGCTCATCTCCAGCTTGACCGCAGTCAGCTGGACCCGGTAGTGCAGATGCAAATCGCTCGCCGGGAAGCTGTTGGTCATGACGTGCAGCGTGTCACGCCGGCCAGTACCCATCTTGACCTTTGTCGCGGCCAGCCGGAACGGAAGTTGGCCTGCCGACTTCGACACCAGCACCTTGTCGGGCGTGCGGTCGCCCGCGTTCAGGTAGCGGTCAAGCACCACTTCATTGCCCAGCGAGGCATCCGACACCACCAGCGTGACCGTAAACGGGCACGGCTCGTCCTCAAAGCAGTCGATGAACTCACGCTGCAGCCACGTCGCGATGGTATGGACGAAACGAGCGCCTGCGCCATCGCCTGCAAGCTCATCGACCATGACCACAATCGTCGACATGCGTTTGGCGAAAGCCCTCCGCTCCGCGATACCCGCTGACGTCGATGCCTTGTTGACGAAGAGGCTCGACAGCGCATCGATGGTGGTCTTGGCGTTCTCGCGCTCGCGGAACCCCTGCAAGGCAGCCGTGAGCACCAGGCGGTTAACAGCAGGGTTCTCCTTCAATAGCTCTCGTGAAGTCTCCGCCATGCCCTTCAGGACGCCGATGAGGGCACGCTCCTTGACCAAGTCCTCATGCTCGGACAGGGTGTCCTTGCGCAGGCGCGTCGAGGCATGATTGGTGTCGATTTCCTGCTCTTGCTCTGGGTCCAGAACCAACATTGAGCCCAAAGGCTTCTTCAGGTTCTCCACGCCGTCAGCCACTACAGCGCCGTCAATGTGGCGCGGGGTGTCGAGGCCCTGGGCCACTCGTTCCTTGTGCCAGCGTTCTGCTGCCGAAATCAGCGGCGCGTTGGTGGTGACCGTCAGGATGCCAGTCGGCTGGCCATCCTTTCGCGCCATGCTCTCGGTCACATCCCGGTTGATGACGACTCGAGGGCTCACGTACAGGAACAGAAACCCATCCTGCTTCTTGCCCAGGTGCACCCGCAAGGCGGTCGTCTTGCCGATGCCGGGATTGCCTTCGAGCGCAACCACGTTCAACTTTCCCGGCATGGCGCACTGCATTCCAGCCACGATGGAGGCGGCATGCACGTCGCGAAGCGAGAGCTTGCCTCGGGTGCCCATGAGTTCCTGCATGACGGTACTCACGGCATGCTTTACTGAGCCCCCGAAGTACCGTTGCAGCTCAGGGCTCTCGTCGACCATAGCCACTGCTTCATCCAGCGTGAACTCGTCGACCGGGTTGTAGAACTTAGCAACCTGCTCTTCGAACTCAAAGACGTAGTCTTCTCCTGGCTCCGGCATTGAGCGCAGCTCCTTCATCCCGGCACGTAGTTCCTTGGGCAACTTGTTCACCACGCCCTTGAACACGCTCTCGATGAGTCCCAAGAGTCCGTCCTCATCACCGTCCGCCATCTTTTGGGTGTTCCGGTAGGCTGAAGCCATCTGAGCCATCAACAATCGACGTGGCTCAGGCTCTCCCTCGGTCTTGAAAGTTGCATTCAGGCTCTCAAGCCCATTTGGCGTGATGGCAAGAGCACGGGCTTGGCAGGTTCGGTCAAGCAGTCCACGGGTTTGCAGGAGGGCTACCGTGGTCTCTGCATACGAGCAGGCCTGGCAGAGCTTGTAGAGCGGCTTGTTGTCGCCAGTCAGCGCACCAAGATAGTTCTGGATGTCTTCAGATAGCTCAAATGCCTCGCCGCTGACCTCCGCCGCCACTCGCGCGAAAACGCTGCGCGAATCGACGGTCCGGCGATGCCGAGTCAGCTCGTCCAGGTGCGCCCCTTGTTCACGGAAGTCGCCGAGGCTGCCCGGCATGTCGTAGGAGTACTCCTGCACCAACAGGTAGTCATCCTTAGATGCGCCGGCAGAGAGCCACAGCAGGAAGTCTGCGTTCGCGGGCTGCCCCTTGCGCGACCAGTCTGGGTCCACGATGCCGGTCAGCCCCAGCTCTTTGTAGAACGCCTCGCGAGTTTCAGCGCGCGCACTCTGCTCCAGCGTGGATTCACCGGGGAGCATCAAGGGGCACCAGAGTGCTTTGACCTTCAGAACGTCAGGGTTCTTGGCGAAGTTCTTCCTGACAGCTTTCAGGTACTCGCGGGTTGCCGTGTATCCGACACCGTACGCAGTCAAGGCCAGTTGGCGAACGCCAGCCTTGATAACGTCTCGCGCCGCTTCGTCGAGGATGTTCAGTTCCTTGGTCAGGCTCCTCGACACGTCCAACAACTTGAGCTCGCGCCAACGCTCCAGCCCGGGGCGATTGCGCTCGATGAGACCTTGCTCGATGAGGCAAGCAAGGACTCCGCGCTTCACCAAGACTTCATACGCTTGCCCCCAGAGAACGGCCTGCTGATGAAATGTCCGCTCAGTCATTCAGCCTCCTTGTGGAGAACCTTGGTGACGTGAGCAAGGACGGCAGGCAGCGACAGGAACACTGAGCCGGTGCGACGGCGAGTCATCGCCTCGATTTCTCCCGCGCCTGCCCGCTTGACGGGGTTGACCCAACCGTACGGGTCGAGGACGGGCAGCAGCACTGGGCTGGCCTTGACGGGCGCTTTCTCGCTCTCCATAAAGTGAATGGCGCGCAGGACACTGATGAGCGATTTTCGGACCTCGGCTGCCTCGTTGCCAATACCGAGGATGTTCTGGCGTACGGTTTCGCGCACTTCCACGTCTGTGATGCGCTGTTCGACATCGAAGAAGTAGGTGCAGAAACCAGACTGGGGCCGCTCGCCTTCATCGCCAACCACCGCCAACGTGGCGAAGGTGTAGATGGGCATGACACTGCGCAGTACGTCGTTGCCCAGGGACTCATACATCTCCTGGTGGTCCTTGAAGTTCACCACCTCGAATCCGCTCTCGCCGTTGTCGCGCTTGCGCAGGCGCGTCGCAGGGAACACGTCGCGCCGCAGGGTGTACAGATGGACGTCCGGGAACCGCTTAACGGCCTGGTCCAAGAACTCCAGCGTGCCGTGTGGCGCGTGACGTTCTGCGGCCCGGCCGATATGCCGATTTCCGAAGTGCTGCGACAGCAGCATCACGTGCTTGAACCCGAGCTGATGCAGACGAGCAATCTCCTCGAGGATTGGCTGGGGGTTCCTGAAGTCCTTGCGGCTCTCCACCAGGCGCGAGCGCATGTAGAGGGTTTTCAAGGTGGCGCCGTTCTGGCCGCGCTCTGCGACGTACGTTCGGCTGAGGAAGATATACCCGTCCGCGTCGGCGTGAGCCGGGTGAGAGTCACAAGGGCGGGTCACGTAGGTCACTAGGGCTACCTTGTCCAGGGAGCCCTCAAGAGGGAACTGTAGCCTCTGGCCACCGAGCAGCGCGTGAAGCGCACCCTTCCTCTTCCACTGCAGGGTACCACTGCCGGCTTCCGTCGTGACACCCTGCAACTTGACGAAGCCCTCCCGCGCCAAAGCCTTTTCGATGGCCTGACTTGCGGCGTAGACGGCGGTGTTTCCGTCATTGGCATCCGCCTCGCGGTCAAGCTGACGTCCGGTGTGCTGAAGCCGCAGCATGGCGATTCCGGCGTCTGGTAGTTGTGCGCGCAAACGGCGCTGGACCTCATACAAGGTCACGTACGCCAGCAATGTGAACGCCGTCACTGATGCTGCACGAAGTTGCTCCCTCTGAGCTCGCTCCTGCTCGGTGGTTTGACCGTGGACGCGTAGCTTCAGCAAGGACAGGTCGTATTGGAGCTCAACGCCAACGCCCGCGTCGAAGGGCTTGTCATCCTGAAGGTCAGGGACGATGGTCTGCTCTTCCTTGTCCCAACGCACTGGGATGAATCGCACAGGGAGCAACGGAGCGGACAGGTCGCGCTTCATTGCCAGACGGTTTCCGTCGCCAGTCGCGACCAGAGCCCGCTCTTGAAGCTCAGTCTTGACTGAATACGAAGCCAAGCTGCCGGGCACGACCTCCTCTTCAGAAACAGTCAGGTGGCTGAACCAAGCAATCGAGTTGTCTCCTGTCTGCGACTTGACCAGGACGTCGGTGTTCGGGGTAATCGAGTCGATGGCCTCCCAGTTGACGATATCCTTGTGCAGAGAAATACGGAATTTGTCGGCCGTCGCGTTCGCGAGGGAGACCACCTTGTTCGAGCGGCTCTTCAACACATTGATGAGTTCATCCGCCAATTCATCGACAGCACGGTTGCGTGACGCCAGGCCGACTAGGGTCGTAGCAACCGTGTCTCGGGGGTTGATTCGTAGCTGAGAGGCAAATCGCTTAGCCTCTGCGAGCACGTCCAGCGTGTCAGGATTGCTCAGCGACTTAGGGGTTACCAAGTGGAGAAAGAGGAGTTCAGCGAGGTCTCGCTTAACTCGCTTGTTGGGGTCAACCTCAGCGACTAGGTGCTGCTTCAATCGCTCCATGCGAGTATCGAACGCAGACTTACCAGTCGCAGGGTTGTTGCCATTCACACGGAATCGGTACGACACCTCGCGTACGGTTGCGAAGCCTTGAGTCGGCTCGGTCCTAGTCTCGAAGAGCTGGACCGACCACTGCGGCCACACTGACAGGCAGTTGTAAAAGAGAGCTTTGCGCAGGTGCTCTGCGAAGTCGGAATTGTTGGCCTGACCAAAGGCGGTCGCCGCATCTAGAAGCAAGGCTTCGCCCTTTGGGCTGCCAAAGAGCTGGTAGCACTGCTTGACGCGGCGCACGTACTCCTTGAAACCTTGGCTCGTTGACTGAGTTGCCAGAGCCTCCATGATTCGCATGGTGACCTGAAGACGCACGCGGGCAAGGGCTTCATCGTCCAGGAAGTCGATGAACTCGCGGATGAGGCTACCGGGGCGATTGCGTTGAGTGCGGATACAGTCGAGTGTTTCCTCGACCTCATCGTCCAAGCCGTCCTTGCGAAGCTTGTTCTCGATGCCCTTGAGCATCATCTCCAGCCCGTCGCGGCCGTCGACAGTCTCGACAGCAGTGAGGACTCTGCCGATGTCTTTGCTTCGTTCCTCCGCACGGCGGTCACTCGATGCGAACACGATGGGAACCATCGACGCGGCTGAGGGTGGCTGCGGCGCCTGCTCCGCCACGGAGCGCGCGAGAGTCTTCAGCCCTTCTTCCGTGGACCCCAAGGCAAGTGCCCCAATCTCTGTGCCCGACAAGGCACCATCCAGTTTCGCGGCCACAATGGACTGCAGCTTCTCAAGCGCCTTGGATGTGCCGCTGTCTGTTGAGTGAAGCAGGCGGCCTCCGATGCGCGCGACCATGCCCCTTCCGGGTATGTCCATATCGCGGATGAAACCTCCCTGCTCGCCAGGCGTGAACGCGCCTTTGAAGTCTTCTGACGTGACGAGTGCGTGTAGAGGCGCGCGGGTATTGATGTTGAGCTTCGACCCTTGCATGCGGAGGAACGGCGTCGTGCCGGTTCCTGCCGAGGGGTCCAGGACCTTGCAAAGCAGCTCCACGAGCTTGGCAAGATTAAGGGAAGGGGTCACCGAGCGCGCGGATGCACTCGCACCCCGCCGAGTAGGCATAGGTTGCATGGTCTGCTCCTTTCTTGGCAGAGGGGCCACATCACCAGTCGAGCCGACCAAGCTCGAAAGGTGGAGATGTCTATTACTTATGAAAGTCTAGCAACGTTGTTAAAAAAGGCATAGCACGTATAGCAACCCGCGCCATTTGTGCTCAAACACTACCGGCTTCAAAAGCAAAAACAGGCAGAACTGTGGGTCATCTAGGGCGGGTTTGGCCAAGCAATCGGGCAGTCAGCCGCTGCATTTCGCCCTGAAGCATGGCTCGCTCGTTGAGGAGCCACTTGATATGAGGCGGGCTGCGTCCGCCAACGTGTTCGGTGATGAGAAGCAGGCGTGGAGGTCAAGATACCCCCGTAAAGCAACCCCTCTCAGACAACGCTGTTCAAAATTTGAGTAGTTTTGGAAAGTTGGTGACCGCTCATGACCAACTGCTTATTAACACTCCCTGTGGGAGTCTTACCGAGGACTGAACATGGCCGAAAGAACCGACTGCGTATGCATGAACCCACCGCTGCACTACGAAGACTTTGAAATTGACCCGGCGTCAGACACGTTCCATGATGATGCCAATGGCGGTGAAATCACAGTTGAAAGGTGCCGGCACTGCGGAACAAAGTGGTTGCGCTACTTCGTTGAGTACCCCGCCTTTACCTCGTCTGGGCGCTGGTGCAGGGGCGTAGTGACTGACGAAGAACTCGCCCAGCTGACGACAGAAACGGTTCTTCCATTTCTCGGCGACTTGCCTTGGCATCTCTACGGGGGCAGCTATTTCAAGACCACAGGCAAAGTCGGTAAGGGACGGCTCTTTCCCTGAGGGACGGAACTGTCTCCACGACTGGTTCCAGCAAGCTGGGGCAGGCGACCCCTAAATGCGCTTCTGTCACGTTAGTGAGTTTAGCAACCGCAACATTCTCGGGTTGGCGTCTCCAAGCCCCACTCCGGCTCTATCTCGCAAGGCGATGCCGAAGCGTTCTGCAGCCCAACATGCGACAGCAGCTGAGCGAGACACCCCTGCAGAGCAATGCACGACAAGGTCGATTTCATCGGCACAGTCATGAAGACGGTCCACGAACGCCCGGATGGCCTGTGCGTGAGACAACGACGGAGCAAAGTTGTCTGGAATTTCGCAGTACTGGAGGTGCTGCGCGTCGGTAGGCTCCTCTGCCCAAGACCCAGGAGCCTGAAGGGCGTGTTCTTCGCAGATATCCAGCATGTGAAGCGGCAGCACCTCCCTGAACCCCCTGAAGGTCGGCAAGTCTAGAACCGTCGAGGAGTCCCTGATTGAGATGATGGCCACAGTCGGGCTTGATGCCAGCGATATGGCTGTTTTCAGAGACATGAACTCAACTGACTTCAACATGGCTGCGAATGGGGTGTTGGCCAGCCCATATTTTGTGCGCTTCGAGCAGCTGTCCAGCCACGCATTCCTATCGGAATACCCCAGGACGAAGACCAACTGGTCGAATATGCCCCACGAATTCGTACTTGAAATAGCCGGCGCGACTCCGTGGGGCGAGGCTATCGCCCAGAAGAATTGGCTGCTCTAGATAGCTATGCACTTTGACAGCCGGAAGGTCGGTGGACAGGTACCGCTCGTTACCCCATCGACCGACGCTCACCCACGCGGACCTCATCAACTCCAAGTGCCCGCATGCACTGGAGGAAAAACACGAAGCTGAACTTGCCTCGCGTGATGCGACTGGCAAGAGCTGCCGTGTTGTCTTCGATTCCCATTGCCTCGAGCCGCGCAACGAGCACTTTGTGACTCACGCCTGCACGGGCGAGCTCGGCTTTGAGTAGTCGCTTGGCCTCTGCTTCCCAGTCGTACACAACTGCTTTTGGGGCTGATTTGGGCATACCTCGAATAGTGTTCGTATGTCGTAAACAACCAGTATCCGTTGCATACGACAGTCATCCGACCTAGCATGTCGTATATGACATATTTAATACTTGTATGACCGAATGAGCACTTCTGAGACATACATATAAAAAACCCTCGTCTCGCTCCTTAGACAACGGTGCGCGGGTGCCCTTGCTGGCACAAGTCGCTCAGGAAACAGAAAACAGGACGAGTGAGTGATGACAGGACGAATTAAGTGGACCGAAAAGAAGATTGAAAACATGGTCGCCAGTGGCCATGGACGAGGCGTGGGCGCTGAATACATCCCGTGGATTCACGTCCGCGACTTCAGCAGCCGGGGCACCTCCCGGCGTGCCCCAAGCCACAAGACGGGCAGAAAACACCAACTACTGTCGGATGTGGAATTCGACCTCTTCTTGCTTTTAGAGTGGTCGCGGGACTTCAGCGACATACGTGAGCAGTACCCGCTCGACCGCGACTTGACGCAAGACGTCGCACGCACGCTGGGCATAAAACACCCCTGCTATCCGAGCACGCACGTGCCCACCGTAATGACGGTGGACTTCCTCTGCACACGCGCCACCACAGGGGACGACGAGTTCGTGGCGTTCAACGCAAAGCGCAAGGAAGAAGCCGAAGACGAGGATTCACTGGTGAAGCTGGAAATTCAACGCGCTAGCCTGGAGCTGCTTGGGATTCCTCACCACTTGGTCTATCACAGCGACCTTCCAGCACAGAAGGTGCGGAACATCGAAAAGATTCGCGATAGCCTGGTCAAGGACGGTGAAATTGAACCTCGCCCTGGCTATTGGGCATCAATGAGCACCTGGATGAGCCAGATGCTCTCCAGTGCCAGAAGCGACCTCACGTTGGTCGAGTTTTGCGCCCAATTCGACTCAGCCAACAGCGCACCTCCAGGCACAGGGCTTCGCGCCGCGCGGCTGCTCATGTTCGAGCGCGTTCTGATTCCAGACTTGAGCCTGCCCAACCTTGAAGATGCGCCGCTTAAAAGCTTCTCCTTTACGGGCAGCTCTGGCCAACTACGCGCGATGGGGAGCATGTGATGCTTTTCAAGAATGACATCTTTACCGATAACGGCGTTCGCTATCGGCTGTTGTATGCCGACCCCACAACGAACTCTGCGTGGGTCCTCAACATGGATGACCCCAAAGCCTGGCCTGAGCAAGCGGCTTGGGACGAACTAGCCTCCCTCTTGCCCCTGTCCGATGCTGTGCAGCATTCGACAGAAGAAAAGACGGAAACCGCCCAAGGCCCGGCCTCGGAGTCGCTAACGGTCACCCCTGCAATGCGCCGAGCAAGAGACAAGGCCATCAAAATACTGGGGGAGCTTCCGACGCGCGTGCCCGAAATCTTCGACCCTGCACTACGCGGTCAGTTGGTGGCTAAACGAGAGCGGGAAGGCTTTGCCCGCTCTGCAATTTACAAGTACCTGCGCAGATTCTGGGTGGGCGGCCAAACGCCCTCTGCACTGCTTGGGAACTACCACCAATGTGGACGCACAGAGGAGCAAGTTACCGCAGGCCGCGGAGCCAAGTCCCGGTTTGACCACGGGACGTACCAACTCATGCAGACCGACTGCGAAGCCATGCGAGACGTCATCGAACGGCTTTACTTGAAGGATGGTCGTCTCAAAATCACCCATGCTTTCCAGCGCTTGCTGGAGGAGCACTATCAAACTACTGATGGTAACGGAAAGCTATGGGTGCTACCTCAAGGTGAACGCCCCTCGCAGAAGCAATTCGAGTATTTCCTTCGCAAACACTATTCGCTTGAACATCGCCTTCGCAAGCGTGAAGGCGACAAGGATTTCGAACGGGACCACCGCGCCATCCTCGACACCATCTTGTCCCGCTGCCAAGGCGTGGGGCATCAATATGAAGCGGACGCGACTATCGCGGACGTGTACTTGGTCGCGAAAGACGACCGACGGAAGATTGTCGGCAAGCCCACCATCTACTTCATCATCGACCGCAAATCGAGGCTCATCGTGGGCTGGTACATCGGGCTCGAAAACTCGAGCTGGGTATGCGCGATGCAGGCACTGCTGACAGTCTCGATGGACAAGAGAGCTATCTGCGAGCGATATGGAGTCAAGTACGAGCCTACCGACTGGCCAGCACATCAAGTGTTTCCAGGGGAGCTCATCGCAGACCGCGAGTTGCTGAACCACGCAAGTGACCAAATTGCGGACGAGCTGGTAACCCGCATCGTCAACCTGCCCGCGCAGCGCCCCGACCACAAGCCTATTGTCGAGACCCAGTTCAAGCTGACCCGCATGCGCCTTCAGGACGGAACCCCCGGTATGGACCCGCCCGAGAACGCCAAGCGACGGATGGGCCGTCACTATGAGAAGGACGCATGCCTCACCCTCGACGAGTTCGTTGCCATCATTTTGCTTGCAATCATTGAGCACAATCGCACTCCCATGAAGGGGTACGAGCTCAGCTTGCCTGAGCTGACCGACGAGGTCGAGCCAAGCCCCATCAGTATCTGGAATCACAACATCGTGACCCGGGCCGGAGCGCTGACGCGCTACCCAGAAGAACGTGTGCGCATTGCGCTTTTGCCAAGGGGCGAAGCCACTGTTTCTGAAGACGGCATCTTCTTTAAAGGCTGCTACTACACCTGCCCCGAAGCCATCGAGCGCGGTTGGTTCGTGGCTGCCCGCAAGCGCCGGTTCAAGGTGACGGTCTCCTACGATGGCCGCCTGGTTGACTCTCTCTATGTCCACAACACAGCAGGACCGCGGCAGCGTGCGGAGGTATACGCCTGCACGCTGACACCACGCAGCCAAAAGTCCGCAGGCCTATCTTTTGCAGAGGTCCAAGCCTACGAGCAGTTCCGAGCCGAGATGAAGCCGTCCATCGAGCAGGGGCGAATCCAGGCCCGTGCTGACTATCACGCAGCAACCAAGCCCATCATCGACAACGCAACGAAGAAGCTCAAGGCCGCTGGTCCGAAGGTGTCTCGTACAGCGCGAAGGGCCGACATCAAAGATGACCGCCTAGCAGAGCTGCGAACTGAGCGACAAGAGGCTGCTTCATTGCCAGCCCTCGATAAAGCCAGAGCGGCGAAGCAATCAAAGTCGCACATCGCCCCAGCCACGACATCCCCGAACTCAAGGACAACAGCGCAAGTTGTTTCTCTTCAGGGAGCACGCGCCGCAATCAATGCCAACAATCCGGCAACCCAGCAAGCGTTGCCCGGCCAGTCGTCGCTTGACACCAAAACGTCTGAAGCGTCTCCCGCTTCACCCAGTCTTGCCGAAAAGGCGCGCTTGATGCGCGAAAAGATGCGAAATGGATAACCGTCAACTACTCAGTCCCAGCTGCGTTCAAGCCAGCTACACGCCTCAGCGCCTGCCTCATTTCAAGGGGAATCCCTTGATTGAGGCCCTGCCTCCGACGTTGTCAGACGAAGAGCTGTTCGAACTGTTCACTGTTCGGCCTGACTTCTCGCCCGAACAAAGGACTTGGTCACCCAGCGAGCGACTGCGAATGATTGGAACTCTTCGAAGAGTGCTCGTTCCCCTGAGCCGTCACGTTGAACTTGCCCATGCATTGGACACGATGCTTCGCAATGGCTATGTTGGCCGTGCACCTCGAACTCCGGAATACGCACGTCGCTGCCAAGCCATCTACGACGCGCAAAAGACGGGCACGCGGCCGCAATCCTCGATAGCAGACGTCACTTCGCAACTGTCGGGACTTCTGATGGGCCTGTCTGGCATGGGCAAGACTTCGGTGGTCAAGCAGTGGCTGACCCAATTTCCGGAGGTCATCTATCACGAGGACACGAACACCTACCAAGTGCTTTACCTCCACATCGAGATGCCAAGCGACGGCTCAAGTATCAAAGGCATGGCCCACGCAATCTTGCACAGAATGGACCAGTTGATTCCCGGGGCAAACTACTTCAAGAACTATGCGAACGGCGGGCGAACGGGCTCCGATGCTTTGATGCGTAGCGTGGCCAGGGTGCTTAACATGCACTTCGTGGGGTTCATCGTTGCTGACGAAATTCAGAACCTAGCCAACTCCGCCAAAGGTAAGCAGACCGTCATGACGGAGCTGGTATCAGCCTGCAATGAGCTGGGCGTTCCCATTTTGTTCATCGGCACGAACAAGGCATCCAAGGTCTTCAGCCTCGACTTCCGCCAATCTCGACGAGCCTCCGGCCAGGGCCTCACTGTCTGGGACCGCTTGAATGAAGAAGCTGACGAATACGGCCAAACTGAATGGGTCGACTTTCTCGCGACGCTATGGGAGTACCAATGGGTGGCCAACCCAGTTCCCCTCGATGCACAGTACGTCGAGTACATGTACCACTACAGTCAGGGCGTCATCGACATCGCAATCAAGCTGTTTGCGTCTGCCCAAGCTCGTGCAATCGCAGATGGAACAGAGCGGCTCACACCTGAACTCTTGGCGAATGTCTACAACACCGAGTTCAAGCTGTTGCATCCAATGGTAGATGCGCTGCGCGACAACGACGTCGAGCGCTTGGCGCAGTACGAAGACATCGCGCCAGTGGGCTTGGACGACATTATCAAGAACGCGCAGCGTCGCATGAATGCGAAGGCCTCGGACGCTTACAAGGTCAAACGCGCGGACAACACGTTTGTCGCACGAGTTGCAGCGGCACTGGTCTCCAGCGGCTTCGGCGAAGATGAGTCAACGTCGGCCGCCCGTGAAGTGGAGGCCGAAGGCAAGGCTCGAAACCTTGCTGAAGGCACCATCGCTGCCATTGGCAAGCTGACGGCCCTGAAGCCTGTGCCACGGGCCAAAGCGAAAAAGCGCGACGAGCCTGAGCCACCGGTCGAAAACTTTGACGACCGTCCGGGCGACTATCGTCGAGCCATCCAAGCAGCGCGGCTAGCGGGGACCTCGGTCTACGAGCAATTGTGTGACCTTGGCATGGCGCGCCCCTTCGAGGAACTGGTTGCACTCGACTGATGCCGGTATTGCCCAAACCATATCCAGATGAGGTTGTGGGCAGTGTGGTGGCTCGGGCGTGTGTGCACACAGGCCTCCCCATGCGCCGCCTTCTGCAAAGCGTCTTCGAGAGCCAGCGCAGTTCATGCTCCTTCCTTCTGGGGGACAACACTGGAAGCCTTGCTCATCGGGCCGGGCTTGAGCGGAGCGAGTTCCTGTTCAAACACACCATGTTCCCATACGCAGTGGCATACATGGCGCCCGAGACTCAGGAACAGCTCGCATCGAAAGCCCTCGCACCCCGCCCCAGGGAGGATAGCCTCAGCTCGATTACCAAGAACGTCTCCCACGGAGTTGCATATCGACGTGTGTGCTCGAAGTGCATCGCAGAGAACATGCAGCAGTATGGTGAGTCCTACTGGCATCGCAAGCACATGCTCCCTGGAGTCCTTGTTTGCATACGCCATGGCGAGCCTCTGCTCGAGACCTCCATTGAACTGCGTGGCCGCTCGCATCAGAGCAGCGTGGCACTCCCCCACGAGGTTCTCGACCTGAGAAAGTCTCCTACGGCACTACCGAGGGAGTTCTCCTTGCGGATTGCGGCGATTTCAGGCGAGGCTCTGGAGGGCAAGTCTCTGCGCTCGCACGACTGGCTGAGTTGTTATCGGGAGCAGGCCAAGTCGAAGGGATATGTGCTGCCGTCCGGCGATGTTGCCGGCACTCTGGCCGCGCATGTCCTTCGCAACCACTTTGGACAGCAGTACCTCGCCATGACGGGGTGCCCTGTGTCCAACAACCCGAGGAATACCTGGCCCACGCTGATGTTCCGCCCACGCAATGAAAACAACTTCGCAACCCCAAAGCACGTGCTGATGCGGGTTTTCCTGGAAACAGGCCCTGAGAAAGACGAAGCGACACCGCCGGTGTACCTCGTGCCAGGCAAGCGACTCAAGGACTACGCTCAGATGGACGCCAAGACCGCTGCCAAGGTTAGGGCCCAGATACAGCAGCTGGCTTTAGCCCAAAAGCGCATGACAGTCCAAGGCCTACTCATCCAGGCAGGCGCATGGGCAGCGTTCAAGCATCACCGAGCGCGGTTCACTGAGACGGCGGCGCTGCTTGAGGAATTCAAGCAATCCGACCAGGCTGAGCGGCAAATTGGAGGCAGACCGTATTGGCGAAAGCGTCTGCCGAGCAGGTACGGGGCAATTGGTGCGGGTGCTTGCGCCTCGCAGACAGAGCAAATTGCTGGCAACGAGAAGGACCGGTAGAAAATGGCACCGTTCTTAGCCTAAAGTGCTCTCATGACAAACAATCCGACTGAGAGAGCGCTGCTGGCCAGAGGGTTTGACAGTGAACTTGCCGCTTCCATCCGACGGCAGGGATACACAGTTGAATCGTTGAAGCGCGCCGACGACAGGAGTCTGACTGCCCTGGGCTTGTCTGATGCACAAGTAGATTCGCTTCGTCAAGAGACACGCCCTCCGATTCCCACCGAAGACCTCACACGTGTCCTATTTGACAACCGTTGGGTGTGCTGTGTTTGCAGGGACGCTTCGCGGCCCATCATCGTTCATCACATCCGAGAATGGTCAGAGAGTCGAGACCATTCGCCTGCAAATTTGGCTGTTTTATGTTTGTTACACCATGGCCAAGCGCACACCCGGCACCAGCTTGAGCAGAACCTGACTAGCTCCCGAATTGTCCAGTGCAAGACGGATTGGGAGGCTCAAGTTCGTCGGAAGGACGCATTGGCAATCCAGAGTGGAACGCAGCTTCAAGCCGATACATGGTTTTACTTCAACCACCTTCGCATCTACGAACTTGCTCTAGAACTGGGAATTGACATCACCGCCCAACCGGCGCTGCCGGCAGCCGTTGCCGCCGGCGTGTGCCAGGCTGACGGAGCAGTTTGCAAGGCTGCAGCTCCAGGTAGTTTTATGTATGCAGACTCGGACCGAGTTCCGCTTTACGTTTTCATGCTGGAATTGCTGCGTTCCGTGTTGAGAGATGCTCCGGTCCGCAACATTTCGGACTACTTGGACCGCGGGGTACTAGGTTGTCTTGTGCCAGGCGATATCGTTTTCGTGCAGGGCCAACACACTTTCGCGCCTCAGCCTTCGACTTTGCCCGATGTGCAGTTAAGTCAAGGGCGACGCAGCGCGAACCGCGTGGTCGTCAGCTTTGTGTTCGACCTCAGAGAGGCGACTTCAAGTTCGGCATGGAGTATGTGGCTTCGAGGAACTGGAAACGTGGGATGTTTGCTAAGGGTCCAGCGCCTCTCTCGTGCCGAATCGAAGCTCCATATTGAAGGCACTGTCCTCGCGATTCGTAGCGCTTACTCTGAACTGAAAGAAAGGCATTACGAGTTGCACCTGCTTGAGTCTGGCCTACTTCAGATGCCCGAGGATGACAGCGAGGAAGACTTCTCTCTGTTCGGCGAAGCGAACTAACCATCGCACCGGCTAGCTGCTACTTCGGAACTAGCAGTGGGGTTGGAGAGCACACCACTAGCCGTTTTGCACCCCGTGTAAGCGCTACGTAGAGATGGCGCGCGTCCATAGCAGCAGGATTCAGCACTACCGCAACGTCCGCCTCCAGCCCCTTGAGCAATAGGGTGCTGCCTACCGCTCGCCGGGCCACCGGACGGCCCAGGTGACGATTGCGCTCCCGTGCATGCACCACGGCTTCCAGGAACGAGTATTCACCTCGGCCTGCAGCCTGAAGCGCACCCTTCAAGACTTGAAGCACCTCCGGCCGATAAACACGCACGCCATCGGCATCCTCAAATGCCTGCAACGCTGCCAGCGCCGTCGCATAGGAGGGCACTTTCAAGAAGTCCAAAGCTCTCGCCTCAACGGCATTGGCCTCCTTCCTTGCCGTACCTTTAGACAGGGAATCAACGCGTCGTAGCAGCTCCTTTCCGCCCAGGTTTGTCATGAGCTCAGCGGCGAACTCAACCAAGGCGGGGAGCGAGTCACTTGATGTTGCATCAAAGTTACGTCCAAAAGTCGTCAGGTCGCGAAGGTCCACTGCCTCGACAGTGACAGCCCCTGGAGTGTGAGAGGCAACTTGTCGCTGGCCCGCTGGGTTGGTGCTGTCTCCAATCACAAGCACCGTCCCTTGTGGCGCCGGTGCTTTGGTCATCGCCGCTTCCATGCGTTTCAGATGCGCGGCATTCACGTCCGCTGGCAACTGCACCCAGGTCACTTCAGCGGGCGCGCTACTGAGGTCGATTGGCTTCCTCGCCATAAGCTGAGCACGGGACTCCAACAGCCAACGACCAAGGTTGTCAGCTCCCGCGTTTCTCCAACGCCATGGCGTAGACAACTCGCCAACGGAGGGAAAAAGGTGATGGACATCTTTAGTCCAATCCACGGTCGGTTCACGAAAACCGAAGATGGCCTGCAAAGGGTCTCCCAACACGCAGGTCGGCAAGACGCCCGCAGCCCAACCAACAATCTGGTGCTGCGGAATGGTGCAGTCTTGGTACTCATCAACCAGGAGCCGGCAGTAGGTGGCCGCAAGCGCATCGGAAATATCTCCGCTTGCCAAAAGCTTCCATGCGGCGTTGCGAACAGCGGGGTAGTCCGTTGCGGGATTCTCCAGACGGAGGACGTCGGGCTTGTGACCGCTGCGCGCGGGAAACTTCGAGATGAGGCGAATGGACCAACTGTCGATGGTTGAGACACGGTACGCATCTCTCGGCACCTTCGCCTTTGCAAGCCGAGCCTCCAGCGCTGCCTTACCTGCGTTTGTGTGGGTCAAGACCAGCGCGGGCTTGGCGCCCCCTTGCAACTTCAGAGAATCAGCGATGAGTTGCGTCTTGCCGCACCCTGCAGGCGCTGTGACGGCACCTCGGCTTAGATTCAGAATGTCTAACTCAGGCATCCGCGTGGGCCCAACTGAACAGGCCATTGATGATGCCTACGAATCCGGCGTCCGAATGCTCGAGCGCGGGGCCAACGATATCCCGCGCGACGTCCTCCATCTTGGTGATGGACTTAAACCAGCCCGCTTTGCGAATTCGGGAAGCTTCCCCCAGGACAGCGCGCGTCGCAGCAGAATAGCTGCCAGCTGCCCCCTCTGCTTGAACGACAGCCAACGAGAGTTTTCCAGACGAGCGAGTACGGATGTGCTGGTCAACGACACCATCAGGCATCAGTTCAATGCCCCTCTGGAGTAGCGCCGAGACTGCGGTCGTGGGAAGACTCGCGAACAACTCATCCTCCAGAGCTCTGCGGTCACGCCAAATCGCGTGGTAGCCGCCCGCAGCCTTGAAAGCTGCGACGACGACGGCAGTCGGCTCTTTGTCGTTGTCCTGCATCGCGGCGACACGGTAGCCCAGCTGCTGGAACGCAGCCGCCCGACGAAAGCACCTGTCGGCATCGCCGCCGGACGCATCTACATAGTCAACCCCAGAGGCGCGAAGGGACCGATATCCTTTGCTGGTCCAATACTCGTCCAAGCCGCGAATGAGGCCAACCTCACTTGCGCCTTCGCAAACGATGACTGTGCGAGCCAGGAAGGCTTCGGGGTAGCAACGAATAGTGCTCTGAGCATCATCACTCGCGCCAACCGCCAATGCTTGATGGGTCCCGCCAGTGCTCCGCACGACGAAGAGCTGACTGCCAGCCAGCTCGCGCAAGACAACAGGCGAATGACTGGTCATGAACACTTGAAGCGGCGTCGAAGTCTCCTTCGCCCCCAATGAGCCCAGCAGTCTGGTCAGGCGATGCGGCTCGAGGCCGTACTCAATTTCATCGACCAACACAATGTTGGCCGTATTCGCTGCGGCACGATGAAGTCCGGCTATCAGCAGTCGCGTTGAGCCTGTTCCCAGACTGCGCAGCGGGATACCCGCCGCGTTGTGAAGTGATATCGCGCCGTCGCCAAACGACACCGAATGCGCGTCAAGCAGCGCGGTCGCCCCGCTCCCGACGGAGACTCCGAGCCCGTTTGCCGTGTCGGTGACCGTCTTCAGGGTTGCCGCCAACTGCGGTGCAGCTTTAGTGCCAAATCCGGCTCTGGCCTCACGTGCAGCTTGGACCAGCTCCGCACCGATATCTGCTCTCTCCTCTGATAGCCGGTTCAGCACTGAACCTCTGGTCCAAGACAAGTTGGAACTGGGGTGATTTCCCAAGCGAGATGGCGCGATGGCTGCACGCTCTTTCCAAGGGAGGCCACGAGGAGGGTCTACGCTCGCTGTCCGCTCTGAAAAAAGCGACCAAACGGGTTCCAGGTCAGCCCTGACAGCAAAGTGAACGGTCAGGACGGTTTCCAGCCCTTTACGGGGCTCGTCCTCGACGTTGCCAGTATCGGCATCGAACCCCCGAAGGTACTCGCCATAACTTTCGATGCTAAGCATCGAGTCTGCCAAATCACCGAGGGTCACAGCGATGCTGATGGGCTGAGTGACATCAAGCGCGTGAAAGTCGGTGTCAGCGATAGCCAGGTTCCGACGGGCTCCAAGGCAGAAGTCGATGGCGTCAAGGATGGTGGATTTGCCGCTGTCACCAGGACCAATGAGGCAGTTCACCCCAGAGGACGGGCACCATTCCAGGGAACAAAGCGCACGAAAATTTCGAATCTCTACCTTGCGGATGCGCACCAAACCATCTCCTTTGCTAGTTCCCACCCTAGCTTTGCACCAAGGTTATGTCATGCGGAGTGCGGCCACGCACCGTGGCTGCCCAGTAGTGAGGTGAGCCAATAGAGTCGGCATAACCGAGGGCCTGTAACACAGAGCATACATGACGGATAGTGACTTACTTAAAGGCCTAAAACCACTTGTTTAAGCGTGATTGCTATCTGTCTCCAGACAACTGGAGACAACGATGGAATGGGCGCGTGGGATTGTGGTCAGCGGGAGCGAACTCTGGGCTGAGGTCGAATCAACAAATGGAGCAACAGGTCTGGTGGCGCTGACGGAGCTCTATCGGCGTGGGCTTCCGACTGTCGACAAAACGGTCCGCAGGACGGTGACGGTCAATTTCCGGGATTTCTCTCGCTGTGACGCCCGCGATTACAAAACCCATTTCGAAATGCTGATGTCCAGTGACGTGGCCGAGCTCGAAGGTCATCAGGTTTTCGAAGTGCAGCATCAGGGCAAGACGTACTTGGTGCCAGCACTTGCCCTGATGCGCGCGCTGTTTAGGCCTTCGACGAAGCTACTCCACGAGATGTTCGGCCCTAGCGTGCTGGAGCGCACTCTTCGGCTCGACCGCTCCGATGGTGTTCCCAGCGTTATCGTCGACGCCAAATGGGCGACGAACTCAGCGGAAAAACGAAACAGCAATTGGCAGAAGCCCCTGAGCTGGATGTTTTCCCACCCGACGGCCCGTAGGATGGCCGACAGCGTACATCGGCATGCCATGAGGGGGAATCTCACGCTTGACCTCGCCGATTGCGAAGTTGAAGTCGTTCTATCAGGGCTCCAAAAGCCTAACCTAATGCTCGTCACCGAGGTTCGAATTCTCTCGATTACGCCGTCCGAGGTGCCAGACATCCTCGTTGAAGGTGATGAGCATCAAATTGAGTTTATTGACCGCGGCAGGACAAAGGGAAGAAAAATTAAAGAATCAATCAGCGCCCCAATCCCCACTCATGCCGACGGCACCTTCGAGCTAACTGACGATGAATGGTCGGTAGTTGACCACATCCTATGTGGTCAACGCAAACGGGCACGGCCTTACCGACTCTGTCAGCGACACCTATTTGACGGAGTGCTGCGTAAGCTCGGTACCGGGGAGCCTTGGCAGAGGAGCACCTACAAAGTTGGAGACTGGCGAAATGCCGCATTCGCCTATCGCAGCTGGAGTCTCAGAGGGGCATTTGAGCAAGCACTTGCCGTCTTGAGGCGAATGCGCTGAGCAGTTCAGTGACTTAGTTCTCAACTTTAATGTCGAAACTTCCCTTCACTCACAAACACCAGTTCTCGACTTTAATGTCTGCATGGCCCTCAGGAGGGGCGCTCTCTAGAGGGAATCCCAGTTCTCAACTTTAATGTCTGCATCCAGCTCGATGGCGCGCTGGTCGCCGGTGACCAGCGCCGCCACCACACCGGCGGCGCGCTGGCGCACATCGTCGGCACTGCCGCTCGCAGGCAGGCCGGCCAGGATGGCGTCGCGCACATGCTGGCGCAACTGCTCGACCGGGTACTGCCAGCCCTGCTCCAGCAGGCGCGGCGGCGCCGCCGCAGATGCCTGGCGCACATAGCCGGTGGCCTGCACGCCCTGCTCCCAAAGCCACAGCTCGTAGTCGAAACCCTGGGGATTGAGCGCGCCGTGCGGCGCCTTCAGCCGCGCCGTCAGCTGCCAGCGCTGGCCCGGGCGCAGCGCGGGCGGTGGCTGCACCGCGTCGCCCCGGCCCTGCGCGTACCAGCCCAGGTCGACCAGCGGCGGCACGCGCACGTCGCGCTCATCCAGCCGTGCGGACTGCACCGCCAGGCGAAAGCGCACGCCGTCGTCGCGCGCCTGCACCATGGCGGCGACCACGCCAGTGACCTGCAGATCCTGGCCCTCCAGCTCGGCGGGCAGCGCCTGCGCGGTAAAGGCCAGCGCGCGCAAGCCGCACAGCGCCCAGACCAGAACGGCCGACGCGAGCAGCAGCGCGCCCTGCATAGCCAGCGCGGGCGCACGCCTGCGGCGCAGCCACACTCCGGCACCGACCACCAGCGCCACGGCCAGCGCTGCCGCATAGGCTGCGCCACCGAACAGCTGCGGCTGCTGCAGCTGCACCGCCGTTCCCGCCACCACGCCCAGCAGCAGAGCCGGCAGTGGCCAGACGCGCGCGGACGCACTCCGCTCTCCGACCGCTGCCGGCGCTGCGGTCGGCGTCGCAGGTGGCTGGACGGGCAGCACGGCGGCTGCGGGACGGTCGGACGCAGACATGGCGCGATGCTACGCGGCACGCGCCACAGGGCAGCCAGCAAAAACACTGGTTGCCGTAACATTGCGGCCACCAAACACAACGCAACGCAGCACTGCCGTGCTGTGTTTTCACCCCATCGAAAGGACTGCCATGAACGTGTACGAAAAACTCAAGCAACTGGACATCACGCTGCCGCCGCTTTCCACGCCGGCGGCCGCCTACGTGCCGTTCGTGCAGAGCGGCAACCTGGTGTTTCTGAGCGGCCACATCGCCCGCAAGGACGGCAAGCCCTGGGTGGGCCAGTTGGGCCGCGGCACCGCCACCGAGGAAGGCAAAGCGGCCGCACGCGCCGTGGCCGTCGACCTGATGGGCACGCTGCAGGCGGCCTGCGGCGGCGACCTCAAGCGCGTCAAGCGCATCGTCAAGGTGATGAGCCTGGTCAACTCCGCGCCCGACTACACCGAGCACCACCTGGTGACCAACGGCGCCAGCGAGCTGCTGGGCGAAGTGTTTGGCGACGCCGGCAAACACGCGCGCAGCGCCTTTGGCGTGGCGCAGCTGCCGTTTGGCGTGTGCGTGGAGATCGAGCTGATCGCCGAACTGGGCTGACCGGCCACTCTCCGGCCCTGGTACAGCAACATGGAAATATCGAAACATGAAAGCGCGTCTTCGCACCCATGGCGGCGTTGC
>PGEI01000058.1 GCA_002894305.1 Comamonadaceae bacterium CD01
CTGCGCCCGGCCGGGCGCGGCGCGCGCGCGGCCTGGGCGCTGCTGGCGCTGGCGCTCCTGGCACTGCCGTGGCTGGGTGCGTCGGACTACACGCTGGTGCTGGGCATCGAGCTGGCCGTCGCCGCGCTGCTGGCCGCCAGCCTGCACTTCATCATGGGGCCGGGCGGCATGCACTCGTTCGGCCACGCCGCCTACTTTGGCGCCGGCGCCTATGGCGCGGGGCTGGCGCTCAAGGCGCTGGGCCTGCCGATGGCCGCCACGCTGGTGGCCGGGCCGCTGCTGGCGGCGCTGCTGGCGCTGGTGTTCGGCTGGCTGGCGGTGCGCCTGTCGGGCGTCTACCTGGCCATGTTGACGCTGGCGTTGGCGCAGATCGCCTGGGCCGTCACCTACCAGTGGGACGACCTGACCGGCGGCAGCAACGGCCTGACCGGCATCTGGCCGGCGTCGGCGCTGGCCGACACCGCGCGCTACTACCTGTTGGTGCTGGCGCTGGTGCTGGCCGGCCTGTGGCTGCTGCGGCGCATGCTGCATGCGCCGCTGGGCCTGGCGCTGCGCGCGGCGCGCGACGCGCCGCTGCGTGCCGAGGCCATAGGCGTGGACGTGCGCCGCGTGCAGTGGCTGGCCTTTGTGATTGCCGGCGCGTTTGCCGGCGTCGCGGGCGCGCTGTTCGTCTATTCCAAGGGCAGCATCTCGCCCGAGGCGCTGGGTATCGGCAAGTCGATCGACGCGCTCGTCATGGTGCTGCTGGGCGGCGTGCAGACGCTGGCCGGCCCGGTGGCCGGCGCCGTGGGCTTGACCTGGCTGCAGGACGCGGTGGCGCGCGGCACCGACTACTGGCGCGCGGTGCTGGGCGCCATCATCCTGGTGCTGGTGCTGGTGTTCCCTCAGGGGCTGGTGGGCGGCGCGCAGCAGCTGTGGCGGCGCTGGGCCGCGCGCCGGGGCGCCGCCGCGCAGGAGGCAGGCCATGGCTGAGCCGCTGCTGTCGGTGCGCGGCCTGCGCAAGTCGTTTGGCGGCGTGCACGCGGTCGATGGCGTGGACTTCGACCTGGCGGCCGGCGAACTGCTGGCGCTGATCGGCCCCAACGGCGCGGGCAAGTCCACCACCTTCAACATGGTGGGCGGACAGCTGCGCGCAGATGCCGGCACCATCCGGCTGGCGGGGCGCGAACTGGCCGGCCTGCCGCCGCGCGCCATCTGGCGCCTGGGCGTGGGGCGCACCTTCCAGATCGCGCAGACCTTTGCCTCGCTCACCGTGGCCGAGAACGTGCAGATGGCGCTGCTGTCGCAGGACCGCAAAATCTACGGCCTGTGGTGGCGCGCCGCCGGCCACCGCCGCGCCGACGCGCTGCAGCTGCTGGCGCAGGTGGACATGCAGGCGCTGGGCGACGCGCCCTGCAGCGCGCTGGCCTATGGCGACGTCAAGCGCCTGGAGCTGGCAATTGCGCTGGCCCACCGCCCGCGCCTGCTGCTGATGGACGAGCCGACGGCCGGCATGTCGCCCGCCGAGCGCCATGCGCTGATGCAGCTCACCCGCCGGCTGGTGAGCGAGCAGGGTACGGCGGTGCTGTTCACCGAGCACAGCATGGACGTGGTGTTCGCCCATGCCGACCGCGTGCTGGTGCTCGCGCGCGGGCGCCTGATCGCCCAGGGCACGCCAGCGCAGGTGCGTGCCGACCCGCTGGTGCAGCAGGTCTACTTGGGCAGCGGCGCGATGCTGGCGCCGGCAGCCGCGCAGGGAGGGCGTGTCGATGGATGAGCTGCTGCTGGAGGTGCAGGGACTGAACGCCTGGTATGGCGCCGCGCACATTCTGTTCGGCCTGGATCTGCAGGTGCGCCGCGGCGAGGTGGTGGCGCTGATGGGACGCAACGGCGCGGGCAAGTCGACCACGCTCAAGACGCTGATGGGGCTGGTTGCGCGGCGCAGCGGCAGCGTGCGCTTCATGGGGCGCGAGATCGCACGCGCCGCGCCGCATGAACGCGCGCGCCTGGGTCTGGGCTATGTGCCCGAGGAGCGGCGCATCTTCACCGACCTGACGGTGCTGGAGAACCTGCAGGTCGGGCGCCAGCCGCCGCGCAAGTGGCCGGGTGGCGGCGCTGCGCCGTCGTGGAGCGTGGACGCGCTGCTGGTGCTGTTTCCCAACCTGGCCGAGATGCTGCAGCGCCGCGCGGATCGCATGAGCGGCGGCGAGCAGCAGATGCTCACCGTGGCGCGCACGCTGATGGGCAACCCCTGCCTGGTGCTGCTCGACGAGCCCAGCGAAGGCGTGGCGCCGGCCATCGTCGAGCAGATGGCGCAGATGATTCTGGCGCTCAAGCGCCAGGGCGTGAGCATTGTGCTGAGCGAGCAGAACCTGCCGTTCGCCGCCTGGGTGGCCGACCGCGCCTATGTGCTGGAGAAGGGTCAGATCTGCTACGCCGCCAGCATGGGCGAGCTGGTCGGCAACGACGCGGTGCGCCAGCAGTACCTGGGCGTGTGACGGCGCGGCGCAGTGCCGCATGCTTCGCAAAGGCGACAGATTGCCGCTGCGATTGTGCGCACAATGGCCGCAGCTTTGACCCACATCAGGAGGCATGGAGATGGCACGCACGGTGCAACAACTTTTCAATCTTGAAGGCAAGACCGCGCTGGTCACCGGCGGCTCGCGCGGCCTGGGGCTGCAGATGGCGCACGCGCTGGGCGAGGCCGGCGCGCGCATCGTACTGAGCTCGCGCAAGGCGCAGGATCTGGAGCAGGCCGCGGCCGAGCTCGAGGCCGCCGGCATCGCGGCCGACTGGATTGCCGCCGACTGCGCCGACGAGCAGGACATCCACCGCTTGGCTGCCGAGGCGCTGGGCAGGCTGGGCCACGTCGACATCCTGGTCAACAACGCCGGCGCCAGCTGGGGTGCGCCGGCCGAGGATCACCCAACGGCCGCGTGGGACAAGGTGATGAACCTGAACGTGCGCGGCTACTTCCTGCTGTCGCAGGCAATCGCCAAGCACAGCATGATCGCGCGGCGCAGCGGCACCATCATCAACATCGCGTCGATCGCCGGCCTGGGCGGCAACCCCGGCGCGATGAAGACGATTGCCTACAACACCTCCAAGGGCGCGGTCATCAATTTCACGCGCGCGCTGGCCGGCGAGTGGGGCGAGTATGGTATTCGCGTCAACGCCATCTGCCCGGGTTTCTTCAAGACCAAGATGGCCACCGTGCTGATCGAGACCCTGGGCGAGGACAAAATGGCCGCCCACGCACCGCTGCGCCGCCTGGGCGACGACGAAGACCTCAAGGGCATCACGCTGCTGTACGCCAGCGACGCGGGCAAACACATCACCGGCCAGTGGATGGCGGTGGACGGCGGCGTCAGCGCACTGGTGGGCGGCTGATGGCACAGGAAGAATCGACGGGTGCGCCGCTGGCCTTCGGCGCCCACATTCCCTTCGTGCACGAGCTGGGCGTCGAGCTGCTGCGCATGGAAGGCGGCGAGTCGACGCTGTGCTACCGCACGCAGCCGCAGCACACCAATTCGTTTGCCGTGGCGCACGGCGGTGTATCGATGACGCTGCTGGACGTGGCCATGGCCGTGGCCGCGCGCAGCGACACGCCCGAGCTGGGCGTGGTCACCATCGAGATGAAGGCCAGCTTCATGCGCCCGGCGCGCGGAGTGCTCACCGCGCGCGGGCGGCGCCTGCACCGCACGCGCTCGATGGCATTTGCCGAGGCCAGCATCTTTGACGAAGACGGACAGATTTGCGGCCACGCCACCGGCACCTTCCGCTACGTGCCCAAGGCCGACCCGGCCAAGTCCGTGGCCACCGATTGAAGCCCGCGCCTGCCCGGGCGCGTTTGCGATTGCCTTTGTTTTCAAGGAGAGCGACATGCCGCTGAACCATCAATTCCTGCTCGACAACCGCCCCGAGGGCGCGGCCACCGCGGACAACTTCCGCCTGGTGGCGGTCGACACGCCGGCACTGCAGGACGGCCAGGTGCTGGTGCGCCACCACTACCTGAGCCTGGATCCGTACATGCGCGGGCGCATGAACGACGCCAAGAGCTACGCCGCCTGCCAGCCGCTGGGCGAGGTCATGCAGGGCGGCACCGTGGGCGAGGTGATGGAGAGCCGCCACCCGGGCTATGCGGCAGGCGACAAGGTCGTCGGCATGGGCGGCTGGCAGGAGTGGAGCGTGGTCGACGCCGGCGTGCCCGGCAGCCTGCGCAAGGTCGACACCTCGGTCGTGCCGCTGTCGTACTACCTGGGCGCCGTCGGCATGCCGGGCGTGACCGCCTGGTACGGGCTGACGCAGATCATCGACCCCAAGCCGGGCCAGACGCTGGTGGTCAGTGCCGCGACTGGCGCCGTCGGCAGCGCGTTTGTGGCGCTGGCCAAGGCGCGCGGCTGCCGCGTCGTCGGCATTGCCGGCGGGCCCGAGAAATGCGCCTACGCCACCGACGAGCTGGGCTTTGACGCCTGCATCGACCATCGCCAGAACGGTGATCTCAAGAGCATGGCGCAGGCGCTCAAGGCCGCGTGCCCGGACGGCATCGACGGCCACTTCGAGAACGTCGGCGGCTACATCCTGGACGCGGTGCTGCTGCGCGCCAACGCCTTCGCCCGCGTGGCGTTGTGCGGGATGATTGCCGGCTATGACGGCCAGCCGCTGCCGCTGGCCAACCCCGCGTTGATGCTGATCAACCGCATGCGCGTGGAGGGCTTCATCGTCAGCGAGCACATGCAGCTGTGGCCCCAGGCGCTGGCCGAGCTGTCGCAACTGGTGGCCGCCGGCAAGCTGCGCCCGCGCGAGAGCGTCGCCCAGGGGCTGGCGGCGGCGCCCGAGGCCTTCCTCGGCATGCTCAAGGGCCGCAATTTCGGCAAGCAGCTGGTCAAGCTGATTTAACAGGTGCGGGAGGCAGTGCAATGATCGAGAGCTTTGCCGGCAAGACCGCGGTGCTGACCGGCGCCGGCTCGGGCTTCGGCCTGGAGTGCGCGCGCATTGCCGCGCAGCGCGGCATGAATCTGGTGCTGGTGGACGTGCAGCAGGATGCGCTGGAGCGCGCGCGTGAGGAATTGCAGGCCACGGGCGCCCAGGTGCTGGCGCGGTCGGTGGACGTATCGGATGCCGCGCAGATGGAACAGCTGGCGCAGGCGGTGCAACAGCGCTTTGGTGCGCCGCACTTCGTGTTCAACAACGCTGGCGTCGGTTCGGGCGGCCTGGTGTGGGAGAACAGCGTGCGCGACTGGCAATGGGTGCTGGGCGTGAACCTGTGGGGCGTGATCCATGGCGTGCGCCTGTTCACGCCGATGATGCTGGATGCCGCGCGCGCCGACCCGCAGTGGCGCGGCCACATCGTCAACACCGCCAGCATGGCCGGGCTGCTGACGCCGCCGAACATGGGCGTGTACAACGTCAGCAAGCACGCCGTCGTCAGCCTGAGCGAGACGCTGTACCAGGATCTGCGCCTGGTGACCGACCAGATCGGCGCCAGCGTGCTGTGCCCGTACTTCGTGCCCACCGGCATCAGCCACAGCGAGCGCAACCGCCCGCAGGCCATGGAGGGCGAGCCGTTCACCGCCAGCCAGCGCATCGGCCAGGCAATGACCAGCAAGGCCGTCGAGAGCGGCAAGGTCAGCGCCGCCGACGTGGCGGCCAAGGTGTTCGATGCGGTGCTGGAGAACCGCTTCTACATCTTCAGCCACCCCCAGGCTCTGGGCAATGTGCAGAGCCGCATGGAGCACATCGTGCGCGGCGAGAACCCGCCCGACCCGTTTGCCGAGCGCCCGCAGGTGGGTGAGCAGCTAAGAGCGGCGCTGCGCGGCGGTTGACTGCGCAGGACTGCGTCAGCCGCCCGTCATTTCATCAATGGTGCAGCCACAGCTGCAGCAGGCTGGCCGACGGCGCGTCGGTCACCCTGTGCACCGGGCCTTCGCGCTCCAGCAGCACGGTGTAGGGCGTGCTGCCGTCCCAGTGGGCGTCGACGCTCTGGCGGATTGCGTCCTTGTCGCCCATGAAGGCGTACATGCGCGTGGCCAGCAGGTAGTGGCGCGCCTGGCGCAATGCATCCCCACCCCAGGCGTCGGTCATCACGATGACCAGCTCGGCCATCTTGCGCGTGGCCATCACGTGGTCGCGCAGCACGCCGAAGACGCGCTCGCAGTCGGGGCTGTCCATCGACGCGAACAGATAGGCCGCCGGGCGCGGGCCCTTGTCGAGCAGGCGCTGCCAGGTGTGCGTGTCGAAGGGGATGACCGAGTCCAGGCGGATCTGCGGGCGGCTCATCTGCGCGAGCGTTGCAGCGGGCAGCAGGCCCAGCGCGGCGCCGGCCAGCAGCTGGCGGCGGTTGGGAAATGAGGGTGTCGTCGTCATGCGGTCAAAAGCAAAAAAGGCTTGCGTGAAGCAAGCCTTTTTGTACCACGGCGCAGGGCGTTCAGACGCGCTTGCGGTATTCGCCGGTGCGGGTATCGATCTCGATCTTGTCGCCCTGGTCGACGAACAGCGGCACCGATACTTCGAAGCCGGTGGCGATCTTGGCGGGCTTCAGAACCTTGCCCGAGGTATCGCCCTTGACGGCCGGCTCGGTCCAGGTGATCTCGCGCTGCACGCTGGTGGGCAGTTCCACCGAGATGGCCTTGCCGTCGTAGAACACGACCTCGGCTTCCATGCCGTCGTCCAGGTAGTTGATCGCGTCGCCCATGTTGGAGGCCTCGACCTCGTACTGGTTGTACTCGGCGTCCATCCAGACGTACATCGGGTCGGCGAAGTAGGAGTAGGTGCACTCCTTCTTGTCCAGGATGACGTTGTCGATCTTGTCGTCGGCCTTGAAGACGATTTCGGTGCCCATGTTGTTGAGCAGGCCCTTGAGCTTCATGCGCACGGTGGCGGCGCCGCGCCCGCCCCGGGCGTATTCGGTCTTGAGCACGATCATCGGGTCCTTGCCCTGCATGATCACGTTGCCAGCGCGGATTTCTTGAGCGATTTTCATGGTTTGCCTGTGAAGGTTGGGCCGCACAACGGCTCGGCGGACAGGCGTCGCGTGGTTGCGGCGGTGCAAAAACGGGCGGCCTGCCCACCCAGTGCAGGTGGGCGGCAGGAAAGCGCCCATGGCATTTCCTCGTTACCGGACGTTCGTGCCGCCGCTGGCTGCACGACCCGCCCGCGACAGGAGCCGCATAAGCGCAAAACGCACGATTTTAACTTTTTTCTTCGACGAAACCCAATAACTGCGTGAGCAAGTCCT
This sequence comes from Comamonadaceae bacterium CD01, assembly GCA_002894305.1. Classification (GTDB taxonomy): domain Bacteria; phylum Pseudomonadota; class Gammaproteobacteria; order Burkholderiales; family Burkholderiaceae_C; genus Comamonas_C; species Comamonas_C faecalis. The sequence continues at coordinate 7,217 of PGEI01000058.1, forward strand.
TGCGCTGCAACAAAGATTGCCGCGCCGCGTGCACGCAGGCGCGCCATTCGGCCAGCACGCCGGTGCTCGGCAGCGGCAAGGGGCTGCCCGCCTGCACGCCGTTCCACAGCAGGTGAAAGCGCCGCAGCGACGCGGGTGCGTCCAGCCAGTCGAGAAAGGCGTGCAGCTTGGCGTGGTGGGCGTCGTCGTGCTGCGGGTAGATATTCCACACCAGCGGCTGGCCGGCCCACAGCGCGCGCACCAGCGAGTCCTCGCCGCGCACCAGGTTCAGGTCGCAGGCCCACAGCATTTCGTCGAACTGCGGCTGGCTGACGTAGGGCAGCAGGTGCAGTGCCAGTCCCGCCGTGTCTTGCACCGCGGGCAACCGCTGCAGCGCCTGCGCCGCGCGTCCGGGCGCGACCAGCAGGTGGGCTGGGCCGTGCTGGCGCAGCTGCGCGACCAGCTCGGCCAGCGCTGGCGGCTCATAGCAGAACAGCGAGACGGCCAGCGCGCGCGACGCAATGCCTAGGCGGGCGCGCCAGGCCTGGCGGTCGAACGCCTGCTGGCGCGCCGCCAGGCCGCCCTCGCGCAGCAGGCCGCCGGTGCGCTCGGTGAAGCCCGGGTAGAAGAACCAGCGCGTGAGTCCCTGGGCCGGCCCGCTCTGGATGGGCGAGGGCAGGCGGTGGCAGCGCTCGACATAGCCCTCGGCCGACAGGTATTCCAGGTTGATCCATACGGGTGGCCGGGGGCGCTCGCGCGCAGCCTGGGCGATGGCGGCGGCCCAGGCCGGGGGGATCTCGCAGCCAAAGGCCTCGATGACCACGTCGCCCACGCCGCCGCTCGCCCCGCCGTTGCCTGGCGCCTGCGCGGGCCAGTCCAGCAGCTCGATGTCGCGACTTCGCGTGGCGGGCGGTGCCATCCACGCCAGGGCGCTGGCGTCGTCGCACCACAGGCGCACCCGCTGGCCGCGCGCGGCAAGGTCGGCCGCCAGGCGCCAGCACACGCCGATGTCGCCGTGGTTGTCGATGACCTGGCAAAAAATGTCCCACAACCGGCGTGGGGGGGATGCTTGCGCGGGCAAAAAGTCCATGGGGGCGATGGTAAGGTCAGCCTTCACAGCACCGACCGGACAGACCATGGACGAGACTTCTTTGAACGCCCCCGCCGCGCTGGCGGGGGTGCGCGTGATCGAAATGGGCCAGCTCATCGCCGGCCCGTTTTGCGGCAAGACGCTGGGCGACTTTGGTGCCGACGTGGTCAAGATCGAAGCCACGGGTACGGGCGACCCGCTGCGCAACTGGCGTTTGCTCAAGGAGGGCACCTCGGTGTGGTGGCAGGTGCAGTCGCGCAACAAGCGGTCGGTGGCGCTGGATCTGCGCCAGGCCGAGGCGCAGGAGATTGCGCGCCGCCTGATCGCCGAGGCCGACGTGCTGATCGAGAACTTTCGCCCCGGAACGCTGGAGGGCTGGGGCATGGCGCCCGAGCAGTTGCACGCGCTCAACCCGGGACTGATCATTTTGCGCATCTCGGGCTACGGACAGACCGGGCCGTACCGCGACCTGCCCGGCTTTGGCGTGATTGGCGAGGCCATGGGCGGCCTGCGCCACCTGACGGCCGAGCCCGGGCGCGTGCCGGTGCGGGTCGGTGTATCGATCGGCGACACGCTGGCCGCGCTGCACGGAGCCATCGGCGTGCTGCTGGCGCTGTACCACCGCAAGGCGCACGGTGGCGCGGGCCAGGTGATAGACGTTGCGCTGCACGAGGCGGTGTTCAACTGCATGGAGAGCCTGATTCCCGAATACAGCGCCTTTGGCGCGGTGCGCGAAGCCGGCGGCAGCGCGCTGCCGGGCATTGCGCCGAGCAATGCCTACCCCTGCCAGGACGGTTGGGTACTGGTGGCGGGCAATGGCGACAGCATCTTCAAGCGGCTGATGGCGGCGATAGGCCGCCAGGACCTGGGCGACGCGCCCGACCTGGCGCACAACGCCGGGCGCGTGGCGCGCGTGGCCGAGATCGACGCGGCTATTCAAGCGTGGACCGCGCAGCAACAGGTGGACGACGTGGTGCGCCAGCTGGCGCAGGCGCGCGTGCCGGCGGGCAAGGTCTATACCGCGCGCGACATTGCCGAGGATCCGCACTACAAGGCGCGCGACATGCTGCTGACCCAGCACACGCGCGATGGCTACGACCTGCTGGTGCCGGGCATCGTGCCCAAGCTGTCGGCCACGCCTGGGCGGGTGCGCAGCAGCGCGCCGGGTCTGGGCGACGACACCGACGCGGTGCTGGCCGGCATGGGCCTGACGGCCGGGCAGATCACGCAGCTGCGCGAGCGCGGCATCGTGCAGTGAGATGGTCATGAGCGACGAGGGCGCAGAACCACGCCATCCGCAGGCGCTGCTCGACCAGGTCGCGGCGCTGCCCGCGCTGCCGGGCGTGTACCGCTACTTTGACGCACAAGGCCAGCTCTTGTACGTGGGCAAGGCACGCAATTTAAAGAAGCGCGTCTCCAGCTACTTCACCAAGCAGCACGGCGGCACGCGCATCGGCCACATGGTCGGCAAGATCGTGAGTCTGGAGACGACGGTGGTGCGCTCCGAGGCCGAGGCGCTGCTGCTGGAAAACAACCTGATCAAGACGCTGCACCCCAAGTACAACATCCTGTTTCGGGACGACAAGAGCTACCCCTACCTGAAGATCACCGGCGTGGCGGCGAAGGACGGCACGGGCGACGCGCCCGGCCAGCGTTTCCCGCGCATCACCTATTACCGCGGCGCGGTGGATCGCAAAAACCGCTTTTTCGGGCCGTACCCCAACGCCTGGGCGGTCAAGGAGACCATCGAGCTGCTGCAGAAGGTCTTTCGCCTGCGCACCTGCGAGGACACGGTCTACGCCCACCGCACCCGCCCCTGCCTGCTCTACCAGATCAAGCGCTGTACCGCGCCCTGCGTGGGCTACATCTCGGCCAAGGACTACGCCGCCGACGTGCGCGGCGCCGAGGCGCTCTTGCGCGGCGAGACGCAGCAGCTGATCGAGCAGTTGCAGGCGCGCATGCTGGTGCACTCCGAGCGGCTGGAGTACGAGCAGGCGGCCGAGGTGCGCAACCAGCTGCAGGCGCTATCGCGCGTGCTGCACCAGCAGGCCATCGAGAGCGTGTCGGACAAGGACGTGGACATCCTCGCGGTGCGCGTGCAGGGCGGGCGCGCCTGCGTCAACCTGGCCATGGTGCGCGGCGGGCGCCACCTGGGCGACCGCGCCTACTTTCCCAGCCACGTCGAAGAGGCGGTTGGCGTCTTTCACGCCGAGGAGGGCGCGCGCGCCGATGGCGCAGCGGGCAGCATCGAGGCGCAGGTGCTGCGCGCCTTCATCGCCCAGCACTACCTGGACGTGGCGGTGCCGCCGACGCTGATCACCAGCGAGCCGGTCGACGAATTGCTGCTGGACGCGCTGATGGAGCAAAGCGGCACGCGCGTCACCGCGGTGCACCAGCCGCGCGAGCAGCGCCGCGCCTGGCTGGAGATGGCGCAGCACAACGCGCAGATCCAGCTGGCGCGCCTGCTGGCCGAGGAGGGCTCGCAGCAGGCGCGCACGCGCGCGCTGGCCGAGGCGCTGGGGCTGGACGCCGAGCGCCTGGACGAGCTGGTCGTCGAGTGCTTCGACATCTCGCACACCGCGGGCGAGGCGACGCAGGCGTCGTGCGTCGTGTTCCATCACCACAAGATGCAGCACGGCGACTACCGCCGCTTCAAGATCGAGGGCATTACCGGCGGCGACGACTACGCCGCGATGCGCCAGGTGCTCAAGCGCCGCTATCTGCCCGTCGCCCAGGCGCAGCAAGAGGCCGGCGGCGCCGAGGTGACCGACCGGCGCGCGCGCCTGCCCGACCTGGTGCTGGTCGACGGCGGGCGCGGCCAGGTCAGCATGGCGCGCGAAGTGTTCACCGAACTGGGCCTGGACATTTCGCGCATCGTCGGCGTCGAGAAGGGCGAGGGGCGCAAGGTGGGGCTGGAGGAGCTGGTCTTTGCCGACGGGCGCGAGAAGGTCTACCTGGGCCACGACTCGGCCGCGCTGATGCTGGTCGCGCAGATCCGCGACGAGGCGCACCGCTTTGCGATCACCGGCATGCGTGCCGCGCGTGCGCGCGTGCGCACCGGCGCCAGCCGCCTGGAGGACATTCCCGGCATCGGCCCCAAGCGCCGCGCGCGCCTGCTGCAGCGCTTTGGCGGCGTGCGCGGCGTGCAGGACGCGAGCGTCGAAGACCTGGCGACCGTGGACGGCATCTCCCACCAGCTGGCCGAGGAAATCTACCGCGCGCTGCGCTGACCGCGGCGTCCACGCGCCGCGGCGATGCGACGCAAGCCCATGTCACAATCGCTCTCCATGTTCTGGACCATCCCCACCCTCATGACCTGGGCGCGCATCGCCGCGATTCCGCTGATCGTCGGGGTGTTCTACCTGCCGCTGGAGCCGGCCACGCGCAACCTGGTCGCGGCCGTGATGTTCTGCGTCTTTGCCGCCACCGACTGGCTTGACGGCTTTCTGGCGCGGCGGCTGAATCAGACATCGGCGTTCGGCGCCTTCCTCGACCCGGTGGCCGACAAATTCCTCGTCTGCGCGTCTCTGCTGGTGCTGGTGCACCTGCAGCGCGTCGACGTCTTTGTCTCGCTCATCATCATCGGGCGCGAGATCGCGATCAGCGCGCTGCGCGAGTGGATGGCGCAAATCGGCGCGAGCAAGAGCGTGGCGGTACACATGCTGGGCAAGGTCAAGACCACGGTGCAGATGCTGGCCATTCCGTTCCTGCTGTTCGATGGCCATCTGCCCGGCGGCATCGACACCGGCGTGTGGGGCACCTGGTTGATCTGGGCCGCAGCCATCCTGACCGTCTGGTCGATGGTGTATTACCTGCGCCGCGCCCTGCCCGAAATCCGCGCGCGCATCGGCCCGCAAGGGCGCTGACGCACCGCAGCCGCGCGAGAGGGCAAACCGACGATAGAATCTGCGTTTTGCCGTGCTCTTGGGGCATGTCTTGTTGACACTGCATGGCGTGCTGGCTCTAATCTCGCAAGGCAGTCAGTGGGCTGCCTTGCAGCTTTTCCAGCGGGCCCATCAATACAGACACTGGCGCGCCGGCAAGGCCCTGTTTGAACAAACTCCATCCATTGCAGAGGGATCTCTTGTGAACAAGACAGAATTGATTGAACACATCGCGAACGATGCAGACATCTCCAAGGCCGCTGCCGCGCGCGCGCTGGATTCCACGATCGAGGCCGTCAAGAAGACCCTGAAAAAAGGTGGCACCGTCTCGCTGGTAGGCTTTGGCACCTTTGCCGTAGGCAAGCGCGCCGCGCGCACCGGCCGCAATCCCCGCACCGGCGCTACGATTAAAATCAAGGCTGCCAAGGTTCCCAAGTTCCGTCCAGGCAAGGCATTGAAGGATGCCTTGAACTGAGACGCGAGGAAAATCAGTTATGGGGGGTGCTTAGCTCAGTTGGTAGAGCGGCGCCTTTACACGGCGTAGGTCGGCGGTTCGAGACCGTCAGCACCCACCACCCCAGACAAAGGCGAACACCTGTTCGCCTTTTCTTTTGCAGTAGTTGAAAGACCGTTCATGCTCGAATCGATTCGCAAGCACACCAAATGGGTCATGGGTGTGCTGTTTTTGCTCATCATTCCATCGTTTGTTCTGGTGGGCATCGATGCGAACTATTTCTCCGGCAAGAGCGAAGTGGTTGCGCGCGTGGGCCGTACCGACATCACCCGCGACCAGTGGGACAACGTGCACCGCCAGGAGAGCGACCGCATCCGCGCCCAGTCGCCCGGCATCGACGCCAAGCTGCTGGACACGGATCAGGCGCGCTATGCGACGCTCGAGCGCATGGTGCACGACCAGGTGCTGCAGGCTGCGGCGCAAAAAATGCACCTGCTGACCAGCGACGCACGCCTGGCGCGCGAACTGCACGACATTCCGCAGATCGCCGCGCTGCGCCGTGCCGACGGCACGCTGGATGCCGATGCCTACCGCAACCTCGTTGCCGCGCAGGGCATGACTCCCGAGGGCTTCGAGGCGCGCGTGCGCCATGACCTGTCGGTCAACCAGGTCATGGGACGCTTGGTGAATACCGGTTTCAACAGCCCGGCCGAGGCAGACCTGGCCATCGGCGCCTTGCTGCAGCGCCGCGAGATCCAGGTCGCCCGCTTTGAGCCGGCCAGCTACGCAGCCAAGGTCAGCGCCACCGACACCGATCTGCAGCAGTACTACGACGGCCACAAGAATCAGTTCCAGCAGGCCGAGCAGGCCAACGTCGAATACGTCGTGCTCGACCTGGATGCGATCAAGGCCGGCATCACGCTCAACGAAGACGACCTGCGCACCTACTACAAGGAAAACGCCCAGCGCCTGGCCGGCCAGGAAGAGCGCCGCGCCAGCCATATCCTGATTACCGTCGACAAGGATGCGCCGCCAGCCGAGCGCGAGGCCGCCAAGGCCAAGGCCGAGAAGCTGCTGGAGCAGGTGCGCAAAGACCCGTCCAGCTTTGCGCGGGTGGCGCGCGAGGAGTCGCAAGACCCCGGGTCTGCGGTGAACGGCGGCGATCTGGGCTTCTTTGGCCGCGGCGCCATGGTCAAGCCGTTCGAGGATGCGGTCTATGCGCTGAAAAAGGGCGAGATCAGCGACCTGGTCGAGACCGATTTCGGCTACCACATCATTGAGCTGACCGACGTCAAGGCCCCCGCAGTGCCCAGCTTCGAGACCATGCGCCCCGGGCTGGAGGCCGAGCTCAAGCAGCAGCAGGCGCAGCGCAAATTTGCCGAGATGGCCGAATCGTTTGCCAACACGGTGTACGAGCAGCCCGACAACCTGCAGGCCGTGGCCGACAAGTTCAATCTCAAGATCCACACGGCAACTGGCGTCACGCGCCAGCCGCAACTCCAGGCGCAAGGGGTGCTGGCTAACCCGCGTTTTCTGCAAGCACTGTTCCAGCCTGAATCCGTGCAAAGCAAACGCAACACAGAAGCCGTCGAGCTGGACGCCACGACGATGGCCGCCGGCCGCGTGATCGACTACCAGCCGGCGATGACGTTGCCCTTCGACCAATCCAAAGACAAGGCGCGCCAGCTCTACCTGGCAGACCGGTCGGCCCAGCTGGCGCGCGAAGACGGCCAGGCCCAACTGGCCGCCTGGAAGGCCAAGCCCGACAGCGCCAAGGGCCTGGGTGCCAAGCAGTTGGTCTCGCGCGACCAGGCCGACAACCTGCCGCCAGTTCTCGTCGACGCAGTGCTGCAGGCGCCCATCGATCCGCTGCCGGCATGGTTGGGTGTGGATCTTGGGCAGCAGGGCTATGCCGTCGTGCGGCTCGAGCGCATCGCACCGCGTGAAGAGCAAAAGCCCGAGGTGCAGCGCATCGAGCAGCAGCAATACACCCAGGCCTGGATCTCAGCCGAAGCGATGGCGTATTACGAATGGCTCAAGAAGCAGATGGACGTGCAGATCAAGGTGGACAAGCCCACCGCGCTGAGCGCCAACGACGAATAAATCTTCGGGGGGAAGCAAAATTCTCAGGCTATAATGCAGAGCTACGGTGGCTGTAGCTCAGTTGGTAGAGTCCAGGATTGTGATTCCTGTTGTCGTGGGTTCGAGCCCCATCAGCCACCCCAATACAGCAAAGGAAAGCGCGCTACAAAAACAGTAGCGCGCTTTTTCTTTGGTTGCTTTTTTGTGTTCGTACAGACTGTTTACAGACTGCGGTGCGGGGTTTCAGCGTTAATCGACGGCGTTTTTTGGGCTACACGATGCGCGCCCACAAAAAAGCCCCTCCAAAGGGGCGTGCAAGGGCGCATCACGATGTAGGTGACCACCTTGTCACCTGGGAGGAGAAAACCCAGGTGCCCGCCGGCGGTCTTGTGTCGCGGTCAGCCGTCCGCCACACGCGGGAAATATTCAGGCCACCATCGCCTGTGGGCTCCAAACGCCATCGCGCTGCAGGATGGCGGCGATGACGGCAACCTCGTCCCAATGCGCGCTCAGCGCGTGCAGCGCCTGCAATTGGGCGTAGGCGTGGCCTGGCAAGGTGTTTGCACCAAAACCGGGCGCCAGCATCGTTTCCGCCCGGTGGTGGTCAGTCTGTCGTGGGCGTGCTATTGGGCCGCGCCACGGCAGCTTCGCACGCAGCAGCTCGGCGGCCAGGCCCGCATGAAAAAGCCCTGCAGCCGTTGCTCGAATCTCTCCATCTTCATCTTCAAGCTGGTGCGTGACCTCGGGGTCAATTGGTTCGGGAAAACAGTCGCCGCCATCATCATGCAGTTCTACGCGGCGCATGCCCCAGCCGATCCAGCGGGCATAGACCGCATGGCCTGCCTCATGCCAGGCAACGGCCCGCAGGTCGGCAGGGCCACCGCCAAAGGGGCAGGCCTGCCACGCCCACACACGGCGCAGGTCGCCAAGGTCAGGCGCGCGGCAGATGTTCACTCGATACTCCTGGAGCGCAAGAAATCATCAACCTCTTGCATGACAGCTTCAAGCCATCGGGCTGTGTGCGCGTAGCGGTGGGCATCGGCTGGATTGTTGGCAATGTTCATCCGCTGGCGGTTGCCCTCGGCAATGTCGTATTGCTCTTGCAGGTGGGCGCGAAACTCCAGCACCGTGGGCGCGGTCTTTTTGTCAAAAAGCGCCATCACACACCGCCTTTCACTACGCCGGTACGGCGCAGCCAGGTACAGCCAAGATCAGCCGTGATGCGGATGGGCAGCACGTCGGATTCAAAGATGTAGTTCAACTGCTCCACGCGAATAGGCGAGCGGCTGCCCTCCAGTTGCAACAGGCCGATCACCGGGCACACGTCGGGCGCTGCCAGCAGGAACCAACGGCCATCAGCCAGGCCTGCCAGGGCCTGTACCGCTATCGGCATACCTGATTCATGCACCAGGCGGCGGGCGGCAAATTCAAGATCAGGGGCGACGATCAGGTGGCGCGCGCTCAGCCCGGCAGGCTGCCCGCTGGCCGTGGGCTGTGTGCGCAGCAGTTCCACGGCCTTGCCCAGCGCTGCGGCGTCAAGGGCGGCGGCGTGCACGTTCTTGAATTGCGCGTCAAACATGAACTGTCCGTCGCCCATGGTGATGCCCGTTTCCATCGTGTTCGCCAGCATGGCGGCCTCTTGCCTGGCGCTGGTTGCGGCTACGTTCTTGAGGCTGCGCAGGACGTGGGCGAGGTCGCCATTGATAACCAACTGACGCGACACGCCTACGACGCGGCCATAGGTGCGCAGCGCAACATCCGCAGGGCCTGGGGTGCCCGGCAAGATCACGCTTGCGCGCATGCGCTGGAACTCTTGCAGCGGCTCCAACAGGATGGTGTCATCCTCAAGCGCGCGGATGGGCTCGGGGCGGTAAGAGGTCACACCCACAATGTCGCAGAACACGCGATGCTCGGCGGCCTTGGCGAATGTGGCGAGGGTTGCGGGCGCGGCGCCTTGTGCCAGCAGCGCTGCGAAGTCGCTGCTGGCCAGGCCACGGGCAAAGGCGCGTTGCGTGTTGTCGTGCTCGCTCAAAAGCTGGCGCCCCATGAGGTCTACGGCTGCGCGCAGGCTCATGGCTTGCGCCAGCGGATGCATGGCGGCGGGCGGCTCGCCGTAGGCGGCGGCGATCACGTCGGCAACGGCGGCTTGCTGCTCGCGGATTTGCTTGGGGGTGGGGTGTGGCATGGCGTTATTCCAAGTTGGGATAGCGCCATGATGTCGAGCTACCACTGCAGGCGCCACCGTCAAAGTTTCAGTAACTCGTACAGGTGGCGCTGGGTGCTGGGGATGTTGATGCCCGTCAAAAACGCTTGCCGCAATGCATCCTCGGCAGGGCTCAGGGCCACGTCTAACCCGGCCTTGATGCGCGGCCAGGTGCAGGCGCGAAAGCGCGCTATGGCTTGCGCCAGGCGCTGCGCCAGTGTCCAGATAGCCGGGGCGTCGTGCGCCAGGCATTGGGCGGCTTCACGCAAGGCGTTATCCCTTGTGCGAATAGCGGCGTTGCGCTCACGGCGACGCGTGGCCTCGGGGTCGGTGGTGCGCGCCAGCAGCGCGGCCAAAGCCTGCTCGGGTGCGATGGTCTGCCCCGAGGCGATTTGCAGGGTGACTTCAAGCGGGCTCATGTGATGCTCCCCTCTACATCGGTGGTCAAATCAACCGGCGCAGCGTTGTCAGCCGCCATGCTGTCATGGTCGCTGTCGGCAAGCATCTCATCAACGGCGGCATCCACCAGGCGGGCCGTGGACTTGATCCACTCGTTGCGGGCATCCGCAATCACGGTAAGCACCGCGGTCTTGGCATCGTCGGGCAAGTCGGGGCAGGACTTGGCCAGCACGCCCTCCAGGTGGTCGAAACGATCCACCACGGCGCTGGAAGCCGTGCCCAGCACATCGGCCAACAGGCCCACCGGGGCAAATTCCCTGCGGGCCACACCGTTCTTGATGGCCTGGCCGATGCGCTGCTCGCGGGCCAGGGCGGCGCGCTCTTGCACCAGGTCGAGGCCCAGCGAATCACCAAGCCGGCCAGCAGCCTGGTCGCGCAGGCGGGCGCAGTAGGCCTGCAGCAGCTCGCCCAAGGTGCCAGACGATGGCAGCTTGCCTTCGGACATCAGGTTGCTGATGGTGGGCTGCGTCACGCCCACCAGCAAGGCCAAAGCCGTCTGCGTTCCTTGCTCGTTCAGGTCAATCACCATGCCATAGCCCCCTTAGTAGGGTTGCGCAACAGCCGGAGAGTGCGGCGCGAATGACCCGCACGGGCAAAGGCCAGGGAGGACCCACGCGCCGTCATGCAGGCTTACCCTCGGCGAGATTGCGGATGCGGGCTCGGATGCGGCGGTCGAGGTAGGTCTGCAGATCGGCGCTGCGGGCGATGGACTGCAGGTCAAGGCGCTGCACGGTGCGGCTGACACGCTCGCCACCCTCAACGCGCGCCAGAATGCGGCGCGCCCACTCGCGACTGCCGGCGACGAGCGCACACCCGCCGCGCCACCCAGCGAAGGGCAGGAAAAACAGGAATTACAGGAATTACCGAAGGTCATCAGCCCCTGTTTGAGTTCTTCCTGTTTTTCCTGTTTTTCCTGGCGTCTTAGCGCTCGCGCATGTAAGGTATTGAATAGAAATAACATTTATTTAATCTCTATAGCAATAAAAGGAATCAATGAAGGAACAGCGCCGGATTGACCAGCCACACGTCCGAAGCTCGGGCGCCTTCGTTCTTTCTTTTGGTGTGCCGTAGGCAATGGCTGCTTTGCAGCCGCTGCAGGGCAGCAATCAAGCGCTCGCGCTTGGTGAATCGGTTGTGCAGCTCCCGGTGCACCTCGGACTGCAGGAACTCCCGCCGCCCGCCGCGCACCGCCCACTGCAAAACGTGGTCAGCATCCCTGTCCACTTCATCTGCTGCCAGCAGCCGGAACGCCTGGCGCGTGTGCGGCACCAGAGCGCGGCACAGACGCACGGCTCCATCCATGCTCATCACACCCACCTCGACCAGCTCAGGCCCGGACTTCACCAGCTCAAACAGCAACGCCACGCGCGCAGCCATGCCCGCCAGCTTGGCGCCCCAGTCGTGCATTGCGGCCAGCACCCGGCCCGGCGCCAATTCGTCCTCCACCCACTGCGCGAAGTCATACCAGACCCCCAAGGCGTCCTCGCCCAGCGGGATCACCTTGGGCGGCAGGTACGGCCCCTGGGTGTCTGGATCACCCAGCAGCGAATCGACACAGCGCCGGTACTCGCCGCGCAGCTCATCGGGTACAGGTGTGTACGCCCGCACGTTGCGCCCGCCCACGAATGGGCCGGGCACGGCAAAGGCAAAGCGCGCCATCAAGCCACTGGCACGAAACCGCGAAGAACCCGCCGCATCGGCCAATAGGTCGGGCTGGATCATCAGACCTAGCGTGACTGCCGCGCGCTCGACAAATGCCTTACGCGAATGGCGCACCACGCGCACCGCCCCGCCGCTAAAGCCTTCCAACAGCACATCCAACGATGGCCCGGCGCGGCCACCGTAGGTGCTTGACAAGGCGCTGAACAACCCACCCTCGGCACACAGCACCGACGCCCGTCCGCACTGCTCATCCAAGGTCATTTGCAGCGCTTCCACCGTCGTGTCACCAGAGAACACCACGGGCGGGAAAAGCTCCTCGGGCATGGATGCATCCAGCTCAGCCATTCGGCGCCGCATTTGCTCCCGCTCTTGCCCGTCGTCGCACTTGCCTATCTGCTCCTTGATGCGCTTCACGGTGGCCTCGATCTCGCCGATCTGCGCCCGCCGGTCGCTGATTGCCCGGCGCATCTTTTGCTGTGCGTCCTTCTCCCATGCCTCGATAGGCGCCGTCAGAGCAGCCACGATGGCCGATTTACGGGAACCGCTCGGCGCTGCGCTCAGACTCCAAAAGCTGGCGCTCTCGGTGTAGCCCTCGTGCACCTGCACCACGTAGCGCCGCTGAACGCAGGTGGCCACGACAGACAGCGCGAACAGCGCAGACATGGTTACCGGCGTTTGCGTTGACCTGGCCAGCGCGCCCACGTAGGCGCCCAGCCAGCCGGGCAGCATATCGGCGGTCAGCTCAGGCGCGACAGCATCGGCCAGCGCGGGCGCAGGCCATTCGGCTTCATCCTTTGATTGGATATCTGGCTTTGTTTGCGTGACGTCCATTGCGTCCCTGTCCTCCAGCGGTGGAAACGCACGCTCAGGTGGGCGGCAGGCCAGGGCTGCGGCAACATCGGCATCTAGCGGCGCCACAAGATCTTGGTAATCGCGCTTCATGCGAACACCTCCGCTATGCGGGCGATGCGGCCAGCGGCCAGCATCAAGCGCTGCAAGTCCACCTGCGTCAGAGTCACGCCGTGGGCGACGTTAGCGGCAGCCACGGCCACCACGTTGGACTCGACGGCCAGCACAGCCAGGGCATCGCGCGCCGGTAGCGGCGTAGGCCTGGCTGGCGCCTGGTTGCCGTCCTCCACCCAGGCGCCCAGCTCCTTGGCAGCAGTGATGAAATCGAGCCCGGCGTGCGCCATGTGATAGGCCAGTACGTCGCCACCTCGCGCACCACAACCGGCCATGCAGACAAAAGCGCCACTGTCCAGGTTCACGCGCATGCTGTCGGCGCCGTCGTGGAAGGCGCAGGCGGTGGTGCGCCACTTGCCCCGGCGCTCGCGGAACGTCAGCCCGGCGCGCTCGGTGTAGTAACCCTGCGGGTCGGGTAGGCGGGTCTTGTCGAAGCTCATATCAGCCCCTCCACCAGCGCCTGCCACATCTCGGGCAGCGTCTGCATCTTCCGCACCAGGCTGGCCATGGCACGCCCAAAGTAGGTCGTATCGCCGGGTGCATATGCCTTGCTCACCAGCACCAGCACGGCCAGGGCGCGATACCAACCGGCTTCGAAGTTCGTCAGGTCGTCGCCAGGCGACAGCGCCTGCGCCAGCTCGTGCGCGGCATCGGTTGCCAGCAGCAGGTCGAAGTCGTCGTCGCTCCATTCGCCTGTTTCGTCGGCGCAGCGCCCGGCGGTTTGCAGCTCGGCAAAGTCGAGCAGCACCAGCGCGCGGCATTGGTCGGCGCAGACTACGGCAGCTTTTTGGTTGGTCTTGCTGGCGTTCATTGCTGACCTCCTTCCACTGCATCGGCGCAGGCCAGCAGATACCCGGCCAGGGCGCGCGCCAGCCCGGGCGCAAGGGTCAGACATGCATAGGTGTCGCCGGTGCTCTGCGCCAGCCGCACGGTGTTCGCAAACTGCGATGCCGATACGGTCAGGGTGCGTCCCTGCCCAAAGTGCTGAAAACAGACAAGCTGGTCGGCGTCGGTGTAGCCCGTGACGAACTCGGGCAATGCCGTGGCCTCGCCCATGGCGCGGGCGGTGATGTTGGTGTTGCTCATGGTTCAGCCCTCCAACGTGTTGGAAGCAGCCAGGCGCTTGATGGCGGTAGCGGCGCGCGTGGCCTTGCCGATGGCGCGCTGCAGCTCGGCGCGGTCTGCCAGGTCGCCATGCGTCAGCAGGTGCAGGGCATGGCGCAGGCCGTTGACGGCGCAGGCGTGCAGGTGGATATGGTCGGTAGCGGGCGCAGTGCGGCCCTGGGTGGTCGGGGTCATGGTCTTGGCTCCTTCGGGAGTGACAAGGGCCACCGTTTGCGTTTTGAAGCGCAGCAGGTGGGCGAGATGTTCAAAACACGTCCGAAGCCGTGCGGCAGTCCTTGCGGATATGCCCATCTCGCCCGAAACCATGGGCCGGTGCAGGCGCACCAGTCCCCAAAATTTGGACGTGACAAAAGCCCGCTTGTCGGTGGGGCTTGCAACCGCTTCGGAAAAGGTGTTTTGAAGCACCATGCATCTCTGCACAGTAAAACTATAGCACGAGCTGGGCAAGCACAGGTGCTTGCAGGTAGAATCAGCGTTGTTCCTGTTTCGAATAGCGCCCTTGGAGCCCGCCAGCTCCGGGGCGTTTTTGTTGGAGCTCATTCACCGCTCCCCACACCCATCAGGCGGCGAATATCGGCCACTGGCCAGGCGAGGCGCCCATTGATGCGCAGGGGCTTGATGGGGTGCCCCGTCATCGCCCAGATACGCAGCGTCTGCGGGCGGCGGATCAGGTAATAGGCCGCCTGCGCCGTTGGTACGCCGGGGCTTGTGACCAGCTCAAGAGGTGGATATTGGGGATCTGTGGCAGCGCGGCGGATTTGCGCGCTGTGCTGTGTGGTTTGCATCGGTTATCGCCTTTCGCCATGCGGCGTGTTTGTGACGATTCCGAATTATTCACACGACTAAGCGGTTACCAAAATCTCGAAAAACAGTAACCGTTACCGCCATTGGCGCATGGCGGTGTCGATGTCAGGCGCTGATGTGCTCTGCTGCTTTGGGGCGCGCGTCATTTCGTAAAAAATCTTCTTGGTATTATCTTTTTTGAATCCATTGTTCCTGGCAACCAAACGAATCGCCTCGGTTTGCGACATCTTGCGGTAGCGCCTTTGCATGTCCCGCGCCGCGCTAAGGAAATCCTGCAAAACCTCCCCGTCTGTCTGGTAGGTGTCAGCCAC
>PGEI01000059.1 GCA_002894305.1 Comamonadaceae bacterium CD01
GATAGCCGTAGCTATCGCGAGGATTTGCAACGCCGCCATGGGTGCGAAGGCACGCTTTCATGTTTCGATATTTCCGGGTTGCTGTACTAGTGCCGTATTGAAGGAAAAACGACGCGCATTATCTGGGCATCGACGCCCCCGCGGCCGTCCTGCGGCGCACAGTGTTGTAAGAAGCCCGAAAGCCGGCGGCGCGGAGCGCCTACCAGAGGGAGATGCGCACGATGGCCTGCACCACCACCAGGCCCAGCACAAAGCCCAGGCCGGCGTACAGCAGCGCCTGCAGCAGCCGGTTGGTGCGCCGCTGCTCGGCCAGCAGCTGCTGCAGCTGCGCCTGCTGCGGGCCGTGCTCGTGGCGCAGGCGCTCGTGCAGCAGGTAGGGCAGCTCGGGCAGGATCTTGGCGTAGCGCGGCGCCTGGGCCTTGAGCTCGCGCCACAGGCGCTGCGGGCCCATCTGTTCGAGCATCCACTTTTCCAGGAACGGCTTGGCCGTGCTCCACAGGTCCAGCTCGGGGTCGAGCTGGCGCCCCAGGCCCTCGATGTTGAGCAGCGTCTTTTGCAGCAGCACCAGCTGGGGCTGGATCTCGACCTGGAAGCGCCGCGAGGTCTGGAACAGCCGCAGCAGCACCATGCCGAGCGAGATCTCCTTGAGCGGGCGGTCGAAGTACGGCTCGCAGACACTGCGGATCGCCGCCTCCAGCTCGTTGACGCGCGTCGCCTGCGGCACCCAGCCGCTTTCGATGTGCAGCTCGGCCACGCGCTTGTAGTCGCGCCGGAAGAACGCGGTGAAGTTCTGCGCCAGGTATTCCTTGTCCACCTCGGTGAGCGAGCCGACGATGCCGAAGTCGAGCGACACGTAGCGCCCGAAGGTGGCCGCGTCCAGGCTCACCTGGATGTTGCCCGGATGCATGTCGGCGTGGAAGAACCCATCGCGAAACACCTGGGTGAAGAAGATGGTCACGCCGTCGCGCGCCAGCTTCGGGATATCCACGCCCGCCTCGCGCAGGCGCTGCACCTGGCTGATGGGCACGCCCTTCATGCGCTCCATCACCATCACGTCGTTGTGGCACAGATCCCAGAAAATCTCCGGGATCAGCACCAGGTCAAGGCCATCCATGTTGCGCCGCAACTGGGCGGCGTTGGCCGCCTCGCGCACCAGGTCGAGCTCGTCGTGCAGATAGGTGTCGAACTCGCGCACCACCTCGCGCGGCTTGAGGCGCTTGCCATCGGCCGACAGCGACTCGACCCAGCCGGCCATCATGCGCATCAGCGCCAGGTCCTTGTTGATCACCGCCAGCATGCCCGGGCGCAGCACCTTGACTGCCACCTCACGCTCATGTCCCTGGCGATCGCGGATCACGGCAAAGTGCACCTGGGCGATCGACGCGCTGGCCACGGGCTCGCGCTCGAACGAGACGAAGATCTGATCGATCGGCTTGCCGAACGAGCGCTCGATGGTGGCAATGGCGATCTGCGGGTCGAACGGCGGCACGCGATCCTGCAGCAGCGCCAACTCGTCGGCGATGTCCTGCGGCATCAGGTCGCGCCGGGTGGAGAGCACCTGGCCGAACTTGACGAAGATCGGCCCCAACCGCTCCAGCGCCTCGCGCAGGCGCTGGCCGCGCGGCGCGTCCAGGCGCCGGCCCACGGTGACCAGGCGGGTCAGCAGCCTCACCCAGGGCCGCGAAAAACTGGACAGCACCAGCTCATCCAGCCCATAGCGCAGCGCCACCCAGACGATGGTGATGCCCCGGAAAAAGCGCACCATGGTCAGAAACGGTGCGGTGCGCCGTCAGGGCGCTGGCGGGCCGCAGGCGCAAAACGCTGCAGCGCCTCGGCCACGCCCTGCGCCAGGCGCGCCAGCGTGTGCGCCGGCGCGTCGCCAACCAGGCGCGCCAGGTCGTCCTCGACGTCCCAGCGCACATGCTCTACCACCCAGTTGATCTCGCCGGCCAGCTGCACGTCGCCCTCGATGCGCACCGTGGGCTTGTCGCCGCGCAGCACGCCGCTGGCCAGCGCCAGCGCCGAGGCCTCGGTCACCTCCACGCGCAGGCTGGGCGTCGCGCCCACGGGCGCCAAGTCCAGAAGCCCGGCCGGCGTGATCTGCAACCCGATGTGAAAACCGCGCCACTGCACCTGGGCCGTGCGCCCGCTCTGGCGCGCCAGGCGCGCCATGGCCTCGCTCTCCTGCATCAGCACATGGTTGAGGAACAGAACCAGGCGGTGCTGCACTTCGTGCACCAGCCATTGTGGCGGCTGCGGCGGCGCGGGCAGACGCTCGCGCAGGCCGTCCAGAAAAGAAAAAGGGGACTGCATAGGCATGTCCCCGATTATCCACTGCGCCACCGCCCCGGAAGCCTCCGGGGCGCGGCGGGTATTACTGTAGCGCCTGCAGCCCCGCCACCAGCCAGCCGCTGGCGCCGCTCTTGGACTTGGTCATGTTCCAGACCTCGCGGAAGGGGTTCAGCCCCGCGCCCAGCTCCTCGCGGCTCATGCCCGAGAACTCTACGCTGGCCATGTAGCTGTCGCCCAGATCCTCGATGCCCAGCAGCTGCGCCTCCAGCCCCTCGATGTGGGTGACGTTGGGCGCGCCGCCGCTTTGCGCTTCGCGCTCGCTCAGCTGCTGTCGGATTTCTTCGAGCATGTCGTCGGTCATCATCGAGCGCAGCATGGTCATGTCGGCGCGATCCCAGGCGTCCTGCAGCGTGGTGAAGTTGCGCTTGGCGGCCTCCAGAAAGCCCGTCGTGTCAAAGCCCTGCGGAATGCCCCAGTTCTGCGATCCGGCCAGGGCCGAGCCGATCAGGCTGGCGCCGCCGCCCGCCGCGCCGTTGCCGGCGAACTGCTCCCATGGACGTGCCGAGGCGTCATTGCCCACCTTCTCGGGCTTGTACTGGCGCGCCATCGGTGCCTGGTCGGGCGCCGCGCCTGCAGCGCCCTGGTAGGCCAGCGGCCCCGCGCCCGCGGGCTTGCCTGCCCGCTTGAGGCGGCTGAAGACCGCAAACGCCGCCAGCGCCAGCAGCGCGATCAGCAGGAACTGGCCGAACTCGGCCCCCAGCCCCAGCGAGCTGGCCAGCCAGGCCAGGCCCAGGCCGGCGGCCAGGCCGCCGAGCATCGCGCCCCAGGGCTTCTTGCCCGCGGCCGCAGCGCCGGCGTTGGCCGCCGCGGGTTTGGGCGCCGTCGCGGCGTTGCCGGCCGCGTTCTGGCCCGGCGCCGCGGGCGTTGCCGGGCGCACGGCCTCGCGCTGCGTCACGTTGTTGGACTGCTTGCCGAACGAGCGGCCGCCCCCCATGCGGCGGGCGGCGTCGGCATCCATGTGCACCACGGCCAGCATCGCCACCAAAACCACAGACCACAGTGTCCTCATGTCATCTCCAATGCTTGAGCACAGTTCAAAAAAATCAGCACTTGATACCGACGTGCAGCGCCACGATGCCGCCCGTCATGTTGTGATAGTCCACATGGCCGAAGCCGTTGGCCTTCATCAGGGCCTTGAGCTCTTCCTGGCCCGGGTGCATGCGAATCGACTCGGCCAGGTAGCGGTAGCTGTCGGCATCGCCGGCCACCATCGAGCCCAGGCGCGGCAGCACGTTGAACGAGTACCAGTCGTAGGCCTTCTCCAGCGGCTTGGCGACGCGCGAGAACTCCAGCACCAGCAGGCGCCCGCGCGGCTTGAGCACGCGCGCCATCTCGGCGATCGCGCCGTCCTTGTGCGTCATGTTGCGCAGGCCAAAGGCCACGCTGACCAGGTCGAAGTGGTTGTCCGGAAAGGGCAGTTGCTCGGCGTCGCACACCAGCGTGGGCAGCACCACGCCCTTGTCGATCAGGCGGTCGCGCCCCACGCGCAGCATGGCTTCATTGATGTCGGTGTGCACCACACGGCCGGTCGCGCCGACCTTCTTGGAAAACGCCAGCGACAGGTCGCCGGTGCCGCCTGCGATGTCCAGCACCTCGTCGCCCTCGCGCAGGTTGGCGACCATCACGGTGTAGGCCTTCCACGCGCGGTGCATGCCAGCGGACATCAGGTCGTTCATGATGTCGTACTTGCCGGCCACCGAGTCGAACACGCCGCGCACGCGCCGCGCCTTGTCGTGTTCGTCGACCGTCTGGAATCCGAAATGCGTGGTACTCATGCCGCGATGCTAGGGGCAGCGGCGCGGCGCTGCGGCACAAACCCCGAATGTCTCCGGGGCTTGTGTCGCAATTTGGTTGAATTGCGCAGGCGCTCTGGCCCGCCAACGGCGCGGCTCAGCCGCTGCAGCCACAGCCGCTGCCGCAACCCTCGTCGGCCGGCGCGCGCTTCTTGGTGACCGAGGTGACCTTGGGCGCCATCGACGCGTCGCGGTTCAGCCCCGCGTCCTGCAGCCGCTGCAGGTAGCGCGCCATCAGCTCTTGCTGGTCGCTTCCCAGGTGGTACAGGTAGTCCCAGGTGAAGATGCCGCTGTCGTGGCCGTCGGAGAACAGCGGCTTGATCGCATAGTGGCCCATGGGCTCGATCTCGGTGATCGTCACATCGCGCTTGCCGGTCTGCAGCACCTCCTGGCCCGGGCCGTGGCCCTGCACCTGTGCCGACGGCGAGTACACGCGCATCAGCTCGAACGGAATCTGGAACTGCGCGCCGTCGGAGAACGCAATCTCAAGCACGCGCGACTGGCCGTGGACAGTGATGGACTGGGGGGTGGGAGCGACAACGCTGGCTGAGGCCATGGCGGCACCTTCAATGGCAGTGGACTGCAACGATTGTGGCGGCAACGCCGCTCAGGCCGACAGGCGGCGGTGCAATTCCGCGTCGATCGCAGGACATTGCGCCGCCACCGCGGCTTCGCGCCCCGCATCGCGCACACGCACGGCGCCAGTCCACACCGGTGCGGGAAAGTGGCTGTCCCAGTCGAAGCGCGCAATGACGTGCCAATGCAGGTGCGGCACGACGTTGCCCAGCGTCGCCAAATTGATCTTGGTCGGCGCAAGTTTTTCGCGCAGCACCTGCTCGATCAGCGTGACCACGTCCATGCAGCGCTGGCGGTCGCCCGGCGCAAGATCGGAAAACTCGGCCACGTGTGCGTTCCAGACGACGCGGTAGAAGGCTGGAAAGCCGGCCTCGTCGGCGCGGATGACGCGCAGCTTCTCGCCGCGCCAGACCAGCTGGCCGCCTTCGGTGGTGCAAAGGGCACAACTCATACAAGCACCCGCTCGATGCCGCCGGCGTTGGCGCGCGCCACGTACTCGGGCAGCCAGTTGTCGCCCAGGATCTGCTTGCACATCTCGACGACGATGTAGTCGGCCTCCAGCAGCCCGGTGGTCAAATCGTTCTCGTAGCGCGACACGCCCTGCAGGCAACTGGGGCAGCTGGTCAGCAGCTTGATGTTGTCCTGGGCGCCCACCGCGCCGCTGGCACGCAGGGCAGCTTCGCCCTTCCTGATCTCTTCGGTCTTGCGAAAGCGCACCTGGGTGGAAATGTCGGGGCGCGAGACGCCCAGCGTGCCCGACTCGCCGCAGCAGCGATCGCTCTTCAAGACCTTGTCGCCCACCAGCGCGCGCACCGTCGCCATGGAGTCGCCCTGTTTCATCGGGTTGTGGCAGGGCTCGTGGTACAGAAACCCGCCCTGGCCCGCCGGCAGCGTGATGCCTTTCTCCAGCAGAAATTCGTGGATGTCGACGATGCGGCTGCCGGGGAAGATCTTGTCGAACTCGTAGCCCTGCAGTTGGTCGTAGCAGGTGCCGCACGACACGACCACGGTCTTGATGTCCAGGTAGTTCAGCGTGGTGGCCACGCGGTGGAACAGCACGCGGTTGTCGGTGATCATCTTGTCGGCCTTGTCCTGCAGGCCGTTGCCGCGCTGCGGGTAGCCGCAGCAAAGATACCCGGGCGGCAGCACCGTCTGCACGCCGGCATGCCACAGCATGGCCTGCGTCGCCAGGCCGACCTGGCTGAACAAGCGCTCGGAGCCACAGCCGGGGAAGTAGAACACCGCCTCGCTGTCGCTGCTGGTTGCCGGGTCGCGGATGATGGGCACGTAGTCCTTGTCCTCGATGTCCAGCAGCGCGCGCGCCGTCTTCGTCGGCAGGCCGCCAGGCAGCTTCTTGTTGACGAAGTGGATCACCTGCTCCTTGATCGGCGCTGCGCCCACCGTCGCCGGCGGGCGGGCGGTCTGCGGGCGGCTCACGCTGCGCAGTGCATCGACGGCCGCGCGCTGCGCGGGAAAGCCGACGTTGACCATGCCCGCGCGCAGCACCTTGATGGTGCGCGGCTCGGTGGTGTTGAGCATGGCCATGGCCAGCTTGTTGCCGGCGCGCCAGCTTTTTTTGTCCATCTTGACCAGCAGGTTGCGCATGGCCATGGTCACGTCGCCAAAGTCGATCTTGACCGGACAGGGGTTGAAGCACTTGTGGCAGATGGTGCAGTGGTCGGCCACGTCCTCGAACTCCTGCCAGTGGTGGCTGGAGATGCCCCGGCGCGTCTGCTCCTCGTACAGAAACGCCTCGGCCAGGAGCGACGTGGCGAGGATCTTGTTGCGCGGGCTGTACAGCAGGTTGGCGCGCGGCACGTGCGTGGCGCACACCGGCTTGCACTTGCCGCAGCGCAGGCAGTCCTTGACGCTGGCGACGATGGCGCCAATGTCGCTCTGCTGCATGATCAGCGACTCGTAGCCCATCAGGCCGAAGCTGGGCGTGTAGGCATTGGTCAGGTCGGCAAACTGCAGCGAGCGGCGCGTCTGCCGATGGGCCGGCGCATCCTGCAGCGCCGGCGCGCCATGACCGCGCAGCAGCTTGCCCCGATTGAAGCGCCCCTCGGGGTCGACGCGGCGCTTGTACTCGGCAAACGGTGCCAATTCCTCATCGGTCAGGAATTCGAGCTTGGTGATGCCGATGCCGTGCTCGCCAGAGATCACGCCATCCAGGCTGCGCGCCAGGGCCATGATGCGGCCCACCGCCTCATGCGCCGTCTGCAGCATCGCGTAGTCGTCGCTGTTGACCGGGATGTTGGTGTGCACGTTGCCGTCGCCCGCGTGCATGTGCAGCGCCACCCAGACGCGGCCCTTGAGCACCTTCTGGTGGATGGCGGCAGCTTCCTTCAGGATGGGTTCGAACGCCGCGCCGGCAAAAATGTCGGCCAGCGGCTTTTGCAGCTGCGCCTTCCAGCTGGCGCGCAGCGAATGGTCTTGCAGTTGCGGGAACAAGGCCTCCACGCCGTCGAGCCAGCCCTGCCACAGCGTACGCACCTCGGCCACCAGGGCCTGCGCCTGCGCCACGCGGTCGCCCAGCAGGGTCTGATCCGAAATCCCCTGGGTATCGCCCAGCGCACCCAGCGGCAGGTCGCTGCGCGCAAAAAAGGCCGCCAGCGCGTCGCACAGCGCCAGCTTGTTGCGCAGGGAGAGCTCGATGTTGATGCGCTCGATGCCGTCGGTGTACTCGGCCATGCGCGGCAGCGGGATGACCACGTCCTCGTTGATCTTGAAGGCGTTGGTGTGTTTGGAAATGGCCGCGGTGCGCTTGCGGTCCAGCCAGAATTTCTTGCGTGCCTCGCTGCTGACCGCGGTAAAGCCCTCGCCTTCGCGCGAGTTGGCAATGCGCACCACCTCGGCCGTCGCGCGCGCCACGGCGTCGGGGTCGTCGCCAACGATGTCGCCGATCAGCACCATCTTCGGTAGCTTGCCGCCGCCCTTCTTGCTCTTGGTGGCGTAGCCCACGGCCTTCAAATACCGGTCGTCCAGGTGCTCCAGGCCCGCGAGCAGAACGCCACTGCGCTTTTGCTCGGCGAACATGAAGTCCTTGATCTCGACGATGCTGGGCACCGCCAGCTTGGCCGAACCAAAAAATTCGAGGCACACGGTGCGCGTGTGCGCCGGCATGCGGTGCACGATCCAGCGCGCGCTGGTGATCAGACCGTCCGTGCCCTCCTTCTGCACGCCGGGCAGGCCGGCGAGGAATTTGTCGGTCACGTCCTTGCCCAGGCCCTCCTTGCGGAAGGTCTTGCCGGGGATGTCCAGGCGCTCGGTGCGGATCGGCGTGCGGCCGTCTGCCTCGAAATACCGCAGCTCGAAGCTGGCCACCTCCACGTCGTGGATCTTGCCCAGGTTGTGGTCGATGCGCGTGACCTCCAGCCACTGCGCATCGGGCGTCACCATGCGCCAGCTCGCCAGGTTGTCCAGCGCCGTGCCCCACAGCACGGCCTTCTTGCCGCCGGCGTTCATCGCGATGTTGCCGCCGATGCAGCTGGCTTCGATCGAGGTCGGGTCGACCGCGAATACATAGCCCGCCGCCTCGGCCGCATCGGCCACGCGCTGCGTCACCACGCCGGCCTCGCTCCACACGGTGGGCACGTCGTGATCAAGGCCGGGCAGGCGCACCATTTCCACCGCGCTCATGGCTTCGAGTTTTTCGGTGTTGATGACGGCGCTGCGCCAGGTCAGTGGAATGGCGCCGCCCGTGTAGCCCGTGCCGCCGCCGCGCGGAATGATGGTCAGATCCATCTCGATGCAGGCGGCCACCAGCGCGGCCATCTCGGCCTCGGTGTCGGGCGTGAGCACGACGAAGGGAAACTCGACGCGCCAGTCGGTGGCGTCGGTCACGTGGCTGACGCGCGACAGCCCGTCGAACTTGATGTTGTCCTTGGCAGTGTGGCGGCCCAGGCGTTTTTCGACCTGCTTGCGCATAGCCGCCACTTCGACCAGCGTGGCGTCGAACTCGGCAATCGCACGGTGGGCCGCCAGCGACAGCTCGCCGACGCGGCGGTCGCGCTCGAGGTCTTCCTGCGGCGTGCGGCGCTTCTCGATCTCGCCCATGCGGTGGCGCATTGCGTCCACCAGCTGCTTGCGCCGGCCGGGGTTGTGGATCAGGTCGTCCTGCAGATAGGGATTGCGCTGCACCACCCAGATGTCGCCCAACACCTCGTAGAGCATGCGCGCGGAGCGTCCGGTGCGCCGCTCGCGGCGCAGCTGGTCCAGCAGCGCCCAGGCAGGCGCGCCCAGCAGGCGGATGACGATTTCGCGGTCGGAAAACGAGGTGTAGTTGTACGGAATCTCGCGCAGGCGCACGGGCTCGTCATTGTGGGCGCGCTGCAATGCGGCCAGCTCGATCGGAGCGTTCATGGGAACAGTCTGAGGGGGCGCTGTGCTCGCCCTGGTTGCGTGGGGACGCGAATTTTAAGCCGGCACCGGGAAATCCCGCAGCCAGGCTCCGCGTAGCCCCTACGCAGGCGTCAGAGCCGTCCTCAGAACAGCACGCGGCAGCGCAGCGTGCCTGGCACCTCGGCCAGCTTGTGCAGCGCCAGGTCGCTGGACTTGGCGTCCAGGTCGATCACCACGTAGCCGATGGCCTCGTTGGTCTGCAGGTACTGCGCCGAGATGTTGACGTCGTTGTCCGACAGGATGCGGTTGATCTGCGAGAGCACGCCCGGCTGGTTGCGGTGCACGTGCAGCACGCGGTGCTTGCCCGGATGCTCGGGCAGCGCCACCTCGGGGAAGTTGACCGACGAGGTACTGGTGCCGTTGTCGCTGTAGCGAATCAGCTTGGCCGCCACCTCCACGCCGATGTTGGCCTGCGCCTCCATGGTCGAGCCGCCGATGTGCGGCGTCAGGATGACGTTGTCCAGTCCGCGCAGCGGCGAGACGAACTCGTCCTTGTTGCTCTTGGGCTCGGTCGGGAACACGTCGACTGCCGCGCCCAGCAGCTTCTTGTCGCGAATCGCCTGCGCCAGCGGCTCGATCTCGACCACGGTGCCGCGCGAAGCGTTGATGAAGATGGCGCCGGGCTTCAACTGCGCGATCTCGGCCGCCTTGATCATCCACTTGGTCGACGGCAGGTCGGGCACGTGCAAGCTGACGATATCGCTCGTGGCCAGCAGCTCGTGCAGGCTGGCGGCCTGGTGGGCGTTGCCCAGCGGCAGCTTGGCGACCACGTCATGGAACTGCACATGCATGCCCAGGCCCTCGGCCAGCACCGACAGCTGCGAGCCGATGGCGCCGTAGCCGACGATGCCCAGCGTCTTGCCGCGCGCCTCGTAGGCGTTGGTCGCGCTCTTGAGCCAGCCGCCGCGATGCGCCGCAGCATTCTTCTCGGGAATGCCGCGCAGCAGCAGGATGGCCTGGGCCAGCACCAGCTCGGCCACCGAGCGCGTGTTGGAGTACGGTGCGTTGAAGACCGCAATGCCCTTCTCGCGCGCCACCTTCAGGTCGACCTGGTTGGTGCCAATGCAAAAGCACCCGATGGCCACCAGCTTGTGCGCGTGTTCGAGCACCTGCGCGGTCAGCTGGGTGCGCGAGCGCACGCCGATGAAGTGCACGTCGGCGATCTTGCGCAAGAGCTCCTCGCCTTCGAGCGCACCGGGCAACAGCTCGACGTTGGTGTAGCCCGCCGCGTGCAGCGCGTCGACGGAATTCTGGTGAACGCCTTCGAGCAACAGGAACTTGATCTTGCTTTTGTCCAGAGAGGTTTTGGGCATGGTTTCAACAATGGGAAGTATGGAAACGGCGGCGCTGCACCGCAAAAGTGTCAGCTGCAATGACTCTTATCATTGTGCATTGCATCAATTTTTGCCGCTGCCCGGGGGATTTCCATACCCTGCGCCGGGACATTGCGCGCGCAATCGCGCACAAAAACACACAAACAATCAATTTCGCACACAAACAAACCGTCCGATGCCACAATCACCGCCGCAGCCGTCGTGACGGGTTTCCCCGGTTGTTGCACGTTTTTGCGTATGCGACAACGCCACACGCCTGTCATGAAACCGCGCCATCATTGCGGCTTTCCGTTTCCCATTCCATCCGAGGAGTCTTCATGCAACTCAAACACATTGCACTGGCCGCAGCCGTGCTGGCCAGCAGCCTCGCCGCCCAGGCGCAGACCGAGATCCAGTGGTGGCACTCGATGACCGCCGTGAACAACGAGTGGGTCAACGACCTGGCCAAGCAGTTCAACGAGAGCCAGAAGGAATACAAGGTGGTTCCCACCTTCAAGGGCAGCTACCCCGAGAGCATGACCGCCGCGATCGCCGCGTTCCGCTCGGGCAACGCCCCGCACATCCTGCAGGTGTTCGAAGTGGGCACGGCCACGATGATGGCCAGCAAGGGCGCCACGGTACCCGTGGGCAAGGTGATGAAGGACGCCGGTGTCAACTTCGACCCCAGCACCTACATTCCTGCCGTGGCCGGCTACTACACCGCTCCCAACGGCCAGATGCTGAGCTTTCCGTTCAACAGCTCGACCACGGTGTTCTATTACAACAAGGACGCTTTCCAGAAGGCCGGCCTGAACCCGGACAACCCGCCCAAGACCTGGCCCGAGGTGTTCGACGCCACGGCCAAGCTCAAGGCCAGCGGCCACAGCTGCCCGATGACGCTGGCCTGGATGGGCTGGACGCAGCTCGAATCGTTCTCGACCTGGCACAACGTGGAGTTCGCCACGCACAAGAACGGCCTGGCCGCCGACGGCTACAAGGCGCGCCTGAAGATCGACTCGCCGCTGCACGTGCGCCACTTCGACGACCTTGCCCGGCTCGCCAAGAACGGCGAGTTCGTCTACAAGGGCCGCAACTCCGACGCGCAGGCCTCGTTCACCTCGGGCGAGTGCGCCATGATCCAGACCTCCTCGGGCTATTACGGCGACGCAGCCAAGAACGCCAAGTTCAAGTTCGGCATCTCCACCCTGCCCTACTACCCCGACGTCAAGGGAGCGCCGCAGAACACCGTGATCGGCGGCGCCTCGCTGTGGGTCATGTCCGGCAAGAAGGCCGAGGAATACAAGGCCGTCGCCAAGTTCTTCGAATTCCTGTCCGACACCAAGGTGCAGGCCGCCAGCCACCAGCGCACCGGCTACCTGCCGATCACCACCGCCGCCTACGAGCTGACCAACGCCTCGGGCTTCTACGAGCGGCACCCCGGCACCGACGTGGCCGTCAACCAGATGGTGCGCAAGGTGACCGACAACTCGCGCGGCATCCGCCTGGGCAACTACGTGCAAATCCGCACCATCGAGGACGAGGAGACCGAGCAGATCTGGGCCGGCAAGAAGAGCGCCAAGGAGGCCCTGGACGCCATCGTCTCGCGCGGCAACGAGCTGCTGGCGCGCTTCGAGAAATCCTACAAGCCATAAGGCAGTGCGCGCCCGCGCCCCCAGGGCGCGCGCCGCACGGCCACGGCTTTTCCCTCCGCCATCACCGGGCGGATTTTTCGTTTGTGACCCGCCATGGAAAAACGCGTACTGTTTCGATCGGCCTGGCTGCCCTGGGCCTTGCTGCTGCCCCAGCTGGCCGTCATCGGCGTCTTCTTCTTCTGGCCTGCGTTCCAGGCGGTGCTGCAGTCCTTTCAGATGGAAGACGCCTTCGGCATGAGCACCGAATGGGTGGGCCTGCAGAACTTCCGGCAGTTGCTGCAGGATCCGACCTACCTGAATTCCTTCCAGCGCACCGCGCTGTTCTCGGCGCTGGTGGCCGGCATCGGCATTGCGCTGGCGCTGGCGCTGGCCATTTTTGCCGACCGCATCGTGCGCTTTGCCATGGTCTACAAGACGCTGCTGATCGTTCCCTACGCGGTCGCACCCGTCATTGCCGGCGTGCTGTGGGTGTTTCTCTTCTCGCCATCGATCGGCGTCATCGCCTACGGCCTGGGCAAGCTGGGCTACCAGTGGAACCACCTGATGAACGAGAACCAGGCCATGGCGCTGATCGTGCTCGCCTCGGTCTGGAAGCAGATCTCCTACAACTTCCTTTTCTTCCTGGCAGGGCTGCAGTCCATCCCCAAGGCGCTGATCGAGGCCGCCTCCATCGACGGCGCCGGCCCGTGGCGGCGCTTCTGGAACATCCAGCTGCCGTTGCTGTCGCCCACCACCTTCTTCCTGCTGGTGATCAACATTGTCTACGCCTTCTTCGACACCTTCGGCATCATCGACGCGGCGACGCAGGGCGGTCCCGGCCAGTCGACTTCTATCCTGGTCTACAAGGTGTATCTCGACGGCTTCAAGGCGCTGGACCTGGGCGGCTCGGCCGCGCAATCGGTCATCCTGATGATCATCGTCATCGCATTGACCGTGATCCAGTTCCGCTACGTCGAGAAGAAAGTCCAGTACTGAGGTTTTTATGGTTGACCGCAATCCCTGGCTGACATTTTTCTCGCATGCCGTGCTCATTCTGGGCGTGGCGATCATCGTGTTCCCGCTCTACCTGGCGCTGGTCGCGTCCACGCACACGGCCGAGGCCATCGTGCAGCTGCCCATGCCGCTCTTGCCCGGCAGCCACATGTGGGAGAACTACCGCGACGCGCTCGTGGGCGCGGGCAAGCTGGGCTCGACCGCCACCGTGCTGCGCATGATGTGGGTGAGCTTCGTCGTCGCGATGATCATCACCGTCGGCAAGATCGCAATCTCGCTCTTGTCGGCGTTCGCCATCGTGTACTTCCGCTTCCCGTTCAAGATGCTGTGCTTCTGGGCCATCTTCGTGACGCTGATGCTGCCCGTGGAAGTGCGCATCCTGCCGACCTACCAGGTGGTCGCGCAGCTCGGCCTGCTCAACAGCTACATGGGCCTGTCGCTGCCCCTGATCGCCTCGGCCACGGCCACCTTCCTGTTCCGCCAGTTCTTCCTCACCGTGCCCGACGAGCTGGTGGAAGCCTCGCGCATCGACGGCGCCGGCCCGATGCGCTTCTTCAAGGACATCCTGGTGCCGCTGTCGCGCACCTCGATCGCGGCGCTGTTCGTGATCCAGTTCATCTACGGCTGGAACCAGTACCTGTGGCCACTGCTCATGACCACCAGCGAGGACATGTACCCGGTGGTCATCGGCATCAAGCGCATGCTCGCCGGCGGCGAGGCCGCGGTGGACTGGAACATCGTCATGGCCACCGCCATCATCGCCATGGTGCCGCCCACCTGCGTCGTCATCCTGATGCAGAAATGGTTCGTCAAGGGCCTGGTCGACACCGAGAAATAAGCACCGCACAACGCTCACATCCCTCATGGCATCCATCTCTCTCAAGAACATCGTCAAGCGCTACGGCAGCGGCAAAACGGCCGTGCCGGTCATCCATGGCGTCGACGCAGAAATCCACGACGGCGAATTCGTCGTCCTCGTCGGGCCGTCGGGCTGCGGCAAATCGACACTCTTGCGCATGATCGCCGGACTCGAAGAAATCACCGGCGGCGACCTGTTCATCGGCGAGCGGCGCGTCAACGACCTGGAGCCGGCCAAGCGCAACATCGCCATGGTGTTCCAGAACTACGCGCTCTACCCGCACATGAGCAACTACGAGAACATGGCCTACGGCCTCAAGCTCGCCAAGGTGCCCAAGGACGAAATCCAGCGCCGCGTGGACAAGGCCGCCGAGATCCTGCAACTGTCGCACCTGCTCGAACGCAAGCCGCGCCAGCTCTCGGGCGGCCAGCGCCAGCGCGTGGCCATGGGCCGCGCCATCGTGCGCGAGCCGCAGGTGTTCCTGTTCGACGAGCCGCTCTCGAACCTGGACGCCAAGCTGCGCGGCCAGACGCGCATCCAGATCCAGAAGCTGCACGCCGAACTGGGCATCACCAGCCTGTTCGTCACCCACGACCAGGTCGAGGCGATGACGCTGGCGCAGCGCATGATCGTGATGAACGCCGGCAACGTGGAGCAGTTCGGCACGCCCGAGGAGGTCTACCACCGCCCGGCGACCATCTTCGTCGCCAGCTTCATCGGCTCGCCGCCAATGAATCTGCTAAAAAACGCCCCGGGCGGACGGGCCGGCCGCATCCTGGGCATACGCCCCGAGCACATCGACCTGGTCGACGCCGGCGGCTGGGAGTTCCAGGTCGAGACCGTCGAGCTGCTGGGCGCCGAGCGCCTGCTCTACGGCAAGGTGGGCGGCGAGGACGTCACGGTGCGCACCGAGGAAGGCCAGCCCTACCCCAAGCCGGGCAGCAGCGCGCGCATTGCGCCGCGCGAAGAGCGCCTGCACTGGTTCGACGCCCAGACCGAGAAACGGACCGACGCATGAGCACCGCACTGCCCCCCTGGCCCTACCCGCGCTGGATTGCCCACCGCGGCGCAGGCAAGCTGGCGCCCGAAAACACCATGGCCGCCTTCCGCCTGGGCGCGCAATACGGCTGGCGCATGTTCGAGACCGACGCCAAGCTGTCGAGCGACGGCGTCGTGTTTCTGATGCACGACAGCCACCTGGAGCGCACGACCAACGGCCACGGCGTTGCCGGCGACCTGCCCTGGGGGCAACTGGCACAACTTGACGCCGGCGGCTGGCACTCGCGCCAGTACGCGGGCGAGCCGCTGCCCACGCTGGAGAACGTCGCGCGCTGGTGCCTGGCCAACCACTATCACCTGAACATCGAGATCAAGCCCACGCCGGGCACTGCGCTCGAGACCGGCCGCGCCGTCGCGCAGCTGGCCGCGCGCCTGTGGCAGAGCCAGGCGGTGGCACCGCTGCTGTCCTCGTTCCAACCCGAAGCGCTGCAAGGCGCGCGCAAGGCCGCGCCGCAGCTGCCGCGCGCCCTGCTGGTCGACGCCTTCGCCGACGGCTCGGGCGACGCCGCTCTGGCGCAGGCCGCCAGCCTGGGTTGCTGCGCGCTGGTTCTCAACCACGCGTTGTGGAACGCCGCGCTGGTGACCCGCGCGCATGCCGCCGGGCTGCGCTGCGTCAGCTACACGCCCAACGACGAATGGGCGGCGCAGCGCCTGATCGACCTGGGCACCGATGCCGTCATCACCGACCGCGTCGAGCTGTTCAGCCCCGCCGCCTGATCACTGTCGATTCAACGCCGCCAGCCGCGCAACCCCAGCCAGTGGCTGGTCGCGCAGGCCAGCACCAGCGCGGCGTAGGTCGCCATGCGGCCGTCGTCGCCGGCAAGCAACAGTCCTGCCAGCAACACCGCGCAGCCCACCGCGCTGTCGGCCAGCCACACCCGCCGCCAGCGCCCCACCAGGCGGGCGCGCCAGGCCAGCGCCGAGCACAGCAGCAGCCACGACGCCAGCGCAAACGCCGGCGCCAGCAGGTTCAGCACATGGTTGAAGGCAGCGAGCAAGGACATGACAGTGATGCAGATCAAGGTTTAAATCCGGGCATTCCCCTGATTGCGCCGCAAATTTTATAATCCGCCTCCATGGCAGTCTGGGCATTGGGCATCAACCACCACACGGCTCCGCTGGATTTGCGGGGCCGCTTTGCGTTTGCGCTCGACCGCATCACGCCTACGCTGCAGGGCCTGCGCCAGTCGCTGGCCGGCAGCGGCCACGGCCAGGGCGTTGAAACCGCCATCCTGTCGACCTGCAACCGCACCGAGATCTACTGCGCCGCCAACCAGATCGCGCCCGAGCACACGCTCGCCTGGCTGGCGCAAAGCGGCGGCGTCAGCGCCGAGGTGCTGCGCTCGCACGCCTACCTGCTGGAGGACGGCCCGGTGGCGCGCCACGCGTTTCGCGTGGCCAGCGGCCTCGACTCGATGGTGCTGGGCGAGGCGCAGATCCTCGGCCAGCTCAAGGACGCGGTGCGCGCCGCTGAAGGAGCGGGGGCGCTCGGCAGCACGCTCAACCAGCTGTTCCAGCGCAGCTTTGCCGTCGCCAAGGAGGTGCGCACCAGCACCGACATCGGCGCGCACAGCATCAGCATGGCCGCCGCCGCGGTGCGCCTGGCCGGCCAGCTGTTCGAAGACCTGGGCAAGATCCGCGTGCTGTTCGTCGGCGCCGGCGAGATGATCGAGCTGTGCAGCACGCACTTTGCCGCCAAGAACCCGCAGCACATCACGATTGCCAACCGCACGCTCGAGCGCGGCGAAAAGCTGGCCGCGCGCTTTGGCGCCCAGGTCATGCGCATGGCCGAGCTGCCCGAGCACTTGCACGAATACGACGCGGTGATCAGCTGCACCGCCAGCCAGTTGCCCATCATCGGCCTGGGCGCGGTCGAGCGCGCGCTGAAAAAACGCCGCCACCGCCCCATCTTCATGGTCGACCTGGCCGTGCCGCGCGACATCGAGCCCGAGGTGCAGCAGTTGCAGGACGTCTACCTGTACACCGTCGACGACCTGGCCGGCGTGGTGCAGACCGCGCAGGCCAGCCGCCAGGCGGCCGTGGCCCAGGCCGAGGCCATCATCGACGCCGGCGTGCAAAGCTTTCTGCACTGGATGGCGCTGCGCAGCCAGGGCGACGGCGTCGTGCCGCTGATCCGCCAGCTCAACGCCCAGGCCGACGAGTGGCGCGCGCTGGAGATCGCCCGCGCCAAGAAGCTGCTGGCCAAGGGAGAAGATGTCGACGCGGTGCTCGAAGCGCTCTCGCGCGGCCTGACCCAGAAAATGCTGCACGGCCCGCTGGCCGAGCTGCGCAGCAGCGACCCCGCGCAGCGCGAGCACACGGCGCAGACCGTCAGCCGCTTCTTCCTGCGCAAAAGCAGCCGCTGACCCGCGCCACGCCCGGCAACGCGCCGCGCGCATGCAAATAACGGCCGGTCTGCCGCCGGTGGTACAAACGCAGGCCCGCCCATAGCCGCCCCGCCGTGTCCACCGCCCCGCCCTCAGTCGACGATTTCACCCTGCTGCACGCGGGCGCCCGCGCGCTGGGCGAGCGCAACCGCCGCACCGTGCTGTGGATGATGGGGCTGGCCTTGCTGATCATCGCCGCCGTGCTGGCGCTGCTGTGGTATCTGCAGCGCTTTGAGCGCGCCGAGGAGGAGCGCCAGCGCAGCGCCGACGCGCAGTGGCTGGAGCAAAGCGTGCAGTTTCACTTTCGCCGGCTGGAGGACGACGTCGCCCAGCGCGCGCGCCAGGTTGCCATCGAAGGCCCACAGGCGCTGGCCAGCTCCACCCCGGGCGCGGCGGACGGCGCCGCCGCCGGCCTGCTGTGGCGCGCGCCGGGTGTGGTCACCGCACGCGCCTGGTTGGCCAGCAACAGCGCTGGCGCCGGCACCCCGGCCGCCACCAGCGGCGGCGACTTGCAGGCCTGGCAGGACGACATGAACCACCACGGTGATAACGCCACCAGCCTGCGCATGCTGCAGGACGTGGCCGCCAGCCTGCGCCACGCCAGCTACGCCGGCCCGATGCGCCGCTCCGACGGCAGCAGCGGCGACCGCGTCTGGCTGGCCGTTCCCAGCTTTGACGGGCCGCGCCTGGCCGGGCTGTACGTCGTCGCGCTGTCGATGCAGCATGCCGTCGATGCGCTGCTGCCGGCCTGGTTTGCAGACAAGCAGGCGGTGCGCCTGGCCGCCACCGGCGCGCAGGCGCCGGCGCTCACGCAGGAGCAAATCGGCGACAGCTACCGCACCGTGATGGGCCTGCCCGGCTCCGACCTGATGCTGGAGGTCGTGCCCCAGGGCTCGCAGGCATCGCCCATCCCGCGCATCTTCTTTGGCGTGGCGCTCACCTTTCTGCTGGGCATGCTGGTCAGCCTGGCGGCGCTGCGGCGCGACTTCATCAAACGCCAGCAGGTGCAGCAGCGCCTGCAGGCCGAGGTGGCCATGCGCTCGGCCATGGAGCACAGCGCCACCATCGGCCTGCGCGCCTGGGACATGCGCCGGCGCATCCTCTACGTCAACCAGGCGTTCTGCGCCATGGTCGGCTACGGCGCGCGCGAGCTGCTGGGCGCCAGCGCGCCCCTGCCCTGCTGGCCGCAGGAGCAAGGCGACGAGCTGGTGCAACTGAGTCGCCTGGCCAAGAGCGCAAGTGCCGCGCACCACCCCGGCCTTGAGACGCGGCTGCGCCACAAGAGCGGGCAATTGGTCGACGTACTGATCCACGAAGCGCCGCTGTTGGCCGCCGACGGCACGCAGCTGGGCTGGATGAGCTCGGTGCTGGACATCAGCGAGCGCAAGCGCGCCCAGCAACTGGCGGCAGAGCAGCAGGAAAAGCTCGACGCCTCCGAGCGCCTGGTCGCCGTCGGCGAGGTGGCCTCCACGCTGGCGCACGAGCTCAACCAGCCGCTGGGCGCGCTGGCCAGCTTTGCCAACGGCCTGCTCAACCGCCTGCGTGCCGGTACCATCGCGCTGGCCGACATGGAACCCGTCGTGCAGCGCATGGCACAACTGGCCGAGCGCGCCGGCGGCGTCACCCAGCGTGTCAATGCCTTTGCGCGCAAACGCGAGCTCAACCTGGTGCTCCTGAACCTTCAGCCGCTGGTGCGCCGCGCCGGCGCCAGCGCCCAGGAAGGCCAGCCCACCAGCATTGCGCTGCAATTGCCCGATGCGCCGGTGCCGGTGCTGGGCGACGCGCTGCTGCTCGAACACCTGGTCAACAACCTGTGCGCCAACGCGCTGGACTGGGCCGGCCAGGGCGCAGACGGCGCGCCGGCGCGCGTCGTGCTGCGCCTGCGCCCACTGCCCGGTGACGAAGTCGCGCTGGAAGTGGCCGACAGCGGCCCCGGCGTGCCCGAGGCGGCGCAGGCGCGCATCTTCGACGCCTTCTACAGCACCAAGGACGGCGGCATGGGCATGGGGCTGGCCATCTGCCGCTCCATCACCGAAGCCCACCACGGGCGTATGCTCGTGGGCCGCGACGCCGCCCTGGGCGGCGCGCTGTTCACCGCCATCCTGCCGCTGGCCGGCCACCACACCCCCGATGCCTGAAGACCTGCACCCCGTGGACATCCACATCGTCGACGACGACGCCGACGTGCGCGACGGCCTGGCCTGGCTGTTCGACTCGCGCGGCTGGCCCACGCGCACCTGGGCCGGCGGCGCGCAGCTGCTGGACGCCGCGCAGGCGCTGCAGCGCAACTGGAGCCAGGCCGTCGTGCTGCTGGACATCCGCATGGAGCCGCTGTCGGGCCTGGTGACCTTCGAGCGCCTCAAGGCCCTGGGCTGCCCCTGGCCGGTGCTGTTCCTGACCGGCCACGGCGACGTGGGCACCGCGGTGCAGGCGGTCAAGGACGGTGCATGGGACTTCCTGGAAAAGCCCTTCCAGGACAACCAGCTCGTCGACCGCGTCGAACGTGCGGTCGAGGCCCTGCTGGCGCGCAGCGACACCGAGCGCGAGCTGCAGCGCCTGCACCAGGCGCTGGCCAGCCTGAGCCCGCGCGAGCGCGAGGTGCTGCGCGAACTGGTTCGCGGCCACTACAACAAGAGCATTGCCGACCACCTTGGCATCAGCCAGCGCACCGTGGAGTTCCACCGCGCCAACATCTTCGAGAAGATGGGCGTGGACTCCGCCGTCGCGCTGGCGCACAAGCTCGGCCAGCTGCAACCGCTGAACCTGCCCTGAAAGCCATCCCCTTCAAGGCATTGCAGCCATATGCCCTGCCTGGCACACGGCTCCACTCGGGCATGCGCCGTATGCAGAGAGCTGTGGAACCTCCTCGCGGCAAACGCCATCCGCCGCATCACGACGACCGCACACCTCATGCACCGAAGCCCATCGCTCGCAAAGGCCGGAGCAAAAATCTATTGATACACGCAATGTGATAGTCCGATATGGCTATTTCTCAAGCCATGGCACGTCGTTATAAACAACCGTGCTGCGCCGCATGAGGCTCTACTGCATCCGGCAACAAACGCCATAACGCACCAAAAAGCGCAGCATGACCACCACCACGACGTGCTGCCTGCACAACACACACAAAGAGAGGGAATATCTTGAAAATCAAACACTTGGTCTCGTTCGCGGCCGCCGCATGCCTGGCTGCCTCCGTCAGCGCGGAAACCCTGCCGCTGACCTTCGCGATCCAGGGCAACGCCGGCACCGGCTCGCCCAACGGCCACGTCTCCGCGCCGCCAGCGCCCGTCGAAGGCTCGGGCTATTACTACGTATCGACCTACAAGGGCACCAATGGCGTAGGCGCGCTGCCCAGTGTCGGCGGCATGGGCAACCCGACCAACGGCAGCACGCTGACCACCGGCCTGTTCAATGCCAACTCCGGCGACGTGCTCAACTTCTACTTCAACTACGTGACCAGCGACGGCGCGGGCTACGCTGACTACGCCTGGGCGCGACTGCTGGACAGCGACGCCAACCAGGTCGCACTATTGTTCACGGCACGCACGACCCCGGGCGGCTCCACGGTTCCGGGCTTCGGCATGCCCGCCCCTGGCGCCACCCTGACTCCTGCCGACGTGTCGATCAACGCCGGAGCGCCCCAGTGGAGCCAGCTCGGCGGCTCCAGCGGCACCTGCTACGACACGGGTTGCGGCTCAACCGGCTGGATTCTGTCTGAGTTCGAGATCGGCCTGGAAGGCCAGTACATGCTGCAGTTGGGCGTGACCAACTGGAACGACACGCTCTACGACAGCGGCCTGGCCTTTGCCGGTCTCAAGATTGGCGACACCGAGATCGCTCCGCCGGTCTCCGCAGTCCCGCTGCCCGGCGCCGGGTGGCTGATGATGGGCGGCCTGGGCTCACTCGCCGCCATGCGCCGCCGCCGCAAGGCCAAGGCCGAGGGCGGCTCGCAGTAAGCATTACCGCCCTCTTTCATCCTCCTGCAGTGCAGGGCGAAATTCCCCACCGGCGGTAGGCGAGGCGGCGGCGCCATGCCACTGGTCTTCGCAAGCCCGCGAGCGCCTGTTGCCTGGCATCACCCAGGCGACGGGGTCAGCAGATCTGGCCACATTCCAGAGCCGACGGTCACAGTCCGGATGAAAGAAGATGCGCAGCCGCTGCGCCCCGCAGCGCCGGCCCCGGCCGTGCGCGAAGGGTGCGCGTGCGGCCGCGTGCCCCGAAAACGTCTTCTCAACCCACTGACGAGGAGCGTTTGAATGTTTCAAACCCACACCACCGCGCACGCGCTGCGCACACCCCCCCGGCTACCCATCCGCCGGCGATTGCGCCCGCCCCGCGCGCGAGCGCGTCGACACTGCACTCGCCGCCGTGCGCCAGGGCATTCCGGTCGTCGTGCTCGACGACGACGACCGCGAGAACGAGGTCGACCTGATCGTCGCCGCCGAGCGACTCGATGATGCGCGGCGCGCAGGTCAGTGCCTACGCGGCGGCGCACGGCCTGCCAACGCTGACATTGCCGACCTGGCCGATTACGTGGCATCACACTAGGGCCTGTTAACGCTATTTTTGGCGGTGCGAACATACTCAAAACG
>PGEI01000005.1 GCA_002894305.1 Comamonadaceae bacterium CD01
GCGCCCGGGCGGCAAGCGCGGGTCGCAGCAGCGCGCGCCCGGCGCCAACGCGCGCGGCGGTGACCGCAACAGCGAGCGCGGCGGCGCGGCCCAGCCCGACCCGATGAAGACTTCGGTGGGCTACATCGGCGCCGACAGCCTGATGCGCCAACGCCAGCAGCAGCGCAACAACCGTTCGCGCCGCGGCGGCCGGTAAGCGCCACCCCGGAGCCGGCATCGGGGCTATTGCGAAAAGTTAAAATCTCCCGTTTTGCCCAAAAAGCAAACCCTCTTTTCAAACCATCCACAGGAAAAACCATGGCTATCGAACGCACCCTCTCCATCATCAAGCCCGACGCCGTCGCCAAGAACGTGATCGGCCAGATCTACGCACGCTTCGAGGCCGCCGGCCTGAAGATCGCCGCCGCCCGCATGATCCACCTCTCGCGCGCCGAGGCCGAGCAGTTCTACGCCGTGCACAAGGAGCGTCCCTTCTTCAAGGATCTGGTCGAATTCATGATCTCCGGCCCGGTGATGGTGCAGGCGCTCGAAGGCGAGAACGCCATCCTGAAGAACCGCGAGCTGATGGGCGCGACCGACCCCTCCAAGGCCGAGGCCGGCACGATTCGCGCCGACTTTGCCGACAGCATCGACGCCAATGCGGTGCACGGCTCGGACGCGGCCGAGACCGCTGCCGTCGAAGTGGCCTTCTTCTTCCCTGGCCTGAACATCTACGCCCGCTGAGCGGGCGGGCGGCGCGCCGGGCAGGCAGCGCCGTGCGACATAGGAAAAACGAGCGCCATGACCACGAACTTGCTGGATTTCGACCTCGATGGCATGGCCGCTTTTTGCGAGCGGCTGGGTGAGAAGCGCTTTCGCGCCACGCAGCTGTTTCGCTGGATCCACCAGCGCGGGGTGGCCGACTTCGACCAGATGAGCGATCTGGCCAAGAGTCTGCGCGACAAGCTCAAGGGCTGCGCCCACGTGGCGGCGCCGCCGGTGATGAGCGAGCACGCTTCGCGCGACGGCACCGTCAAGTGGCTGTTCGACATGGGTGGCGGCAACGCCATCGAGACCGTCTTCATCCCCGAGGACGACCGCGGCACGCTGTGCATCTCCTCGCAGGCGGGCTGCGCGGTGGGCTGCCGCTTTTGCTCCACCGGCCACCAGGGCTTCAGCCGCAACCTGACCAGCGG
This sequence comes from Comamonadaceae bacterium CD01, assembly GCA_002894305.1. Classification (GTDB taxonomy): domain Bacteria; phylum Pseudomonadota; class Gammaproteobacteria; order Burkholderiales; family Burkholderiaceae_C; genus Comamonas_C; species Comamonas_C faecalis. Next base: position 1,176 of record PGEI01000005.1, read on the forward strand.
CGAGATCGTCGCCCAGCTGTGGTTTGCCGAGCACGCGCTGCGCGCACGCCTGGGCCGCAGCGACCGCGTGATCACCAACGTCGTGATGATGGGCATGGGCGAGCCGCTGCAGAACTACTCGGCGCTGGTGCCGGCGCTGCGCACCATGCTGGCCGACCACGGCTATGGCCTGTCGCGCCGGCGCGTGACGGTGTCGACCTCGGGCGTCGTGCCGATGATCGACCGCCTGGCGCTCGATTGCCCGGTGGCGCTGGCCGTCTCGTTGCACGCGCCGTTCGATGCGCTGCGCGACGACCTGGTGCCGCTGAACCGCAAATACCCGCTGCACGAGCTGCTGGCCGCGTGCCGGGGCTACCTGCAGTACGCGCCGCGCGACTTCATCACCTTCGAATACTGCATGCTCGACGGCGTCAACGACCAGCCCGAGCACGCGCGCGCGCTCATCGAGCTGGTCGGCCCGCGCGGCAGTGACCCGGTGGCGTGCAAGTTCAACCTGATTCCGTTCAACCCCTTTCCCGCATCGGGCCTGAAGCGCTCGCCGCAGCCGCAGGTGGCGGCGTTTGCCCGCATGCTCGGCGACGCCGGCATCGTGACCACGGTGCGCAAGACGCGCGGCGACGACATCGACGCCGCCTGTGGCCAACTGGCCGGCGACGTCAAGGATCGCACCCGCGTGCACGAACGCATGGCGCGGCTGCGGATCGTGAAAACACGCAGCGCATCCTGACTGCAGGGTGCGCCAGACATGGGAGCAATGCATGAGTCGTGACGCAGCAACGCACCGCTGGCTGCTGGCCGCGGTGCTGGCCGGCGCACTGGCGGGCCTGGGCGGCTGCGCCAGCCAGATCGGGGGCGCCGGCGCGTCCGCGAGCGGGCAGGCCGCATCGAGCAGCGAGGCAGACATCCAGCGGCGCGCGCGGTTGCGCCTGGAGCTGGCGGTCACCTACCTGGAGTCGGGCAATCTGCCGGTGGCGATGGAAGAGGCCAACCAGGCACTGGCCACCGACCCGGGCTACGCCGACGCCTACCATGTGCGCGGCCTGGTCTACATGGCGCAGCAGGATCTGGCGCATGCCGAGACCGACCTCAAGCGCGCCCAGGGCATGAAGCCCAATGACCCCGACATCCAGCAAAACCTGGGCTGGCTGCTGTGCCAGCGCGGGCAGTACGCGCAGGCCAATGCCTTGTTCGAGCGCGCGCTGGCGGCGCCCGGCTATCTGCAGCGCAGCCGCACATTCCTGTCGCAAGGCATGTGCCACCAGCGTGCCGGCCAGCTGGCCGAGGCCGAGCAGGCCGTGCTGCACGCCTACGAGATCGACGCCGGCAACCCGCTGGTCGGCTATCACCTGGCATCCATCATCTTTGCCCGGGGCGACGCCCAACGCGCACGGTTCTACGTCCGGCGCATCAACAACAGCGAGGCGGCCAACGCCGAGTCGCTGTGGCTGGGCGTGAAGATCGAGCGCGCGCTCAAGGACCTGGTCGCGATGCGCCAGCTCGGCGACCAGCTGCAGCGGCGCTTCCCCCAGTCGCGCCAGACGCTGGCGCTGGAGCGGGGGGCGTTCGATGAGTGATTTCTCTCCGCTGCAGCAGGCGGCGGACACCAATGCCCCGGCGGCGCAGCCCACCGCCGGGCAGCTGCTGCGCCAGTACCGCGAGGCGGCGGGCGTGTACCTGCCGGCGCTCGAAGGCGTGCTCAAGGTGCCGGTGTTCAAGCTGCAGGCGCTCGAAGCCGACCAGTACGATGCGTTTCCCGACGCGGCCTTTCTGCGGGCGCTGGCGTCCAGCATGTGCCGTGCGCTTCAGGTCGATGCCGCGCCCGTGCTCGCGCTGCTGCCGCACAACCACCTGGCGCCGCTGACCGCGGGCGAGGGCATCAACGCCAGTTTCAAGGATCGCCACGAGCGCGCCTCGCAGGCGGCGCTGGGCCATTCGCCCAAGAACCGCATCATCGGTATCGCGGTCGCGCTGCTGTTGCTGGCGGCGCTGGTCGTGGTGCTGTTGCCCTCGTCGGTGCTCGAACGCATTGGCCAGTTGACCGGGCGCGGCGGCACGGACGCGGCGCAGGCCGTAACGCCGGCGCAACCCGCCGACATGCCGGCGGCGCCCGCCGAGCCGCCCGCTGAAGATCCATTGCCCGAGGAGTCCGGGCCTGAAGAGCCCGCTGCCGCGTCGACGTCGGCGCAAAGCGGCGGGCAGCCGCCAGAGACGGCGGCGCAGGCGACCTTGCCTGCGCTGGATGCCGTGCCCGTGGCGGCGCAAACGCCCACGCTGCAGACCGTGCCAGACGCAGTGCAGGCTGCCAGCACGTCCCCGGATGCGGTCATGGATACGGCTCAAAATGGTGCCATTGATGGCGTACCGGCCGGCGCGCTGGTGCTGCGTACCCGGGCATCGTCGTGGGTGCAGGTGCGCGACGCTTCGGGCGCCGTCGTGCTGGAGAGAATCATGGGCGCGGGCGACAGCGCCCAGGTGCCGGGCGACGCGCCGTGGAAGGTCGTCGTCGGCCGCGCCGACGCCACCGAGGTGCTGGTGCGCGGCAAGCCGCTGGATCTGGCCGCGCTGGCGCGCGACAACGTCGCCCGTTTCGAGGTGAATTGAATGAACACATTGAATGAAGCCTGGCTGGCCGGCGAGCAGCCGGTGGCCATGGTTGCCCCCGCCAAGCGCATGACGCGCCAGGCGCGCGTGGCCTGGAAGGAGCGCGTCGTCACCGTCGGCGGCGGTGCGCCGGTGCGCGTGCAGTCGATGACCAATACCGATACCGTCGACATCGACGGCACGGTGCGCCAGGTGGCGCAGCTGGCGCAGGCGGGCTCGGAGCTGGTGCGCATCACGGTGAACACGCCCGAGGCGGCGGCTGCCGTGCCCGCGATCCGCGAGCGTCTGGACGCCATGGGTGAGCTGGTGCCGCTAGTGGGCGACTTCCACTACAACGGCCACCGCCTGCTGACCGAGTTTCCCGAATGCGCGCAGGCGCTGTCCAAATACCGCATCAACCCCGGCAACGTCGGCAAGGGCGACAAGCACGACAAGCAGTTCGCCCAGATGATCGAGGCGGCCGTGCGCTGGGACAAGCCGGTGCGCATCGGCGTGAACTGGGGCAGCCTGGATCAGGAGCTGCTCACCGCGCTGATGGACGCCAACGGCCGGCGCGCCCAGCCCTGGGACGTGCGCCAGGTGATGTACGAGGCGCTCATCGTCTCGGCCCTGCAGTCGGCGCAGCGCGCCGAGGAACTGGGGCTGGACGGCAGGCAGATCATTCTGTCGTGCAAGGTCAGCGGTGTGCAGGATCTGATTGCCGTCTACCGCGGGCTTGCACAGCGCTGCGACTACGCGCTGCACCTGGGGCTGACCGAGGCCGGCATGGGCACCAAGGGCATCGTCGCGTCGACCGCGGCGATGGCCATCCTGCTGCAGGAAGGCATTGGCGAGACGATCCGCGTGTCGCTCACGCCCCAGCCGGGCGAGGCGCGCACGCAGGAGGTGGTCACCGCCTCGGAGATTTTGCAGTCGCTGGGCCTGCGCGCCTTCGTGCCCAGCGTCACCGCCTGCCCGGGTTGCGGGCGCACGACGAGCACCGTGTTCCAGGAGTTGGCCAAGCAGATCGATGACTATCTGCGCGCGCAGATGCCTGTCTGGCGCGAGAGCTACCCCGGCGTCGAGCGCATGAAGGTGGCCGTGATGGGCTGCATCGTCAACGGCCCGGGAGAGAGCAAGCATGCCGACATCGGCATCAGCCTGCCGGGCACGGGCGAGGCGCCGGTGGCGCCGGTGTTCATCGACGGCGCCAAGGCCATGACGCTGCGCGGCGAGCGCATTGCCGAGGAATTCCAGGCCATCGTGCTCGACTATGTCGAGCGCCGCTATGGCAAGCAGGGGTGAGCGGGCATGGCTTGCGGGCGCCGTGCGCGCCCGGGCGACTGCATCCCTTTCGTGACGGCTGCGGCCCTTGCCGGCGCTCTGGCGCCGGCGGCGCAGCCGCTTTGATTTGACAGAACCACCATGGCCAAGAACGAAAAAATTGCTGCCGTCAAAGGCATGAACGACATCCTGCCGGGCCAGTCCGAGCGCTGGCAGTGGCTGGAGGCGCAGATCCGCGAGCTGATGGACGGCTTTGCCTACCGCAACGTGCGCACGCCCATCGTCGAGCACACGCAGCTGTTCGTGCGCGGCATCGGCGAGGTGACCGACATCGTCGAGAAAGAGATGTACTCGTTCGAGGACAAGTTGAATGGCGAACGCCTGACGCTGCGCCCCGAGGGCACGGCCAGCCTGGTGCGCGCCACCATCGAGCACAATCTGCTGTACGACGGCGGCAAGCGCATGTGGTACATCGGCCCGATGTTTCGCCACGAGCGGCCGCAGCGCGGGCGCTATCGCCAGTTCCACCAGGTGGGCGCCGAGGCGCTGGGCTTTGCCGGCCCGGACGTGGACGCCGAGCTGATCCTGCTGGCCGTCGCTCTGTGGAAGCGCCTGGGCCTGACGCAGTGGCGCCTTGAGATCAACAGCCTGGGCCAGCCCGAGGAGCGCGCAGCGCACCGCGCCGCGCTGATTGCCTGGCTGGAGCAGCACCAGGGCGTGATGGACGAGGAGGCCAAGCGCCGCATGCACACCAACCCGCTGCGCGTGCTCGACACCAAGAACCCGGCGATGCAGGACATGGTCAACGCCGCGCCCAAGCTGCTCGACTATCTGGGCGAGGCGTCGCTGGCGCACTTCGACGGCGTCAAGGCCATCCTGGATGCCAATGGCGTTCCGTGGACGGTCAACCCCCGCCTGGTGCGCGGGCTGGACTACTACAACCTGACGGTGTTCGAATTCGTCACCGACCTGCTGGGCGCGCAGGGCACGATCTGCGCCGGCGGGCGCTACGACTACCTGGTCGAGCAGATCGGCGGCAAGCCGGCGCCGGCCGTCGGCTGGGCGCTGGGCGTGGAGCGGGTGCTCGAACTGGTCAAGGAGCTGGGCACCGACATTCCCGCGCCGCGCCTGGATGCCTACGCCATCGTGCCCGACGCCGCGGCCATGCCGCAGGTGCTGCGCACGCTCACCCGGCTGCGCGAGGCGGGTGTGCGCGTGCAGATGCACGCGGCGACGGTCGACGGCATGGCCGGCATGAAGTCGCAATTCAAGAAGGCGGACGCCAGCGGCGCGCACCATGCGCTGGTCTTTGGCGCCGACGAGCTCGCCCGCGGCGAGGTCACGGTCAAGGCGCTGCGCGACGGCCAGGGTGCGCAGACCGCGCAGCGCCTGGATGACGTGGCGGGCTGGGCCGCCACCCTACAATCGGCGCGCTGAACGAAAGCAGGAACATGGCACATTTCGACCTCGAAGAACAAGAGCAACTTGAACAGTTCAAACATTTCTGGAAAACCTGGGGCACGCTGATCACCTGGCTGGTGATCGTCGTGCTGGGCGGCTTTGCCGCCTGGAACGGCTGGCGCCTGTGGCAAAGCCGCCAGGCGCTGCAGGCCACTGCGCTGAGCGAGGCCGTCGAGCTGGCCGTGCAGGGCGGCGATGCGGCCCGCGTGCAGCAGGCCTTTGGCGACCTGCGCAAGGACTATGGCGGCACCGTCCAGGCGGCTCAGGCCGGCCTGATGGCGGCCAAGTCGCAGGCCGACGCCGGCAAGTGGGACGGCGCCAAGGCCACGCTGACCTGGGTGGCGGACAACAGCAGCGACAAGGGCTATGCCGCCGTGGCGCGCCTGCGCCTGGCCAGCGTGCTGGTGCAGGAAAAGGCCTACGACCAGGCGTTGGCCCAGCTGTCGGGCAGCTTCCCTCCTGAATTCGTCGCGCTGGTGGCCGACCGCAAGGGCGACGTGCTGGCACTGCAGGACAAGAAGGCCGAGGCGATCGACGCCTACCGCGTGGCCTGGAGGGCCATGGCGCAGGACGCCGAGTACCGCCGCCTGGTCGAAGCCAAACTCAACGCCCTGGGCGCGCGCGCCGACGCGGTCGCCGCGGGCTGAATCACGATAAAGGACTGCGCATGAAACGCATGCTGCGATGGAGTCGGCCCGCCTGGGCTGCGCTGGCGGCCACGGCGCTGCTGACGCTGGGAGGTTGTTCGCTGTGGGGCGGATCGTCCGCGCCCAAGCCTGCCGAGCTGGGGCCGAACGTGCCGGTGCTGGGCGTGCGCCAGGCGTGGACCGCGCGCATCGGGCCGCTGTCGGGCATGGAGCCGACGGTGCACGTGCAGGGCGACCAGGTGCTGCTGGCCTCGGCCAAGGGTGAGGTCGCGGCCATCGATGCGCGCACCGGCGGCGACGTCTGGCGCGCGCAGCTGGACACGCCGCTGGCTACCGGCCTGGGCAGCGACGGACAGGTCAGCGCCGTCGTCTCGCGCAACAACCAGCTGATTGCGCTGCAGGACGGCAAGAAGCTGTGGAGCCAGCCGCTGGCCGCGCAGGGCTATACCGCGCCGCTGGTGGCGGGCGCACGCGTCTTCGTGCTGACGGCCGACCGCACGGTCTCGGCATTCGATGCAAAAACCGGCTACCCGCTGTGGAGCCAGAAGCGCACGGGCGAGCCTTTGATCCTGCGCCAAAGCGGTGTGCTGCTGGCCGTGGGCGACACGCTGGTCGCCGGCCTGTCCGGGCGCCTGGTCGGCTTCAACCCTGATAACGGTGCGGTGCGCTGGGAGGCGCCGCTGGCCAGCCCGCGCGGCACCAACGACATCGAGCGCCTGGTCGAGTTGGTCGGTCCTGCCAGCCGCGTGCATGACAGCGTCTGCGCGCGCGCCTTCCAGGCGGCCGTGGGCTGTGTGGATGCGCAGCGCGGCGCCACCGTCTGGGCGCAGCCCGCGGCCGGCAGCGTCGGCATTGCCGGCGACGACAGCGCGCTGTACGGCACAGAAAGCAACGGCCTGGTGCAGGCCTGGAGCCGCGCCGACGGTGCGCGCGGCTGGTCCAGCGACCGGCTCAAATACCGCCGCCTCACGGCGCCGCTGCTGCTGGGGCGCTCCATCGTGATCGGCGACGCCGACGGCCTGGTGCACCTGCTTTCGCGCGACGATGGCACGCCGCTCAACCGCCTGTCCACCGACGGCTCGGGCGTGGCTGCCACGCCGGTCGTCTCGGGCAACACGCTGGTCGTCGTCACGCGCGGCGGCGCCGTCTACGGCTTCCGCCCGGACTGAAAAGGACTGGCATGCAACCCGTGATCGCGCTGGTGGGGCGGCCCAATGTGGGCAAGTCCACGCTGTTCAACCGCATGACGAAGTCGCGCGACGCCATCGTGGCCGACTACGCCGGCCTCACGCGCGACCGCCACTATGGCCACGCGCGCCTGGGCCGGCGCGAGTTCATCGTGATCGACACCGGCGGCTTCGAGCCCGATGCCAGCGGCGGCATCTTCAAGGAGATGGCGCGCCAGACGCAGCAGGCGGTGGCCGAGGCCGACGTGGTCGTCTTCGTCGTCGACGTGCGCGCCGGCGTCTCGGCGCAGGATCACGACATCGCCAACTACCTGCGCCGCCTGGGCAAGCCCTGCGTGCTGGCGGGCAACAAGGCCGAGGGCATGGAGAACCACGCCCAGCTGGCCGAGTTCTACGAACTGGGGCTGGGTGCGCTGCATCCGGTATCGGCCGCGCATGGCCAGGGCGTGCGCAGCCTGCTGGAACTGGCGCTGCAGCCTCTGAACCTGCCCGAGGACGACGACGACCCGATGGACGTGCAGGGCAGCGGCGCCATCCGCCTGGCAGTCGCCGGGCGGCCCAACGTCGGCAAGTCGACGCTGATCAACGCATGGCTGGGCGAGGAGCGGCTGGTGGTGTTCGACCTGGCGGGCACGACGCGCGACGCGATCACGGTGCCGTTCGAGCGCCAGGGCCAGCGTTTCGAGCTGATCGACACGGCCGGCCTGCGCCGCAAGGGCAAGGTGTTCGAGGCGATCGAGAAGTTCTCGGTCGTCAAGACGCTGCAGGCCATCGAGTCGGCGCACGTCGTCGTGCTGCTGCTGGACGCTACCGAGGGCGTGACCGACCAGGATGCGCACATTGCCGGCTACATCCTGGAGAGCGGCCGCTCGGTCGTCATCGCGATCAACAAATGGGACGCGGTCGACGACTATGGCCGCCAGCAGTTGCAGCGCTCGATCGAGACGCGGCTGGCGTTTTTGAAGTTCGCGCCGCTGCACTTCATCTCGGCGCAGCGCCGCCAGGGGCTGGCGCCGCTGTGGAAGTCCATCGTGCGCGCGCACAAGGCGGCGGTCTGCAAAATGCCCACGCCGGTGCTCACGCGGTTGTTGCTGGAGTCGGTGCAGTTCCAGGCGCCCAAGCGCGCCGGCGGCCACCGCCCCAAGATGCGCTACGCCCACCAGGGCGGCATGAACCCGCCGGTCATCGTGATCCACGGCAATGCGCTCGATCATGTGACCGACGCGTACAAGCGTTTTCTGGAAGGACGTTTCCGCAAGGAATTCGACCTGGTCGGCACGCCTTTGCGCATCGAATTGCGCACTTCGCACAACCCGTACACCGACGCGAAGAAGTCCTGATCACCTCCCGCGAAAGCCTATCCCCTGTGTGGTACGGGGTGGTTTTGCTGTGTTAAGGTGCCGCTTTACAACAACATTTCCGAACACGGAGAATATCGTGAGCAACAAAGGTCAACTGCTGCAGGATCCTTTTCTGAACGCCCTGCGACGCGAGCATGTGCCGGTCTCGATCTACCTGGTCAACGGCATCAAGCTGCAAGGCCAGATCGAATCGTTCGACCAATATGTCGTGTTGCTGCGCAACACGGTCACGCAAATGGTCTACAAGCACGCCATTTCCACCATCGTTCCGGGCCGCGCCGTCAATTTCTCGACGGCCGAGGCGCCCGAAAACAACGCTTGATCCGCGCCGCTACAGCGCAGCTGCCCATGCCGGCAAAGGCCCGCAGTCTTGCGTTCTGACGACACCACCGCTTCCGCCGATGCCACGCCCGTCGTTCTTGTAGGCGTGGATTTCGGCTTGCCGCATTTCGACGGCGAGCTCGAAGAACTGGGCCTGCTGGCGCAGACCGCGGGCCTGTCTGCGGTCGCCCGCCTGACCTGCAAGCGCAAGGTGCCCGACGCCGCGCTGTTCGTCGGCAGCGGCAAGGCCGACGAGATCAGGCTGCTGGCCGACATGCACGGCGCGCAGGAGGTCTGGTTCGACCAGGCGCTCAGCCCCGCGCAGCAACGCAACCTGGAGCGCCACCTTGGCCTGCCGGTGGGCGACCGCACGCTGTTGATCCTGGAGATCTTCGCGCAGCGCGCGCGCAGCCACGAGGGCAAGCTGCAAGTCGAGCTGGCCCGCCTGCAATACCTGAGCACGCGCCTGGTGCGCCGCTGGTCGCACCTGGAGCGCCAGCGCGGCGGCATTGGCGCGCGCGGCGGCCCGGGCGAGCGCCAGATCGAGCTGGACAGCCGCATGATTCGCGAGGCGATCAAGCGTACGCGCGAGCGCCTGGCCAAGGTGCAGCGCCAGCGCGGCACGCAGCGGCGCCAGCGCCAGCGCCGCGGTACGTTCAACGTCTCGCTGGTGGGCTATACCAACGCCGGAAAATCCACGCTGTTCAATGCGCTGGTCAAGGCGCAGGCCTATGCGGCCGACCAGCTGTTTGCCACGCTGGACACCACCACGCGCCAGCTTTACCTGGGAGGCGAGGCGGGCGTGGTATCGCTGTCCGACACGGTGGGCTTCATTCGCGAGCTGCCGCACGGCCTGGTCGATGCCTTCCAGGCGACGCTGCAGGAGGCGATCGACGCCGACCTGTTGCTGCACGTGGTCGACGCGTCCAACCCCGGTTTCCCCGAGCAGATCGCCCAGGTGCAGCAGGTGCTGGGCGAGATCGGCGCGCTAGATATCCCGCAGATGCTGGTCTTCAACAAGCTCGACGCGCTGGCGCCCGAGGCGCTCCCGGCCCGGTTGCACGACCGCTACGAGGTGGACGGACGCCAACTCGAGCGCATCTTCGTGAGTGCACGCAGCGGCCAGGGCCTGGGCGAGTTGCGCGCCCTGCTGGCTCAAGCCGCCACCCGTGCAGATGAATCTCCGCCCGCACAGCCCGAATTGCCCGGCGCCCAGCTGTGATTGGGCACAATGCCACCCGCCATTGGATGTCTTCGAATCAAGCAGAGACTTTGCGCATGAATTCTCACTACCTCAACTCCCGCTGGGCCGTGCTGCCCGCACGCCTGCGGGGGATGTTCAATCTCAATGACCCGCGCTGGGGACGTTCGGACGAGCAGGATCCGCAAGGCCAGCGTCCCGAGGAAACACCACCCCCTGAGCAACGCCCCTGGGGCGACGGCCCGCAGGGCGGGCGTGAGCGCGACCGCGCGTCGGGCTCGGGCGCCAATCCGCCCGATCTGGACGAGCTGTGGCGTGACCTCAACCGCAAGCTCGGGGGCCTGCTGGGCGGGCGCGGTGGGCGTGGCAACGGCTCGCGGCCGCCACAGGGGCCGGGTGGCGGGGGTTTTCAGCCCGACATGAAGAACACCGGCGTCGGCGTTGGGCTGGTCGCCCTGATTGCGGTGCTGATCTGGCTGAGTTCGGGTTTTTTCATCGTCCAGGAAGGCCAGCAGGCGGTCATCACGCAATTTGGCAAATACCACAGCACGGTGAACGCCGGCTTCAACTGGCGCCTGCCGTACCCGATCCAGCGCCATGAGCTGGTCTTCGTCACGCAGATCCGCTCGGTCGACATCGGGCGCGACTCCATCATCAAGGCCACCGGCCTGCGCGAGTCGGCCATGCTGACCGAGGACGAGAACATCGTCGAGATCAAGTTTGCGGTGCAATACCGCCTGAACGACGCGCGCGCCTGGCTGTTCGAGAGCCGCAATCCCGGCAACGCCGTGGTGCAGGCGGCTGAGACAGCGGTGCGCGAGGTGGTCGGCAAGATGAAGATGGACTCGGCGCTGGCCGAGGAGCGCGACCAGATCGCGCCGCGCGTGCGCGACCTGATGCAAACCATCCTGGATCGCTACAAGGTTGGCGTCGAGGTGGTCGGCATCAACCTGCAGCAAGGCGGCGTGCGCCCGCCCGAGCAGGTGCAGGCGGCGTTCGACGACGTGCTCAAGGCAGGACAGGAGCGCGAGCGCGCCAAGAACGAGGCCCAGGCCTATGCCAACGACGTGGTTCCGCGCGCCGTCGGTACCGCCTCGCGCCTGGAGCAGGAGGCCGAGGCCTACAAGGCGCGCATCACGGCCCAGGCCCAGGGCGATGCCCAGCGCTTCACCTCGGTGCTCAATGAATACCAGAAGGCGCCCCAGGTCACGCGTGACCGCATGTACCTGGAGTCCATGCAGCAGGTCTACAGCAACGTGACCAAGGTGCTGGTCGAGTCGCGCCAGGGCTCTAACCTGCTGTACCTGCCGCTGGACAAGATCATGCAGGGTGTGACACAGGCCGCGCCAGCCGCGCCCGAGCATGCCGCAAACAGCAGCGCGCCAGCGACGGGCAGCGCAGCGCCCGTGACCGTCCCCGCGCATCTGCGCGACGCCAGCCGCAGCCGCGAGCGCGAAACCCGATAGGAGCGAAGTGTGAACAGAATCGGATTTTTCCTCTCCACGCTGGTACTGCTCCTGGTAGTGGCCAGCTCCATGGTGTTCGTCGTCGACCAGCGCCAGTACGGCGTGGTCTATGCGCTGGGCCAGATCAAGGAAGTGATCACCGAGCCGGGGCTGAACTTCAAGCTGCCGCCGCCGTTCCAGAACGTGCGCTACATCGACAAACGCCTGCTCACGCTCGACAGCTCGGACACCGAGTCCATGCTCACGGCCGAGAAGCAGCGCGTGGTCATCGACTGGTATGTGCGCTGGCGCATCTCCGACCCGTCGCAGTACATCCGCAACGTCGGGCTCGACGAGAACGCCGGCGCGCTGCAACTCAACCGCGTGGTGCGCAACGCCTTCCAGGAGGAGGTCAACCGCCGCACGGTCAAGGAGCTGATCGCCACCAAGCGCGACGCGCTGATGGCCGACGTCAAGAAGGAAGTGCTGGCCGCCGTGAAAAGCGGCAAGCCCTGGGGAATGGACGTGGTCGACGTGCGCATCACGCGCGTGGACTACGTCGAGGCGATCACCGAGTCGGTCTACCGCCGCATGGAGGCCGAGCGCAAGCGCGTGGCCAACGAGCTGCGCTCCACCGGCGCGGCCGAGGGCGAGAAAATCCGCGCCGACGCCGACCGCCAGCGCGAAGTGACCATTGCCAATGCCTACAGCCAGGCGCAGAAGGTCAAGGGCGAGGGCGACGGCGAGGCAGCGCGCCTGTACGCCCAGGCCTTTGGGCGCGACCCGCAGTTCGCCCAGTTCTACCGCAGCCTGGAGGCCTACAAGGCCAGCTTCAACAAGAAGAGCGACGTCGTCGTGCTCGACCCGGCGTCCACAGAGTTCTTCAAGGCCTTGCGCTCGGGCGTGCCCGCGGCGCCTGGCAAGTAAGCGCAGAAGTCCGGCGCCAAGCCAATGCCGCCGATCGACAGCTGGTGGAGTGCGCTGGCCATGGTGCTGGTGATCGAAGGGCTGCTGCCCTTTGCCGCGCCGGCGGGTTGGCGGCGCATGTTCGCGCAGTTGCTGCAGCTGCGCGACGGCCAGATCCGCTTCGTCGGTCTGGCCAGCGTGCTGGCCGGCCTGCTGATGCTGTGGGTGCTGGCCGCTTGAGTGGCCGGCAGCGCCCGCCGCGGCCAAGCCGGTAGAATCACTGTTTCCCTTCTTTCTTCCCCCCTGTACGTATGTCTGCCTGGCTGTTGCCGGATCACATTGCCGATGTCTTGCCCTCCGAGGCGCGGCACATCGAAGAGCTGCGCCGCGGCCTGCTCGACACCGCGCGCTGCTATGGCTACGAGCTGGTCATGCCGCCGCTGCTGGAGCACCTGGAGTCGCTGCTGACCGGCTCGGGCGAGGCGCTGGATCTGCTGACCTTCAAGCTGGTCGACCAGCTCTCGGGGCGCACGCTGGGCCTGCGCGGCGACACCACGCAGCAGGTGGCACGCATCGACGCCCACCTGCTCAACCGCCGCGGCGTCACGCGTCTGTGCTATTGCGGGTCGGTGCTGCACACGCGCCCCGATCGTCCGCACGCCACGCGCGAGCCGCTGCAGTTCGGTGCCGAGATCTACGGCCACGCAGGCCTTGAGGCGGAGATCGAGGCGCTGCAACTGGCGCTGCACTGCCTGCGCGGCGCGCCGGTGGCCGATGTCAGCGTCGACCTGGCGGACGTGCGCATCGTGCGCAGCCTGCTGGCTGGCGTCCCGGTCGACGCGCAGGTGCTCGAACGCGTGCACGCGGCGCTGGCGGCCAAGGACGCCAGCGAGCTGGCGCAGCTCACGCGCAGCTTTCCGGTGGCCTCGCGCGAGGGGCTGCAGGCGCTCTTGCAGCTGTACGGCGGCGCCGAGGTGCTGGACGAGGCCGAAAAACGCCTGGGGGCGGTGGCCGGCGTGGCCCGCGTGCTGGCCGACCTGCGCAGCATTGCCGCGCGCCTGGCGCAGGTGCGCGTGAGCTTCGATCTGGCCGACCTGCGCGGCTACGCCTACTACAGCGGACTGCGTTTTGGCATGTACGTGCCCGGCGCCAGCGACGCGCTGGTGCGTGGCGGGCGCTACGACGAGGTGGGCGCGGTGTTCGGGCGCAACCGTCCGGCGGTGGGCTTCAGCCTGGACGTCAAACAACTGGTGGCCGTGGCGCGCTCGCGCCCGCTGCAGGCGGCCATTCGCGCGCCCTGGGGCGACGACGCGCTGCTCAACGCCGAGATTGCCGCGCTGCGCCAGCAGGGCCAGACGGTGGTGTGCACGTTGCCGGGCAGCGGCAGCGAAGTGGACGAATTCTCTTGTGACCGCGAACTGGTCAACGTGCAGGGCCGCTGGGTTGTGCGCGCGCTTTGATTTCTTCAGAAAAGTCGGGTTGAACATGAACACAGTCAAAGGACGCAACGTCGTCGTGGTCGGCACCCAGTGGGGTGACGAGGGCAAGGGCAAGCTGGTGGACTGGCTGACCGAGAGCGCGCAGGCCGTGGTGCGCTTTCAGGGCGGCCACAACGCGGGCCATACCCTGGTGATCAACGGCGCCAAGACGGCGCTGCATCTGATTCCCAGCGGCATCATGCGTCCAGGCGTCAAGTGCTACATCGGCAACGGCGTCGTGGTGGCGGTGGGCAAGCTGTTCGAAGAGATAGAAGGGCTGGAGCGGGCCGGCGTGCAGGTGCGCGACCGTTTGCGTGTCTCCGAGGCCTGTCCGCTGATCCTGGCCTTTCACCAGGCGCTGGACATCGCGCGCGAGGCTGCGCGCGAACGCGGCGGCCAGCAAAAAATCGGCACGACCGGCAAGGGCATCGGCCCTGCCTACGAGGACAAGATTGCCCGCCGCGCGTTGCGCGTGCAGGACTTGAAGCACCCCGAGCGCTTTGCCGCCAAGCTGTGCGACCTGCTGGCGCTGCACAACCACGTGCTGGTGCATGTGCTGGGCAGCCGCGAGCTGGACTTTCCGGAGGCGCTCAAACCTTATATGGCGGACGGCGAGGTGCAGTTTGGCGCCGTCTACGACGAGGCCATGCGCCAGGCCGACGCCCTGAAGCCGATGATGGCCGACGTCTCGCGCGAGCTCAACGACGCCTTTGCCGCCGGCGGCAACCTGCTGTTCGAGGGCGCGCAGGGCACGCTGCTGGACGTGGACCACGGCACCTACCCTTATGTCACGTCGAGCAACTGCGTGGCGGGCAACGCCGCCGCCGGAGCGGGCGTGGGCCCGGGCATGCTGCACTACATCCTGGGCATCACCAAGGCGTACTGCACGCGCGTGGGCAGCGGCCCGTTCCCGACCGAGCTGGACTGGGAAAAGCCCGGCACGCCCGGCTACCACATGAGCACCGTGGGCGCCGAGAAGGGCGTGACCACCGGTCGTGCGCGCCGCTGCGGCTGGTTCGATGCGGCGCTGCTCAAGCGCTCCGCGCAGATCAACGGCCTGTCGGGCCTGTGCATCACCAAACTGGACGTGCTCGACGGCCTGGACGAGCTCAAGCTGTGCGTGGGCTACGAGCTGGACGGCGAGCGCATCGACATCCTGCCGATGGGCGCCGACGACATCGAGCGCTGCCGGCCCGTCTACGAGACCATTCCCGGCTGGAGCGACTCCACCGTCGGCGTAACCGACTACGCGCGGCTGCCGGCCAACGCGCGCCGCTATCTCGATCGCATCCAGGAGGTGACCGGCGTGCCGATCGCCATGGTCTCGACCAGTCCGGACCGCGACCACACCATCTTGCTGCACAACCCCTACCAGGGCGCCTGAGCGCCGCGCTTTTCTCTCCCAAAGCCCAGGAGCCACGAACCATGCTCACCGAAGACGGCAAGCACCTGTATGTCAGCTACGACGAGTACCACAGCCTGATCGAGAAACTGGCACTGAAGGTGCACCAGTCGGGCTGGGACTTCGACACCATCCTGTGCCTGGCGCGCGGAGGACTGCGCCCGGGCGACATCCTCAGCCGCATCTTCGACAAGCCGCTGGCCATCATGTCCACCAGCTCCTACCGCGCCGAGGGCGGCAAGCTGCAGGGCCATCTGGACATCGCCCGCTTCATCACCACGCCCAAGGGCGAGATCGCCGGGCGCGTGCTGCTGGTCGACGACCTGGCCGACTCGGGCCACACGCTGCACTCGGTCGTGGACATGCTCAAGACCAACTACCCGCCGATCAGCGAACTGCGCAGCGCGGTGATCTGGACCAAAGGGCTGTCGACCTTCCAGGCCGACTACTCGGTCGATTTCCTGCCGACCAACCCCTGGATCCACCAGCCGTTCGAAGGCTATGACGACCTGACGCCGGCGAAGCTGCTGGACAAGTGGCGCGTCTGAGCGACGCATGAACGCCTGAGCGCGCACCCCGCTGCGGCCGGCCCACCTTCGCGCGACGCGGGTGGGGTCTTGCGGCGCAAGGGCATTGCCCCCCGGGTACCATCGCGCCTTGGGCCGGCGCAGCCGCCTTGCCGGCCAGTGAGACACCATGAGCGCTTCCACCTCTCCCACGCACACCATTACCCGCACCGCCCCGGGCACCAAGTTCGTCAGCCCCCAGGGCACGACGGCGATCAAGGACGGCATCAAGGTCAACGCCATTGCCCAAGTGCCCGACGCCCAGCGCAAGCCCGAGTGGCTGCGCATGAAGTTGCCCACCGGCGCCAAGTACCACGAGGTGATGGAGATCGTGCGCAGCCACCAGCTGGCCACGGTGTGCGCCGAATCCAAGTGCCCCAACATCGCCGAATGCTGGGGCCGCGGCACGGCCACGCTGATGCTGATGGGCTCGGTGTGTACGCGCGCGTGCAAGTTCTGTTCGGTCAGCACCGGCAACCCCAACGGTTGGCTGGACCACGACGAGCCGGCCAAGGTGGCCGACGCGGTGGCGCTGATGAATCTGCGCTACGTGGTGCTGACCTCGGTGGACCGCGACGACCTGGCCGACCTGGGCGCGGGCCACTACGCCGCCTGCATCCGCGCCATCCACGCGCGCACGCCTGACACGGCGGTGGAGGCGCTGACCCCCGACTTCCAGGGCCGCGAAGACCTGGTGGCCCAGGTGCTCGATGCTGGCCTTGCCACCTACGCGCAGAACCTGGAGACCGTCGAGCGCCTGACGCACCCGGTGCGCGACGTGCGCGCCGGCTACCGGGTGACGCTGGACGTGCTGGCATTTGCCAAGCGCCACGCACCGACCACCGTGACCAAGACCAGCATGATGCTGGGCCTGGGCGAGACCGATGCCGAGATAGAGCAGGCGCTGGCCGACGTGCGCGCGGCCAACGTCGATGTGGTGACCATGGGCCAGTACATGCGCCCGACCAAGAACCACCTGCCGGTGCAGCGCTACGTCACGCCTGACGAATTCAAGCGCTACCGCGACCTCGCGTTGTCTATGGGCTTTCTCGAAGCCGTGGCAGGCCCGTTCGTGCGTTCGAGCTACCGCGCCGAGCGCGTGCTGGAGCACAACAACGTCGGCCTGGATACGCACGCCGTGCTCGACGGCATCCGCGAGTCGGCTGCGTCCAGCATGCGTTGCTGATACCTATCGGCGCCTGTATGGCGCGTGTGTAGGCTGTCATGGAGCCTGCTTGCGGGCCATCGGAACATCCATCGCGGCGAGGGCGCTGCTCTCACCACAGCAGGCCCCGGTCAGCGTCCGGTAGGAGCGGTGTCCTCACCGCGATCAGCACTGGCGCAGCACTTGTCGACCTGCCCCCGGATCAGGCCGGCTCCCACGGATCGGCCTCGGCCAGCCAGGCGGCAAGTGCGGCGTCGTCGGCCGCGTCCAGCTGCTCCTGTGCCTGCGCCAGGTATTCGGCCTGCATCAGGTGCTGGCGAAAGCCGCTGCCGTGTTCCGGGCTGAAGATCAGCAGCACCTGGCCGTAGGAGGCCTCCAGCAGCGCCGCCTGCCAGCGCCGGTTCTGGGTGTCGTCGAACATTCGCATTGCAATCAACCTTCCTGGCGCAGATAGCGCACGAAATCGAACTGCAGGCCGCTGGCGTCCACCTGGTGGCTGCGCTGCGCCTCGCGCCATCCGGCGCCCAGCTCGGGGGCAAAGGTGTCGCCATCGAAGGCCTGGGCAATCTCGGTCACTTCGGCGCGCTGCGCCAGCGGCAGCGCGTCGGCAAAGACCTGTCCGCCGCCAATCACCCAGGCGGTGGCAGTGCCCGATTGCCGTGCCAGCTCCAACGCCTGCGCCAGGCTGGCTGCGCGCTGCGCGCCGTCGGCATGCCAGTCGGGCTGGCGTGTGATCACCAGGTTCAACCGCCCGGGCAGTGGCCGAAAGCGCGGCGGCAGCGAGTCCCAGGTCTTGCGCCCCATCAGCACCGGCGCGCCGTGGGTGAGCTGCTTGAAATGCGCCAGGTCCTGCGGCAGGTGCCAGGGCATGGTGCCGTGCTGGCCGATCACGCCATTGGTGGCGCGGGCGTAGATCAGTGCAATTTCCATCGTCATTCCTGTGTGCCGACGCGGGCCCAAACCTGGGCCTGCAGCGCCTCGGGAAGTTCCATCGCCAGCGCGTTGTGCTCGCGCTCATGGTGGTGTTCGATTACATGGCGCAGCGCATGGGCGCCGTCGATCAGCGCCAGAGCGGTGCGCCGCTGCTGCAGTGCGTCGGTCGGCGGGCTGGCGGCCACGGCCTGCAGGCGGGCCGTGTGTTCCTCGGCCAGCAGGTCGATGCGCTCGTGCTCCAGCAGGTAGACGCGCGCGGCCCAGCGGGCGCCTTCGGGCAGGTGGGGCAGCAGTTGCTGCTCTTCGACGGCAATGTGCTGCGCCAGCGCCTGGCGCCACGCCTGCAGCTGCGCGAGCGCCTGGACGAAGTCGCCGCCGATCACGTTGAGCAGGTGGGCGTGCAGCTGTTCTTCCAGGCGTTCGTGCTCGCGCTGGAAATACGGTGGGGCGCTGCGCTCGTCCATGGCGGAGCCTGTGTCAGACGGCTACCGGCGCCTTGATGGCCGGGTGGTGTTCGTAGCCAATCACCTCGAAGTCCTCGTATTCGTAATCGAAGATCGACGCCGGGCGGCGTTTGATGTGCAGGGTGGGGTAGGAGTAGGGCTGACGCGCCAGCTGCGTGCGCACCTGCTCGAAGTGGTTGCTGTAGATATGGCAGTCGCCGCCGGTCCAGATGAAGTCGCCCACGGCCAGGTCGCACTGCTGCGCCAGCATGTGGGTCAGCAGCGCGTAGGACGCGATGTTGAACGGCACGCCGAGGAAGATGTCGGCGCTGCGTTGGTAGAGCTGGCAGCTCAGCTTGCCGCCCGCCACGTAGAACTGGAAGAAGGCGTGGCAGGGCATCAGCGCCATCTGGTCGAGCTCGGCGACGTTCCAGGCGGAGACGATGATGCGGCGGCTGTCGGGGTTGGTCTTGAGCTGGTCGACCACCTGGGCGATCTGGTCGATGTGCGTACCGTCTGCCTTGGGCCAGCTGCGCCACTGCACGCCGTAGACCGGGCCGAGGTCGCCGTCTGCCCTGGCCCATTCGTCCCAGATGGTTACGCCGCGCTCCTGCAGCCAGCGGGCGTTGCCGTCTCCGCGCAGAAACCACAGCAGCTCCAGGATGATGCTCTTGAGGTGCACCTTCTTGGTCGTGACGAGCGGAAAGCCCTCCGACAGGTCAAAGCGCATCTGGTGGCCGAACACGCTGCGCGTGCCGGTGCCGGTGCGGTCGCCCTTGGCCACGCCGTGCTCGTAGACGTGGCGCATCAGGTCTTCGTATTGGTGGCGGATGGGGTGAGTCATCGGTCAATAGCTTCCGAACAGGAGATCCATGGCATTTTGAATGTCCAGCTGCTGCGATGCCAGGTTGCCGACTTTGCGGCGCAGAAAGCTGTCGGGAACGGCGCCCAGGGCGGCGGTTTCCATTACCACGCGCTGGCCGCCCACCTCCAGGGTGGGATGAAGATCTTGTGCACGTTGGCTGACCTGGCCTTCGGCGTACAGCGGCACCACGATGCGCGTATGCAGCCCCTGCACGAAGTCGCTCTGCACGTCCAGGAAGTACGGGATGCGCGACTGTTCCTCGGAGTCGGGATTGGTATAGACGTCGAAGCGGGCCATGCGATTCACTCGCCCGCCTTGCCGTCTCCCAGTTGCTTGCCGAAGCTGCGGTAGCGGGCCAGCGGCAGGCCATATTGCGCAATGCGTGCGTTGTAGGCGGCGATGGCGTCCTTGTTGCGCTCGTTCCATTGCTCCCGGTAGCGCCGCCTGACCTCCTCGGCCAGCAACTCGTCCACGGTCTGCGAGATATTGAGCCCCAGCTCGCGCGCCATCTCCAGCACCTTGCTGTTCAAGCTGAGGTTGGTGGCTTTCTTGGGGGCGTTGTCGAACTGGAGCATAAAACCCTCCATGGCGAATGCGCATATCTTATGCGCATTCGCTCGGGCGGTGAAGCCGTGCCGTACGCTGGGCCAGCCTTGGCGACCGGCCGGGCCGCTTGTCACTCCACCGCCAGAATGCACCCCGGGTTCATGAGGCCCTGCGGGTCGAGCGCCTGCTTGATCGCGCGCATCATCGACAGCGCCACCGGCGATTTGTAGTGCGTCAGTTCCCCGGTCTTGAGCTGGCCCACGCCATGCTCGGCCGAGAACGAGCCGCCAAACTTCGCTACCGCGTCGTAGACCAGCTGGTTGACGCGCGCTTCCTGCTCGCGCAGAAAGGCCTTGGCGTCGCCGCCCTCGGGCGCCTGCACGTTGTAGTGCAGATTGCCGTCGCCCAGGTGGCCGAAGTTGACCAGGCGCACGCCGGGGATCTCGCGCTGCAAGAGCGCGTCGGCGTATTCCACATAGGCAGGAATGCGCGATGCGGCAATCGAGATGTCGTGCTTGATGTTCAGCCCTTCCTCGGCCTGCGCCAGCGGGATGCTCTCGCGCACGTGCCACAGCTCATGCGCCTGGGCGAGACTCTCGGCCACCACGGCGTCGAGCACGCAGCCGTCGTCGATGGCCTGCTCCAGCAGGTGCTCGAAGCGCTCGCGCGCGTGGGCCTCGCTCTCGCTGTCGCTGTTTTCCAGCAGCACGCAGTAGGGCGCGCCCTCCATGCCGGCAAACGGCACGCGCAGCTGCGGCATGTGCCTGGCGACCAGCGACAGCGCGAACTGGCCCATGGCTTCGAAGCCGGTCAGCCCCGCGCCCAGGTGCCGGTGCGCCAGGCCCAGCAGGCGCACGGCGGCCTTCATCGACGGCACGGCGGCCCAGGCGGTGAGCTGGGCGGCGGGCTGGGGAAAGAGCTTCATCGTCGCCGCGGTGATCACGCCCAGCGTGCCTTCGCTGCCGATGAACAGATGGCGCAGGTCGTAGCCGGTGTTGTCTTTCCTCAGGCCGCTGAGGCCGTCCCAGACCTCGCCCTGCGGCGTGACGACTTCCAGCCCCAGGCACAGCTCGCGCGTGTTGCCGTAGCGCACCACCTGCGTGCCGCCGGCATTGGTGCCCAGGTTGCCGCCAATGGTGCAGCTGCCTTCGGCGGCCAGGCTGAGAGGGAACAGCAGGCCTTCCTTGTCGGCGGTTTCCTGCAGCGTCTGCAGGATGCAGCCGGCCTCTACGGTCATGGTCAGGTTGTCGCGGTCGATGGTGCGCACGCGGTTCATGCGCGTGAGGCTGAGCACCACCTGGGTGCCGGACTCGTCGGGCGTGCTGCCCACCGACAGGCTGGTGTTGCCGCCCTGGGGAATCAGCGGCGTGCCCGCATCGGCGCAGGCGCGCACCACGGCGGCCACCTCCTGCGTGCTGGCCGGGCGCACCACGGCCAGCGCGCGGCCGGTGCGGCGCCCGCGCCAGTCGCGCGTGTAGGCGGCAAGATCGCCGTCGGTCAGGACATGGTCGGCGCCGACGGCGGCGCGCAGGTGTTCAAGAAGTGCAGAGGTCATGGCGGCAATCTCAGGCGGCAGGAGCGGCTTGCGCCCGTGCCCTGGCCGCGCGCTGGCGCAGCCGGATGTGCAGGATGCAGGCGAGAAACAGAATCAGGGTCAACGCCACTTCGAGCAGTGCCAGCCAGCGGCTGGGCGCCGGGTCGCTCCAGGCACGCACCACGCCCTCGGTGAAATACAGCCACAGCACCAGGCTGAGCCAGCGGTAGGTGTACATGCGCCGCTTCAGGAGCCCCGCCAGCGGCAGCGCCAGCGGCAGCGCCTTGAGCACCAGCCATGAGCCGCCCGGGCGCAGCGGCGCCAGCCACAGCTCCCAGGCCAGGCACAGCAGCGCCAGCGCCAGCACGCTGGCGGCGGCCAGCCAGCGGGTGGCTTCAATGGCGGGGGCAATGGTTGCGTCGGCAGCGCGAAGATCGGCGGTGTGGGAAGTCATGGGAGCGTGCGGTGGCGAATCTGCGATCATATCGGCCATGCCTTTCCCCCAGACCCTGACGCAGCGTTTGCATGCGCTGCCCCACGATCTGCTGAATTTTCCCTGGCGCAACACGGCGCGCGTGCTGCTGGAGCGCTACCGCGAAGACCGCCTGGGGCAGACCGCATCCAGCCTCACCTTCACCACCTTGCTCGCGCTCGTGCCCTTCGTCACGGTGGCACTGGCGCTGTTCACCGCGTTCCCCATCTTTGCCGAGATGCAGGAGGTGCTGCAGAAGTGGCTGATGCAAAGCCTGATTCCCGAGAGCATCGGGCAGCAGGTGCAGGGCTATCTGACGCAGTTCGCCGCCAAGGCCAGCGGGTTGGGGGCGGCCAGCTTTTCGTTCCTGATCGTCACCGCGCTGTCGCTCATCCTGACGATGGATCGCACGCTCAACACCATCTGGCGCGTACCGCGCCTGCGCCCGCTGGGCCAGCGCGTGCTGATCTACTGGGCGGCGATCACGCTGGGCCCGCTGGTGCTGGCTGGCGGCCTGGCGCTGACCATGTCGGCTGCGTCGGCCGCATCGCACAGCCTGCGCGGCACGCTGCCCGGCGGCGTGCGCCTGCTGTTCGGCACCATCGAATTTCTCGTCATGGCCTGCGGCGTGGGGGCGCTGTACCGCTACGTGCCCAACACCCAGGTGCAGTGGCGCCACGCGCTGGCGGGCGGAGTGTTCGTCGCGCTGTGCCTGGCGCTGGCCAAGAAGGGCCTGGGCATGTACCTGGCGTCGGTGCCCACGTATTCGGTGATCTACGGCACCTTTGCCACGCTGCCCATCCTGCTGCTGTGGATTTACATCGCCTGGATCGTCGTGCTGCTGGGCGCGGTGGTTGCCGCCTACCTGCCCAGCCTGCTGGCCGGCGTGGCACGCAAAAGGCCGGCGCACGGCGGCGTCTTCCTGCTGGCGGTCGAGCTGCTGCAACTGTTGCACGCGGCGCGCGGCGGCGAGCGCCACGGCCTGACCGCGGCGCAGATGGCGCATGCGCTGCTGGTGGACGACCTGCAGCTGGTGCCGGTGCTGGACGCGCTGACCACACTGGACTGGGTGGCGCAGGTCAACGAGCAGGCCGGCGGTGCCGCGGCGTCCGAGCCCGCACGCTATGTGCTGCTGGCCGACCCGGCGACGACGCATATGGAGCCGCTGGTGCGCCGCCTGCTGATCGATCGCGGCGATGTGCTGGAGCGCTTCTGGGCCCATACGGGCATGGAGGTGCTCAAGCTGGCCGACGTGCTGCAACGGCCGGAGTGAGGCGCTGCTCGACATCGCTTTCGAGCAAGCCGGCTACTGCCGCGCCATCTCCGCCTGACCGATGCCGTGGCCGTCCAGCGGCTGCTGCGGCTGCAGATCCACCGTCACGCACAGAAGCCGCCCGGTGAAGACGAACGGCGCTGCGTAGTGCGACACCGGACTGGCGCGGTCGCGGCCGATGTCCAGACCCGACCAGGAGATCAGCGTGGCGAAGCCGAAGCGGCATGGCCCTTCGGCGACGCAGGCGTCGTCGATCCACAGGCGCGCATGGCGGCTGGCCGGGACGATGGCCTGGCCGTGGCCGGGCAGCGGCACGCGCTGCAGCGGGCCCAGTTCCATCTGCACCGCCAGGCGCCGGCGGCCGGGGGCGACCGGGCGGTCCGAGCGCAGCACCTGGTGCACGCCGCCGACGTTCAGGTCGTGCACCAGGTGGCCGTCCTGCAGGTACAGGCTGTAGCCGCTGGTGGCGTCGCCGTGGGCGACGAGCACGCCCTCGGCGCCGCCTTCGGGAATCAGCACCTGCGCTTCGATCCGGTAGGCGCGGGCGCGCAGGTCGGGCGCCACGTCGCTGGGCAGATGGCCCATGCCGTGGTGGAAGACGAAGCGCGTGCGCGCCCCCTGCGCGCGCTGCGCGTTCTCGGCAAAGCGCGCGCCGAAGCGGTCATCCAGCGGCAGCACCTGGTGCGCCTCGGCCTCCTGCCACCACAGCGCCTGCAGGCGCGCCAGGCGCTCGGGCTCGGCGGCGGCCAGGTCGTGGTTTTCGGCGAAGTCCTGGTCCAGGTGGTACAGCTCCCAGCGGTCTGCGTCGAACGGCGTGCCGGGCGCGTGCCAGGCGACGGCCTTCCAGCCGCCGTGCCAGAGACCGCGGTGGCCGAACATCTCGAAAATCTGCGCGCCCTGGCGGCTGCGCGGCGCGGGGTCGGCCAGCGTGGCGCGCAGGCTCTCGCCGGTGACGGGCTGCTGGGCGATGCCGTGGATCGTCTCGGGCGGCGTGACGCCGCAGACGTCCAGCAGCGTGGGCAGCAGGTCGCGCGCGTGCCAGAAGCCGTGGCGCAGCTCGCCGCGCGCGGCGATGCCCCGGGGCCAGGCCATGACCAGCGGGTCGCGGATGCCGCCGCCGTGCGTGTTCTGCTTGTAGCGCTTGAGGGGGGTGTTGGACGCCATGGCCCAGCCGTGCGGAAAGTTGGCGTGCGTGCCTGGGCCGCCGATTTCGTCGATGCGCGCGAGCTTCTCGGCCATCTCCTCGCGGCGCAGGTTGTACGGGCCCATGGCGTTGACGAAGCCGGCCACGCCGCCTTCCTGGCTGGCGCCGTTGTCCGACAGCACCAGCACCAGCGTGTCGTCCGCCATGCCGCTGGCGTCCAGAAACTGCATCAGCCGCGCCAGTTGCTCATCGGCGTGCGTCAGCATGCCGGCGTAGGCGCTTTGCAGCCGGGTGAAGACGCGCCGCTCGGCCTCGCCCAGGCTGTCCCAGGCGGGCACGCCGTCGTTCCTCGGCGGCAATTCGGTGTCGGGCGGCACCAGGCCCAGCGCCTTCTGGCGCGCCAGGCGCTGTTCGCGCTCCACGTCCCAGCCGTGGGCGAACTGCGCGTCGTAGCCGCGGATCAGCTCCTGCGGCGCCTGGTGCGGCGCGTGGCAGGCGCCCAGCGCGAGCCACAGCAGCCAGGGCGCATCGGGCGCATCGGCCTGGTGCTCGGCCAGCATGCGCATCGATTGGTCGACCAGGTCGCTGGTCAGGTGGTAGCCGCTCTCGAAGCTGCCGGGCGGGTCGACGTGGGTGTTGTCGCGCACCAGCTCGGGGGCGAACTGGTCGGTCTCGGCGTCGAGGAAGCCGTAGAAGCGGTCGAACCCCCGGCCCAGCGGCCAGCCGTCGAACGGCCCGGCCGGGCCGCTTTGCGTGAGCGGCGTGACGTGCCACTTGCCCACCATGTAGTTGCGCCAGCCGTGCGGGCGCAGCATCTCGGCGAGCGTGCCCGCGTCCGGACTGATCTTGCCGCGGTAGCCGGGAAAGCCGCTGTCGAAGTTGGCGAGGCACCCGACGCCGACCGCGTGGTGGTTGCGCCCGGTCAGCAGCGCGGCGCGCGTGGTCGAGCACATGGCCGTGGTGTGAAAGCCGCTGTAGCGCAGGCCGCGCGCGGCGATGGCGTCGATGGCGGGCGTGCGGATGCTGGAGCCGTAGCAGCCGAAGTCGGAGAAGCCCACGTCGTCGAACAGCACCAGCAGGATGTTGGGCGCGCCCGCCGGGCGCCGGGGCGCGGCGGGCCAGTGCGGCGTGGAATCGTGGATGGTCTTGCCGATGCGGGGCTGGGTCATGGAAGTCTCCCGATGGGGTGGCTGTTTTGATGGCTGCTGACGCTTGCTGGGTAAGCGCTAAATGGTGATTTGGCTTGAATTTCTCCCTCCTCCTCTGGGGGAGGGCTAGGGTGGGGCCAGCAGTGTCTTGTGGCTTCGCCTCCCTTGCCCATGGCCGGCCGGCCCCCATCCCGGCCTTCCCCCAGAGGGGGAAGGAGTCAAGCGGGGGCACTGCTGCGCCCCAGGATCAGATCGGCCGCGCGCTCGGCGATCATGATCGTGGGCGCGTTGGTGTTGCCGCCGATCAGGCTGGGCATCACGCTCGCGTCCACCACGCGCAGCGCCTGGACGCCGCGCACGCGCAGCGCGGCATCGACGACCGAGTCGGCGTCGGCGCCCATGCGGCAGGTGCCGACCGGGTGGTAGATGGTGTCCACGTGCGCGCGCAGGAAGGCTTCGATTGCCTCGTCACGGCCCTGCCAGTCGGGCTCGGGCTGCAGCGGTGTCTGCGCATACAGGCCGAGCGCCTTGGTGCGCAGCAGCTCGGCCGTCTTGCGGGCCGCGCGGGTGAGGGCCGCCACGTCGTCCGGGTGCGTCAGGAAGGCCGGGTCGATCAGCGGCGCGGCCAGCGGATCCGTGCTTGCCAGCTTCACGCTGCCGCGCGACTTGGGCCGCAGGATGCAGGCGTGCAGGCTGAAGCCGTGGCCCAGGTGGCGCTTGCGGCCGTGGCTGTCGACCATGCCCATCACGAAGTGCCACTGCGCGTCGGGCCGCTCCAGATCCGGCTGCGTGCGGAAGAACCCGCCGCTTTCGGCGTAGTTGGTCGAGAGCATGCCGGATTGATCTCGCTTGTATTGCCCCCAGGCGCTCCAGAGCGTGCGCAGCCCGGCGAGGCTCAGGCCGAAGAGCCGGGTGTCGTTCAAGCGGCGCGAGAGGATGGCGTCAGGATGGTCCTGCAGGTTGGCGCCCACCTGCGCGCGGTCGGCCACGCAGGCGATACCCAGGCGCTGCAGCTCGGCGCCCGGGCCGATGCCCGACAGTTGCAGCAGCTGCGGGCTGCCGAAGGCGCCGGCGCTCACGATGACCTCGCGGTGCGCCGCCAGGTGCCGCTTGCTGGCGCCCTCGATGATTTCGACGCCGCTGGCGCGCTGGCCGTCGAAGGTGATGCGTGCGGCGTGCGCGTTCGCCATCAGCGCCAGGTTGGCGCGGCCGCGCACCGGGTCGAGGTAGGCATGTGCCGCGTCCGAGCGCACGCCGCGCTCCTGCGTCACGTGGTACAGGCCCACGCCGTCCTGCTGTGCGCCGTTGAAGTCGCCGTTGCGCGCGTGGCCGCATTCGGCGGCGGCGTCGAGCATCAGCCGGTTGAAGCCGCTGGGCGAGCGCAGTTCGCTCACCTTGAGCGGCCCGTCGAAGCCGTGCACGCTTGCGTCCGCGTCGGGCACGAGGCAGCCTTCGGCGCGCTTGAAGTAGGGCAGCACCTCGCTCCAGCCCCAGCCGGTGCAGCCGCCCGCCGCCCAGTCGTCGTAGTCGCTGGCGTGGCCGCGGATGTAGCACATGGCGTTGATGGCCGAACTGCCTCCCATCACCTTGCCGCGCGGCTGGTAGCCCCTGCGCCCGTTCAGCCCTGCCTGCGGCACGGTGTCGAAGGCCCAGTTGAGCCTGTGCGTGGGCACGGTGCCGATCAGTCCCGCCGGGATGCTGACCCAGCGCCCGCCGCTGGCCGGGCCGGCTTCGACGAGAGCCACGCGCACGCCCGGGTCGCTGCTGAGCCGGTGCGCCAGCACGCAGCCGGCCGAGCCGCCGCCGACGATCACGTAGTCGAAGGTGAGTGCGTCATCCATCGCGCGTTCCTCATTGCTCTGCGTGGGCGGCATTGACCACGGGGAAGGCGCCGCTGAACCGATCCAGCAGCCCCAGGAAGCGCGCCAGCAGCGGCAGCTGGCCGCCGACCTGCAGGCGGCTGCCGGCCAGCGCGTCGGCGGGCGCGAGCTGCTGCGACAGCAGCGCGTCGAGCGTGGCGCGGTCGGTGCGCACGCTGGCGTCGGCGGCGGGCGGCGCGTCCAGCGCGATGCTGCTGAGCGCGCCGTGGGACAGGCTGGTCAGCCAGTGCTCGCCGCTGTCGCTGAAATGCCAGGCGATGTCGAAGGCCAGCCCCTCGGCGCGCGGCGCGACCACGCGCATCGCCAGCAGGTCGAACAGCAGGCCGTTGGGCAGCGCCCCCAGCATCGCCGCACCCGCGCCGGGCTGGGGCTTGGGCGGTCCGTTGCGGTATTCGTGCGCGCCCAGCAGGTAGGCGTTGCGCCAGGTGGCCGATTCGGCCTGGAAGCCCATCTGCTCCAGCGCCGCCGCCGCCAGCGCGCGGGCCGCCTCGTTCTGCGGCTCGGCGTAGACCAGGTGCGCCATGACTTCCGCCACCCAGCGGAATTCGCCGCGCTCGAAGTCCTCGCGCGCCCGCGCCAGCAGCGCGCCGGCGCCGCCCATGTAGGCGACGTACTTGCGCGCCGCATGAACCGGCGGCAGCCGGTTCAGGTTGGCCGGGTGCGCGTCGTACCAGCTCAGGTAGTGCTGGTAGATGGCCTTGACGTTGTGCGAGACGGTGCCGTAGAAGCCGCGCGCGTGCCAGCGGCCGGCCAGGCCCGGCGGCAGCTGCAGGCGCTCGGCGATCTCGGCGGGCTTGAGGCCGTGGTTCATCAGCCGCACCGTCTGGTCGTGCAGGTAGCGGTACAGGTCGCGCTGCTCGGCCAGGAAGCGCACGGCCCGCTCGCGGCCCCAGGTGGGCCAATGGTGCTGGCCCAGGATGACCTCGGTGCGCGGGCCGTAGCGGTGCAGCGCCTCGTTCAGGTATTTGGACCAGGCCAGCGCGTCGCGCACCTTGGCGCCGCGCAGCGGGCACAGGTTGTGCAGCGTGTGCGTGGCGTTCTCGGCCAGGTTGAGCGCGCCCTCGCTCGGGATGAACAGATGCATCTCGGCCGGCGCTTCGGTCTCGGGCGCCAGTTGAAACTCCAGCACCAGGCCGTCGATTTCGATCACCTCGTGCGGCTGGGCGATCTCGCGCGTCGGCGCGATCAGCCCCGGGCGCCCGCGCGGCATGTTCTTGCCCAGGCCGGAATCGACCTGCCCCGCCGGCCCGACGGGCAGCGTGTGGCCGAACTGGAACTGCGCGCGCCGCGCCATCGCCGGGCCGGCCATCACGTTCTCGGCCACCGCGGCGTGCAGAAAGCCCGCCGGCGCGATGATCTGCACGCGCCCGGCGTCCACGTCCGCCTGGCGCACCAGGCCCGGCGCGCCGCCGAAGTGATCGACGTGGCTGTGGCTGTAGATCACCGCCAGCAGCGGCCGCTCGCCCCGGTGCGCGCGGTAGAGCGCCAGCGCGGCGGCGGCGGTCTCGGGTACGGTGAGCGCGTCGAACGCGAGCACGCCGCTGTCGGTCTCGATGAAGGTGATGTTGGCCAGGTCGAAGCCGCGCACCTGGAAGATGCGCTTGGTGACCTGGAACAGCCCGTGCTCGCGGTTCAGCCGCGCCTGGCGCCACAACAGCGGGTTGACCGTGTCGGGCGCCTGTTCCTCGGCCAGGAAGCCGTAGGCCGCCAGGTTCCAGACCGGGGCGCCGTCGGGGCGCAGGATGGCCGCGTCCGGAATGCTGCCGAGAAAGCCGCGCCGGGCGTCGGCCGCGTCCTCGTCGTCCGGGGGCGGCTGCTGGCCGGCCACCAGGCGCTGGAAATCGACGGTGGCGGGGTGGGCGCAGTGGGTGGGGAGGTTCATTGCATGCATCCTTGTCGTCGCGCTCATTGCCAGCGCAGCAGCCAGCGCTCCAGCCGCGCCATGCCCTTGACCACGACCATGCCGAGCGCGGCCAGCAGGAACAGCAGCGCCATCACGCCGTCCATGTTGAAGTTCGATTGCAGATAGGCCAGCGTCTGGCCCAGGCCGTGCTCGGCGGCGATGATCTCGGCGCCGACCACGCCCAGCATCGAGAAGATCAGCCCCAGGCGCAGGCCCGAGAAGATCACCGGCACCGCAGACGGCAGCGTGACCTTCCAGAACAGCTGCAGCGGCGTCGCGCCCAGCGAGCGGCTGAGCGTGAGGAAGTCCTGCGGCACGCCGCGAATGCCGGCCACCGTGTTGGCCAGCACGATGAAGAAGCTCAGGCTGGTGCCCATGGCGATCTTGGACGGCAGGCCCAGGCCGAACCACAGCAAAAACAGCGGCGCCAGCGCAAAGCGCGGCATGGCGTTGATGACGGTCAGATACGGATCGAGTGCGCGCTCCAGCGGCGGCCACTGCGTGAACGCCAGCCCCAGCACGATGGCCGCGGCGCTGCCGAGCAGGAACGAGATGAAGGTGCCCGCCAGCGTGTAGCCCAGCTCCAGCCACAGGTCGCCGCGCACGAAGAAGCCGCGCCACAGGTACAGCGCGATCTCGCTGGGCTGGCCGAACAGCGTGCGGTCGAGCCAGCCGGCGCGACTGCCCCATTCCCACAGGCCGAAGAAGGCGATGAGGAACAGCAGGTGGCGCAGCGCGCTGGCGCCACGTCCGGTGCCAGCGGCGCGCGTGGTCGATGCCGGCAGCGCGGCGTTCAGGGGCGTTGCGCTCATGCCATCGCTCCTTCGGCCTGCGTTTCCGACAGGCGGATGCCGCGCTCCAACTGCTCCCATACCTGCGAGTACAGCTGCAGGAAGGCCGGGTCGCGCTGCAGCTCGCGCACGTGGCGCGGGCGCGGCAGGTCGATGGCCATGTCGGCGACGATGCGCCCGGGGCGCGCGCTCATCACCACCACGCGGTCGGCCAGTGCCACCGCCTCGGCCAGGTCGTGGGTGATGAAGACGACGGTGCGCCTGGTCTCGCCCCACAGCTGCAGCAACAGGTCTTCGAGCTGGATCTTGGTCTGCGCGTCGAGCGCGCCGAAGGGCTCGTCCATCAGCAGCACCTCCGATTCCAGGCAAAAGCCCCGCGCCAGGGCGCAGCGCTGGCGCATGCCGTGCGACAGCGCCTTGGGGTAGGCGTCGGCAAAGCGGCCCAGGCCCACGCGCTCCAACTCGCGGCGCGCCAGCGCCTCGCGTTCGGCCAGTGGCACGCCGCGCAGCTCCATGCCGAAGCAGACGTTCTGCAGCGCGGTGCGCCAGGGGAACAGGCAGTCGCGCGCCATGGTGTAGGTCACGCGCGGGCTGCCGGCGCGCGGCGCCTCGCCGCCGATGGCGATCTGCCCCTGCTGCACCGGCAGCAGCCCGGTCAGGTGGTTCAGGATCGTCGTCTTGCCGCAGCCGCTGGGGCCGACGATGGCGACGAACTGCCCGGAGGGAATCTCCAGGCTGACGTGGTCCACCGCCAGCACCGCGCCGCCGAAATCGACGCACAGGTCACGGATCGAGATGGCTGCCATGGCGCGTCTCCCTGAGGGGTGAAAGGGATGGATTCACTCTTGCGGCGCGCCGTCCCAGACCAGGTCTTCCACCTTGGGCGCGCCCGGCAACTGCTTGGTCTGCTGCAGATAGGTGAGCGTGGACTGCACCGCGCTGCGGCGCACCATGGCCTTGTAGGCGTTGCTGTCGATGCCCAGCTCCAGCGCGCGCTTGGCGATGGCGTCGCCCTGCGGCATGTCGTAGGGGAAGTACTGGGCGGAGATCTTCAGCACCTCGGCCTCATTGGCGCGGTCGTTGACGAAGTCGGCCGCCTGCTGCGAAATCTTCACCACCGCCTTTGCAATCTGCGGCTGCTCGGCGATTTGCTGGGCACGCATCACCAGGGCGACGCCGGCGCCGTACATCGAGCGCAGCAGCGCCGGTTTTTCGGCCGTGGCGCCGCGGTAGACCACGCGGCAGGCGCGGCTGACCTCGCACATCGTGCCGGCGGGCTCGAAGCTGGAGATCGCGTCTACCTGGCCCTGGCGCAGCGCGGCAAACGCGGTGTTGGGCGCGCCGACGGCGACGTAGGTCACGTCGTCGGCCTGGTGGCCGGCCTGCTGCATCAGCCAGGCGAAGAAGGATTCGCTGGCCGAGCCGCGCGCGACGACGCCGATCTTCTTGCCCTTGAAGTCCTGCATCAGCGCCGGATAGCCCTCGCCCTCGTGCGCCAGCGCGAGGCCGGCGGCGGCGTCGATCTGGAAGATGTTGGTGACTGCCGAACCGGCCACCGCGCGCAGCTTGGCGCCGCGCAGCACGGCCGAGGCCAGCACCTCGATGGGCGTCTGCGCGACGTCGATCGAGTTGCCGATCAGCGCCTGCACACCGAGCGGCGCCTGCGGGATGGGTTTGAGCTCGCAGGTGATGCCCGCCGCCTGGCACCAGCCCTTGCTGCGCGCGACGCGGATGAGCAGGTTGCCGTGGCCGGGGTAGTCCTGGAAGCGCACCACGGGCGGCGCGTCGGCGGCCAGGGCGGGCGCGGGCAGGAGGGCCGCGCCCGCCGCCAGGGCCAGGGCCGGCAGGAGCCGGGCCAGGGGGGATGGTGTCGTCATGGTGTCGTCTCCTGTGCGGGGGGTGGGGAGGGGCGCCGGCGCGCCCGTGTGGGCGGCGTGGCAGCGGGGGTGGCGGGAGGGGTGGGCGCCGGCGCCAGGCCCAGGTAGGCGTGGACCATGGCCGACAGCTCGGTCTCGAAGGCCGCGTCGTCCAGGTGCAGCGGCCCGGGGTCGGTGAGCACGGCGTTGATCAGCACGCCCTGCATCATCTGGTGCGCGAACACCAGGCGCTGCTGCGCGGACGGCGTGCTCCAGCCAGCGTGGCGCGCCATGGTTTGCAGCAGCCGGGCGCGGCTGGCCTCGCGCAGGCGCACCAGCGGCGAGGCGGCGCGCGCCGCAGGCTCCAGCCGGCGCAGCTTGAGCATGGCGGTGGCGTACAGGCCGCGGTGCTGGCGAAACGACTGCACGCCCATGTGCACCCAGTGGCCGACGAACGCGGCGGCGCTCTCGTGCTCGCGCTGCGGGTCGGCGTGGAAGGCCTCGGTGCGGCGCACCATGGCCTGCACCAGCAGGTCGAGCAGCACGTCGAAGTACGCGTCCTTGTTGTGAAAGCGGGTGTAGAAGGTGCCGGTGGAGCAGCCGATTTCCGCGGCGATGTCGCTGACCTTGACGTCGTCCCAGTCGCGCGTCTCGGTCAGGCGAAGGCCGGCGTGGATCAGCGCTTTTTCGCGTTCGTGGCCGCGCCGCTGCTGCGGTGCGCGCACTCGCGGAGCGGACGATGGGAAGCGGGGCGCAGTCATGGTCGTGAAGTTGTTTCAAAAGTATGAATATGAATTCATGTTCATAAATTTAAAACGCCAGCCAGCGGGTGCCAACGGGGTTTTCCCGTGGTGCAGGAAACGTGTTTTGCGGTGCCTGGCGAGCGGGCTGCTTCCGCTGGCCTCAGCCGCCGGGCATTAACGTCTGGCCATCAGCGCTGCAATTGGTGCGCAGCTGCAACGCCATGGCGCACCGCGCCTTCGAGCGTGGCCGGGTAGGGCCCGTCGACATAGTCGCCGCAGGCGAGCAGCCCCGGCGCGATGTGCAGCGGAGGGCGCTGCAGCGACGGGCTGCAGACGAAGGTGGCGCGTTTTTCCACGACGGTCTGCAGTGGGCGCAGTCCATCCAGTCCGAGCTGCGCGCGTGCCTGATCGAGCACCTGCGCCGCCAGCGCGCCGCGGTCGCCGTCGAACGCGCTGACGACGAAGGCCAGCACGCCGGCGCTGCCGTCCAGTTGTGCGCGGTCAAAAGCGAATTGCGCCGGATGTTGCGCGCTGGGCTGCAGCGTCACCATGGGCTGAGACAGCAGCGGGCCGCGCGCATGTGGCTGTTCGGCGTAGACGGTGGCGATCGCCGCGTGCCGCAGGCGCTGGGCGGTTGCGGCCCAGTCGTGCAGCGCGGCGTGTTTTTCGACATGCTCGCCGGAGTGTGCGCCGGCAGCATCCCCGGCGGCGGCCACCAGCCGGGCTGATTCGCCGGCGGGCGTGGCCAGTACGGCGGCGTCGAAGACCTGCTCGTCCAGGGCCCAGCCCTGGCCGCTGCGCTGCAGCCGTTGCACGCGCCGGCCCAGGTGCAGCGCGTGGCCGCGCGCCTGCAGCCAGGCGGCGGCGGGTGCGGGGAACAGGCCGGCCATGTCGGTGCGCGGCAGCAGCAGATGGGAGCCGCCGCGTCCGGCAAACAGGCTGTCGTGCAGCACGCGCAGAAATACCTGGCCGCTGGCCTGGCGCGCCGGTGTGTTCAGCGCCGACACGCACAGCGGGTCGATGAAATGCGTGAGCAGCCGCGGTGGCAGGCCGGCGCACAGGTCGGCCACGCTGGCCTGTGGCGCGCAGGCAAAGCCCTGCAGCCGCCAGCGCGCGGCGCGCGCCAGCAGCGCGGCGCGCTCGCCCCAACTCCAGCCGCGCGCGCGGGCAATGCCCCACAGCGCGTCCCAGGGCGGCGCCGCATGGGGCAGGCGCAGGCCGGCGCCTGCAGGGTCGGTCAGGGTGAGCGGCAGGCGCAGAAAGGCGCGCTCGGGTTGCACGCCCACGGCGCGCATGAGCCGCAGGCATTCGGCGTAGGCGCCGATCAGGATGTGCTGGCCGTTGTCCAGCGTGATTGGCGCGCCGTCGCTGCGTTGCGCGGCGACGGCGCGGGCGCGCCCGCCCAACTGGCGGCTGGCTTCGAACATGGTGATGCGGTGGCCGGCCTGCGCTGCGGTGACCGCCGCCGCCATGCCGGCCCAGCCGGCGCCGACGATGGCGACGTTCAACACCGGCATGCGCGGGCGGGTGTGTGGCCGCTCACATGCGCCCCAGCGCCTGCACCTTCCAGGCCAGCCAGAATTTGCGCAGCGGTGTCAGGCTGGTGCGGTGGTCGAGCACGCGAAAGCCGTCCGCCTCGATCTCGCGCAGCAGTGTGCGGTAGATGCTGGCCATCATCAGCCCGGGCTTCTGGCTGCGTCGGTCGGCGGTGGGCAGCAGCGCAAACGCTTCTTCGTACAACGCGTGGGCGCGTTCGGTCTCGAAGCGCATCAGCGCGCTGAAGGCGTCGCTGTAGCGGCGTTCGAGAATGTCTTGCGCGGTCACGCCATGCTGCTGCAGGTCGCTGATTGGCAGGTAGATGCGCCCGCGCAGCGCATCCTCGCCCACGTCGCGAATGATGTTGGTGAGCTGGAATGCCAGGCCCAGCTTGTGCGCGTACTGTGTGGTTGCCGGGTCGGTCTGGCCGAAGATCAGCGCCGACACCTCGCCGACGACGCCGGCCACCAGGTGGCAGTAGCTGGCCAGGCAGTCGAAGTCGTTGTAGCGGAACTGCTCCAGGTCGACCTGGCAGCCGCGGATGACCGCGTGCAGGTGCTCGCGCGTGATGCCGTAGACCGGCGCGTGCGACATCAGGGCCTTCATGGCCGGGTGGCTGGGCTTGCCGGCAAAGGATTTGTCGACCTCGCTGCGCCACCAGCCGAGTTTGGAGGCGGCCACGCCCGG
Source organism: Comamonadaceae bacterium CD01 (assembly GCA_002894305.1). Classification (GTDB taxonomy): domain Bacteria; phylum Pseudomonadota; class Gammaproteobacteria; order Burkholderiales; family Burkholderiaceae_C; genus Comamonas_C; species Comamonas_C faecalis. The sequence continues at coordinate 35,934 of PGEI01000005.1, forward strand.
GTCGCTGATGAAGTCGGCCACGTCGTCGACTTCGCGGCAGAACGCGTAGAACGCGGTGATTGCCGCGCGCCGGGGCTTGGGCAGGAAGAGAAAGGCGTAATAAAAGCTGCTGCCGGAGGCGGCGGCCTTGTCCTGGACGTACTGCTCGGGGGTCATTTGGGCGGCGATTGTCCCATGGCCGCGCTATGCCACAGGGCATGCCGGTTGTTGCGCGGCAGCGCTACATGCGCACTGCGCGCGTCAGCATGACAAGCCAGTCGCGCGCGCCGAGCGTGGGACGCTGGCACAGGTTGCCGCCCTGCAGCGCGTCGATGCGATCGAGGATGCGCAGGCCGCCCTGCACGACCAGGCGCAGTTCCCAGCCGATACGCCCGGGCAGGCGGCGCGCCAGTGGTGCGCCCTGCAGCATCAGCGCACGCGCGTGCGCCGACAGCGCGGCCAGCAGCGCCGTGGTCGGCGCGCTGGGCTGCAGCGCCTGCAGCTGCGCGCGGCTCACCCCGTGGGCGGTGCAGTCGGCGTCGGTAACGTAGTGGCGCCCGCGGGGAATGTCCACGCTCAAGTCCTGCCAGAAGTTGATCAATTGCAGCGCGCTGCAGATGGCGTCGCTCTCGCGCAGGCTTGGTGCGTCGTGCACGCCGTATAGGTGCAGCAGCAGCCGCCCGACGGGGTTGGCCGAGCGGCTGCAGTAGCCGAGCAGCGCCGCATGGTCTGCGTAGGTGGCGCCGCCCTGCGTCATCTCCACGTCCTGAACGAAGGCGTCCAGCAGGTCGTCGAGCAATTGCTGCGGCAGCCGGTGCGCCTGCATCTGTACCTGGAGCGCGGCAAACAGCGCCGCCCAGCGCGGCGACGGTGCGCCGCCGGCGGCAATTGCGTGCAGGTCGGCGCGAAAGGCTTGCAGGTCGGCCAGGCGCTGCCCGGCGCTGGCGTCGCCCTCGTCGGCCAGGTCGTCGGCGGTGCGTGCAAAGGCGTAGAGGGCGCGGATCGGTGCGCGCAACCGCGCCGGACACAGCAGGGAGGCGACGGGGAAATTCTCGTAATGCGCCACGCGTGGCGGCGTGGCGGCAGCTGGGATGGGGGGCGGGAGGTTCACGGCTGCCATTGTCGCGGCTGTGGCGCTTGGCCCCTCATGCTTGCCCGCGTGGGGGTTGCGGCTTGTCTACGGGCACGTTACTGGTGTCGATTGCCGATATTTTTGCTGCTGCTGCCACGGTTGGCGGACAAGGCGTGCGCGCAACACGCTAAAATCGCGCGTTTGGCCTTTTGCCGCAGCCGCCCGGGGTGCCCCGGAGCGCAGGCGCTGGCCACGAACCGCGCGGGTGGCGAAATTGGTAGACGCACCAGGTTTAGGTCCTGACGCCAGCAATGGTGTGGGGGTTCGAGTCCCCCCCCGCGCACCACTCACCTATGGACACCGGTTGAAGGTGGTTTGCACCACGGCCGGGGCCTGATTCATTCAGACATCGCAAGGAGCCAGCATGGCCATCACCGTTGAAACCCTTGAAAAGCTCGAGCGCAAGATCACGCTGCAACTGCCCGCCACGGCCATCCAGGCCGAGGTGGACAGCCGTCTGAAGCGCCTGGCGCGCACCGTGAAGATGGACGGCTTTCGCCCCGGCAAGGTGCCGATGAGCGTGGTCGCGCAGCGCTATGGCTACTCGGTGCACTACGAGGTGCTCAACGACAAGGTGGGCGAGGCCTTTGCCCAGGCGGCCAACGAGGCGCAGCTGCGCGTGGCCGGCCAGCCGCGGATCTCTGAAAAAGAGGGCGCTCCCGAGGGCGAGATCGCCTTTGACGCGATCTTCGAGGTCTTCCCCGAGGTCAAGATCGGCAACCTGACCGAGGTCGAGGTCGAGCGGGTGTCGGCCGAGGTGACCGACGAGGCGATCGACAAGACGCTGGACATCCTGCGCAAGCAGCGCCGCACCTTTGCCCAGCGCGCCAAGGATGCGCCTGCGCAGGATGGTGACCGCGTGACCGTCGACTTCGAGGGCAAGATCGACGGCGAGGCGTTCGCTGGCGGCAAGGCCGAGGACTTCCAGTTCCTGGTCGGCGAAGGCCAGATGCTCAAGGAATTCGAGGACGCGGTGCGCGGCATGAAGAGCGGCGAGAGCAAGACCTTCCCGCTGGCCTTCCCCGAGGACTACCACGGCAAGGACGTGGCCGGCAAGACGGCCGACTTCCTGGTCACCATCAAGAAGATCGAGGCGGCCCACCTGCCCGAAGTCAACGACGAGCTGGCCGCGTCGCTGGGCGTCGACGGTGGCACCGTCGAGGCGCTGCGTGCCGACATCAAGAAGAACCTGGAGCGCGAGGTCAAGTTCCGCCTGCTGGCACGCAACAAGCAGGCTGTGATGGACGCGCTGCTGGAGAAGGCCGAGCTGGACCTGCCCAACGCCAGCGTGCAGGGCGAGATCGAGCGCCTGAGCGATGCGGCGCGCGCCGATCTCAAGCAGCGCGGCATGAAGGACGCCGACAAGGCTGAACTGCCCGAGGACATCTTCCGCCCGCAGGCCGAGCGCCGCGTGCGCCTGGGCCTGGTGATGGCAGAGCTGGTCAAGGCCAACGAGCTGCAGGCCAAGCCCGAGCAGCTCAAGGCCCATGTGGACGAGCTGGCCGCCAGCTACGAGAAGCCCGAGGACGTGGCGCGCTGGTACTTCAGCGACCGCAACCGCATGGCCGACGTCGAAGCCGTGGTGATGGAGAACAACGTCACCGACTTCGTGCTGGCCCAGGCCAAGGTCACTGACAAGGCGATCTCGTTCGACGAGCTTATGGGCCAGCAGCAGGCCTGATCGGCACCGGCGCCGACCTTCTGGGGCTTGTGCCTGCGCGCACAGGCCCCATTTGCGTTTCTGGCCAGGCCGATGGATGGCCCGCGCCCGGCGCGGGCAAGCCCCCGGCCGGTACAAAAACTGAGGTTAAAGTAACCGACTGATTTGGAGAATTTATGAGCGCACTGGAAACCCAGGCCCTGGGCATGATCCCCATGGTCATCGAGCAGTCCGGCCGCGGCGAGCGGTCGTACGACATTTATTCGCGCCTCTTGAAGGAGCGCGTGATCTTTCTGGTGGGCGAGGTCAACGACCAGACCGCCAACCTGGTGGTTGCCCAGTTGCTGTTCCTGGAAAGCGAGAACCCGGACAAGGACATTTCGTTCTACATCAACTCGCCCGGTGGCAGCGTGACGGCCGGCATGGCGATCTACGACACCATGCAGTTCATCAAGCCCGACGTGTCGACGCTGTGCTGCGGCTTTGCCGCCAGCATGGGCGCCTTCCTGCTGGCCGCCGGCGCCAAGGGCAAGCGCTACTCGCTGCCCAACAGCAAGATCATGATCCACCAGGTGCTGGGTGGCGCGCGCGGCCAGGCGACCGACATCGAGATCCACGCCCGCGACATCCTGCGCACCAAGGAGCAGATGAACCGCATTCTGGCCGAACGTACTGGCCAGTCCTACGAGAAAATCGTCAACGACACCGAGCGTGACTACTTCATGACCGCCGACGAGGCGAGCGCCTACGGCATCGTCGACCAGGTGATCGCCAAGCGCCCCTGAGGGCGCTGAGAGCGCTCCCGCACACCCGCAGGCCGCCTGGGCGACGGCGTTTCCCCCTGCGGGAAGCGCCGTTTTTAATTCGCTATCATCCCATTACGTTCCCCGTCACAAGGCATTGCTCCATGGCCGAGAAAAAAGGCTCCTCCAGCGAAAAAACCCTTTATTGCTCCTTTTGCGGCAAAAGCCAGCATGAGGTCAAGAAGCTGATCGCCGGGCCGTCCGTCTTCATCTGCGACGAGTGCATCGACCTGTGCAATGAAATCATTCGCGACGAACTGCCGGCCGAGACGCAGCAGGCCGCGCGTGGCGACCTGCCCACGCCCGCCGAGATCAAGTCCAACCTGGATAACTACGTCATCGGTCAGGAGGGGCCTAAACGCACGCTGGCCGTTGCCGTTTACAACCACTACAAGCGTCTGCGCCACAAGGAAAAGGCGGGCAGGGACGAGGTGGAACTGTCCAAGAGCAACATCCTCCTGATCGGGCCCACCGGCTCGGGCAAGACGCTGCTGGCGCAGACGCTGGCGCGCCAACTGGACGTGCCTTTCGTGATGGCCGACGCCACGACACTGACCGAGGCCGGGTACGTCGGCGAGGATGTCGAGAACATCGTGCAAAAGCTGCTGCAAAGCTGCAACTACGATATCGATCGCGCCCAGCGCGGCATTGTCTACATCGACGAGATCGACAAGATCACGCGCAAGAGCGACAACCCCAGCATTACGCGCGACGTCTCGGGCGAGGGCGTGCAGCAGGCGCTGCTCAAACTCATCGAGGGCACGATGGCCAGCATTCCGCCGCAAGGCGGCAGAAAGCACCCCAACCAGGACTTTCTGCAGGTGGACACGACCAACATCCTGTTCATCTGCGGCGGCGCCTTTGCGGGGCTCGAAAAAGTCATCGAGAACCGCACCGAGGCCTCGGGCATCGGCTTTGGCGCCACGGTCAAGAGCAAGAAGCAGCGCTCGCTCACCGAGGTGTTCCAGGACATCGAGCCCGAGGATCTGATCAAGTACGGCCTGATCCCCGAACTGGTCGGGCGCATGCCCGTCGTCACCGCGCTGGCCGAGCTGGGTGAAGACGCGCTGGTGCGCATCCTCACCGAGCCCAAGAACGCACTGATCAAACAGTACAGCAAGCTGCTGGCGATGGAGGGCGTCGACCTGGAGGTGCGCCCCGCCGCGCTCAAGGCGATTGCCCGCAAGGCGATTGCGCGCAAGACCGGCGCGCGCGGCCTGCGCTCCATCCTGGAACAGTCGCTGATCGCCACGATGTTCGACCTGCCCAATAGCAGCAACGTCGAGAAGGTGGTGGTCGACGAGTCGACGATCGACGAAGGCAAGGCGCCTTTGCTGGTCTATCGCGAGGCAGCCAAGAAGGCCTGACACCCTGGGCTGGGCTGCCCGCACCGCGGACGGCCGCCCCTTGGCTCCGCCGAGCGCGAGTCTGCAGTCAACAGCGCTGCACGGGTTGATATTTACCGCTTCCAGCCCATATGTGCCTGGAAGTTTTTCAAGGATGAACCATGCCCGGACAACCCCCCCTGCCCGCCACGCCCGTTGATTTGCCGCTGCTGCCGCTGCGTGACGTGGTCGTGTTTCCCCATATGGTGATTCCGCTGTTCGTCGGCCGCGCCAAGAGCATCAAGGCGCTGGAGCTGGCGATGGAGGGCGAGCGCCGCATCATGCTGGTGGCGCAAAAGGCCGCCTCCAAGGACGAGCCCCAGGTCAGTGACCTGTTTGACGTTGGCTGCGTCTCCACCATTTTGCAGATGCTCAAGTTGCCCGATGGCACCGTCAAGGTGCTGGTCGAGGGGCTGCAGCGCGCCCAGCTGGAGTCGGTCGACGAAGGCGAGACGCATTTCTCGGCGGTCGTCGTGCCCCAAGTGGCCGAGGCGGCGCAGGACGACGTGCCGGCCAGCGAGATCGAGGCACTGCGCCGCGCCGTGATGCAGCAGTTCGACCAGTACGTCAAGCTGAACAAGAAAATCCCGGGCGAAATCCTGTCCTCGATCTCCGGCATCGAGGACGCCGGCCGCCTGGCCGACACGATTGCTGCGCACCTGCCGCTCAAGCTTGAACACAAGCAGGCGGTGCTGGGCCTGGCGGGCATCAAGCAGCGGCTGGAGAACCTGTTCGAGCAGCTCGACCGCGAGGTCGACATCCTCAACGTGGACAAGCGCATCCGCGGCCGCGTCAAGCGCCAGATGGAGAAAAACCAGCGCGACTTCTACCTGAACGAGCAGGTCAAGGCCATCCAGAAGGAACTGGGCGAGGGCGAGGAGGGTGCCGACCTCGAAGAGATTGAGAAACGCATCAAGGCCGCCAAGATGCCCGCCGAGGCGCGCAAGAAGGCGCAAGGCGAATTGAAGAAGCTCAAGCTGATGTCGCCGATGTCGGCCGAGGCGACCGTGGTGCGCAACTACATCGATGTGCTCACCGGCCTGCCCTGGAGCAAGAAGACCAAGATCCTGCAGGATCTGGCGCACGCCGAAGCCGTGCTCAACGAAGACCACTATGGCCTAGAGAAGGTCAAGGATCGCATCCTGGAATACCTTGCAGTCCAGCAGCGCGTGGACAAGGTCAAGGCGCCCATTCTGTGCCTGGTGGGGCCGCCGGGCGTAGGCAAGACGTCGCTGGGCCAGTCGATCGCCAAGGCCACCGGGCGCAAATACGTGCGCATGGCGCTGGGCGGCATGCGCGACGAGGCCGAGATCCGCGGCCATCGGCGCACCTACATCGGCGCGATGCCGGGCAAGGTGCTGCAAAACCTGAACAAGGTCGGCACCCGCAATCCGCTGTTCCTGCTCGACGAGATCGACAAGCTGGGCATGGACTTCCGGGGCGATCCGTCGAGCGCTTTGCTGGAAGTGCTTGATCCCGAGCAGAACCACAAGTTTGGCGACCACTACGTCGAGGTCGACTTCGACCTGTCGGACGTGATGTTCGTCGCCACGTCCAACTCGATGAACATCCCCCCGGCGTTGCTCGACCGCATGGAAGTCATCCGTCTGTCGGGCTACACCGAAGACGAGAAGACCAATATCGCGCTCAAGTACCTGCTGCCCAAGCAGATGGCCAGCAACGGCGTGCGCGAAGAGGAGCTGAGCGTGCACGAGAGCGCTGTACGTGACATCGTGCGCTACTACACCCGCGAGGCCGGCGTGCGCTCGCTCGAACGCGAGCTCTCCAAGATCTGTCGCAAGATCGTCAAGGGCCTGCTGCTGGGGCAGCTGACGCCGCAGGTCGTGATCTCGGCGGACAACCTGGGCGACTACCTGGGCGTGCGCAAATACACCTATGGCCATGCCGAGACGCAGAACCAGATTGGCCAGGTCATTGGCCTGGCGTGGACCGAAGTAGGCGGCGACCTGCTGACCATTGAGGTCGCAACCATGCCTGGCAAGGGCGCCATCCAGCGCACCGGGTCGCTGGGCGACGTGATGAAGGAGTCGGTCGAGGCCGCACGCACCGTGGTGCGCAGCCGCGCGCGCTCGCTGGGTATCCGGGATGAGGCTTTCGACAAGCGCGACCTGCACATTCACGTGCCCGACGGCGCCACGCCCAAGGACGGCCCGAGCGCCGGCGCCGCCATGGCCACGGCCATGGTGTCGGCGCTTACCGGCATTCCGGTGCGCGCCAACGTCGCGATGACTGGCGAGATCACGCTGCGCGGCGAGGTGACCGCCATCGGCGGGCTCAAGGAAAAGCTGCTCGCCGCGCTGCGCGGCGGTGTCAAGACGGTGCTGATCCCCGAGGAGAACGTCAAGGATCTGCAGGAGATCCCGGACAACGTCAAGCAGGGGCTGGAGATCGTCCCCGTGCGCTGGATCGACAAGGTGCTTGACATTGCGCTGGAGCGCCAGCCCACACCGCTGGGCGACGATGAACTGGCTGCCGAGGTGGCCGCAGCCGTAGCAGCGCCTGCGGTGGCCGCCAAGCCTGAGCGCGCTCGCAGCCGCTCAGTCAAGCACTGAAGGGCGGCATAGATTTTGAGAGCGTGGCAGGTTTGCGCAGAATTTTTCTGAAAGGGTCAGAAATTACGCTACAATTGCCACCATTGATGCTTCGCACGTTATAATGCAAGGCTTCGGTAAATGCGGGAATAGCTCAGTTGGTAGAGCGCAACCTTGCCAAGGTTGAGGTCGTCGGTTCGAGACCGATTTCCCGCTCCATAGATACACAAAGGGAAGCCCAGGCTTCCCTTTTTTATTGCGCCCTTTCCTTTTTGGCCAAGAGCGCGCGAAGGCGCATGAATGTGTCGCTCTTGCAGCACCATTGATGATGCTGTACCGTCTTTTTGCACGCTTGGCGTGCGTCGCCCCGATGGTGAAATTGGTAGACACTGCGGACTTAAAATCCGCCGCTTTCCTGCATAAGGGGCGTGCCGGTTCGACCCCGGCTCGGGGCACCACCAGATATTGCTATGTCGCACTACAACCCCCCGTTTGAAATTCACGTCCACGGTCAGGTGCTGTTGCGCCCGGGCATCGACTTTGCGCAGCTTCAGGAGGCTTTGCGTCCGCTGTGGAAGTACGCCGGTGCGCGCTCTCTGGCTGATGGTGCAGCCAGCTACTATGAGGAAGAGCCGGGCATCCAGTACGACGCGCGCGAGCGTACGCTGCAGATATGCTGGACTGTGTGCGGCGACGAGGATTTTCGCCAGTCGCTGGACGATATGTGCATGAGCCTGAATGAATTGGCCGAGCAGGGCGCGGCGATCGAGGTGACCTTCTACGACACCGAATTCGATGAGGACGAGGCGCCCGAGGATGCCGAATCGCGCGATGATTTCTTGATGCTGTTCGTCGGTCCCACGCCGGCGGCCATCATGCAGGTGCAGCGTGATTTGCTGGTGCAGGATGTGGTCGATCTGATGGAGCGTCACTTCGACGGCTCCGAACTGGGCGGGGTCGTCGCCGAGATCGACAAGCTGTTTTCGCAGCGTTTCGACGCACTGGTCAATTCGCTGGAGATCGGCAAGCCCCCACGTGGCGGCAACCCGGGTGGCAGCCACGGCGGCGGCGGGCGCCGCCCGCGTCATCTGCATTGAGCGCATGCGCGCGCGTCGCAGGCCGGCGCGCGCCAGCAGATTTTCAACTTTCCTGTTGCTCTGCCAGGTGGCTCATTCCACCTCGGCGGCGGTGCAGTGCGCCGCATCCAGCGCCAGCCAGCGCTGCGCCGCACTGGCCAGCGCCGCCAGCGCGCCGGTGGTCAGCAGCGTGGTGGCTCCGGCGGTGTCGCGGTGGGCCAGCAGGTCGCGCTGTGCCAGTAATTGATGCGTGTGCCGGGCCACGGCGGGGCCTGTTTCGATGATTTGTACCTGCGGGCCGGCCAGATCCTGCAGCCAGGGCAGCGCAAATACATAGTGTGTGCAGCCCAGCACCAGGGTGTCGATCTGTCCCGGTTGTTCGCCCAGGTTGCCCAACGCATGGACGTAGCGAGCACACAGCGCCTGGATACGCGCCTGCGCTTGTGCATCGTCCGCGGGGGCTGCCGTGCTTTGCTCGATGGCCCAGGCCAGCCCGTCGCAGGCCTGGATGGCGAACTGCGTGCCGCTGCCTTGGGCGGCCAGCAGCCGCGCAAAGCGCTCGCTGGTCACGGTGCCGCGCGTGGCCAGCACACCGACGTGGTGGGTACGACTGTGCGCGGCCGCGGGCTTGAGGGCGGGCTCCACACCCACGATGGGCAGGCCGGGCAATTCGCTGCGTAGCAATTGCACCGCTGCGGCGGTGGCGGTGTTGCAGGCGACGACGAATGCCTTGATCTGGTGGCGCTGGTGCAGGAATCGGGCAATCGTCAGGCTGCGCTGCTGCACCAGTGCGTCGCCTTTTTCGCCGTAGGGCGCATGGCTGCTGTCGGCCAGGTAGACGAAGTGCTCGTGCGGCATGCGGTTGCGCAGCGCGCGCAGCACGCTCAGTCCGCCCACGCCGCTGTCGAACACGCCAATTGGCGCGTCGCGCTCTGCCACCCCCTGTCGTTGCGGGATGCCGGCGGCGCTGGAGTCGGGGGGAGGGTGCATCGGGACGCGGAGCAGGTCAAAACCCGCCATTGTCCTCTTTTGTGCCGTGCTTCAAGGGGCAGCAGAGTGGGAGTGGCCGCGCCGCGCGGGTCGAGTTCAAGCCTCAGCTTCAGCCTCTCAAGGCCGCTGGGCAGTCTCGTCGGCACCGACGGCCACGCGCGCGCGAAAGCCCGCCAGCACGGTCTTCAGGCGCCTGGCGTTGTCCGCGCCCATGCGCAGCAGGATTTTCTGGCCGCTGGAGCGCTGCTGCAGGGCGGCATCGGCGAACTCGTAGCGCACCCAGGGGCGCAGTGACGGAACCTCGCCCGCGACCGGGGTGAGCTGCACGCGCAGCGGCTGGGCCGGCTCGGGCGTGGCCAGCAGGTGGTCGAGCACGGCCACCAGCCGGTCGTTGAAATACTGCTCGGGGTAGCCCAGATCTTCATAGGCCTGCTGGAACAGCGGGTACAGGTGGCGGTACAGGCGCGCCGCGCCGTCCAGCGGTAGAGACTCGGCCAGCGCGACCAGCGGGCGGTAGCGCGCCACATTGGCTTGTGCAATCACCAGGCCTTGCTCAGTCTGTTCGGCGCTGAAACGCCCCGGTGTGGGATGCACCGGCCACAGTTGCGCGGGCGCCAGCGGGCGCGCCAGGTTGTCCACCGTGGCGACGATGCGCCGAACCAGGGCGTCGAGCTGGAAAAACTGCAGCACTTGCGCCTTGCCAAGCAAGTCTTGCGCTGCCTGTGCAACCAGCGCATCGCCGTCGGCCTGGGCGGGCAGGGGTAGGGGCAGGGTGTCGTCACCGGCCTCGGGCGGCAGCGGGTACAACGGGGCCTCGGCGTCGGTGCTGGCCGGTTCGGCGGGCGGCTGGTCAGGCGAGGACTGTCCCGAGGTGGCGGTCGTGCTGGCCGCAGGCGTGTTGGCGGGCATTGGCAGTTCGGTCGGGCGCATCCACACCCACCAGGCGGCGGCCAGCGCCAGCAGGGCCAAGGCCAAGACCACCAACCAGGCTGGCCAACGGCTGGCGCGGGGCTGGTAACGCGAAGGAATGTTGGGCGAAGGGCGGTCAGACATGGGTGCATTGTGCAGCGCTTGCCGCGGCGCGGCCAGTGCCGCGGTGCCCGGCGGGGGGGGGCTGTCCGGCCATCGCCGCTGTTGATGGCTTGGTTCGGCGATTGCGCAGGGCGCGCCGGCGTCGGCTAGAGCCGCACGGTAGGGCGATCGGTGACACTGGCGTGTTCCCGCCCTTGTTTGCCATGACCGCCCTGTCCCGCCGCCAGCTCATTGGCCTGCTGCTGCTGACCTTGATGTGGGGCCTGAACTGGCCCGTGATGAAGTTGGCGCTGCGCGAGCTCTCGCCGCTGTACTTTCGTGCGCTGACCATGGGCCTGGGCGCACTGGCGCTGGCCTGGTACTTTGGCGCGCGCGGCCTGCCGATGCTGCCGCGCGGCGAGCGCCAGTGGCGCGACGTGGTGGTGCTGGGCCTGCCCAACATCCTGGGCTGGCACGCGCTGTCGATCATTGGCGTGGCGCACCTGCCGGCCGGGCGCGCGGCCACGCTGGGCTTTACCATGCCGGTGTGGACCGTGCTGCTGGGCGTGCTGTTCTATGGCGAGCGGCTGACCGGTCGGCTGGTATTGGCAGTGGCCGCGGTGCTTGCCGGCATTGCGCTGCTGCTGGGCAATGAGCTGGCGCAGCTGGCTGGCAGCCCGCTGGGTATTGCCTGGATGCAGGGCGCGGCGCTGAGTTGGGCGCTGGGCACGATTTGGATGCGCCGCGCGCATCTGACGATGCCGGCCGAGACACTGGTGGTGTGGATGATGGTGCTGTCCGCGCTGGTCATTGCCGCGCTGGCACTGTGGCTGGAGCCGCCGCAGAACTGGCATTTCAGCGCGGTAATGTGGGTGGTACTGGTCTGGACGGTGCTGATCAACTACGGTGCGGCGCAGGTAGTCTGGTTTGCGTTGGCGCGCGCGCTGCCGCCGGCCACCAGCGCGATGAGCGTGATGGCCGTGCCACTGATTGGCACGCTCAGCGCGCCTTTGGTCATTGGCGAGTGGCCGCACTGGCAGGACATGGCGGCGATGGTCTGTGTGGTCGTCGCCATCGGCGCGGTGCTGCTGCGCCGCGATTGACGCGCGCCGGTGCGAGGGCTGTCAGCCCAGCACGCGCAGCAGCGCCGCGTTGAACGTCTGCGGCTGCTCGTACTGCACCCAGTGCCCGGCATCCGCAATCAGCTGCAGGCCGCGGTAGGGCGCGCCGGTGGCGGCAAAGGCGCTGTCCAGGTGGCTGATCCAGGATTTGTACAGTGCGTCGTGGGCGCCGTAGATGGCGTGGACGGGGCTGGTCACCTGCGCGAGGGCACGCGCCAGCGCGTCGGTGTCCGAGGTGCGTCGCTGCGGCAGACGGTCGCGCAGCACGTTGTGCACATGCAGTTGCAACGTGGGTGCGTCGATGCGCGCGGCGTCGTGCAGCATCAGTTCGGCCAGGTTGTGATGGTGCACCGCGTTGCGGGCCTCTTCGTTCTTCAGGTGGCGCCAGCCGCGCAACTGGAACTGGCGCCGCGGAACCACGCCCATGGCCGGCGCGCCGGCCAGCACCAGGCGCTGAACCCGCTCGGGGTGGGCGCCGGCCAGCAGGCCGCCGGTGAGTCCGCCGAACGAGAAACCGACCAGGTCGCATTCCTGAGCGCCCAGCAGCAGCTGCAGGCCATCGGCCAGCGGCTGCACCATGGCCTGCGCGTCGCAGCCCTGCGGGGGCGGATCGGAGTCGCCAAAGCCCGGCAGGTCGGGCACCCACAGCGTGCGGCCGCTGGCGGCCAGCGCGTCGATGTTGTGCGCCCAGTGCGTCCAGCTGCCGCTGCCTCCGTGCAGCAGCACCAGCGGCGCGTGGTCGCTGGTATCCGTCCCCCAGTGGTGCCACACCATGCGCCCGCCTCCGGCCATGGCGGTGGCGTGGCGGCTGGCGCGCTGCTCCAGCGGTTGCAGCCACGCGGGCAGCTCCAGCGCGTGGCCTTGCGGCTTCACCATTGGGCGATGGCGTCGATCGCCAGGCCGTAGCCGGCAACGCCAAAGCCGCACATCACGGCGCGCGCCGCCGTTGCGATATAGGAGTGGTGGCGAAACGGCTCGCGCGCGTGGACGTTGCTGATGTGCAACTCGACCAGTGGCACGCCCGTGCCCTTGATCGCATCAAGCAACGCCACGCTGGTGTGCGTGTAGGCCGCGGCATTGAGCACCACGCCGGCCAGGCCGCCCGATGCGTGCAGGCGACCGGCTTCATGGATCCAGTCGACCAACTGGCCTTCATGGTTGCTTTGGTGAAACGCAAGCGTCAGGCCGTGGCGGGTGCAGGCGACCTCGCACAGCTGGCGTACGTCGTCCAGCGTCTGCGCGCCGTAGATGCCGGGCTCGCGCGTGCCCAGCAGATTCAGGTTGGGGCCATTGAGGACGTAGACGGTTTGGGGCATGGCGTGGGCTGAGAAGCAGTCAGCCGGCCATTATGCGGCTGTGGCCGACCCTCAGCGCCGGTGGCCGCCGTGGCCGCGGCCCGGGTGGCCATGGCCGTAGTGGTGGCCGCGTGGCGGAGCGTAATGCTTGTGCTTGCGGTGGTGCCCGCGCCAGACTGGCGGGGCATAGACCACCGGCGGCGGTGCGTAATACACCGGTGCCGGCGCGTAGTAGACCGGTGGCGTGGCGTAGACCACGGCCGGCGGCACACTGCCCACGCCAACGACCATGCCGGGGGCGTTCACGCCGACCGACCAGTACACGTCGCTGCGCGCCTGGGCGCTGCCGGCGGCGGCCAGCAAGGCTGTAGCCAGAACGGCTACGGCTGCGCGGGGGCGCCAGAGGGCGGAAAGCTTGGACATGGTGGTATCTCCTGGGCAGTGGCGCATGCGCCGGGTGCATGGGCAGACCGGGGCGCTGCCTGTGGCAGGCAGTCCTGGTCTTGATCGTGGTTCATTGTCTTAACGCGCGACAGGCCTTCAGGTTGGCAGGGTTGTGTTGCGTTTGTGTGTCCGTTGGTCAACAGGACGTGTCAGCCGGTTACTTGCGGCGCTGGTGAGCAGGTGCCGGGCAGCCGGGCGCGGAGCGCCTCCACACTAGAATCCCCGGGATGAGCACTCCTGCCCCTTTTGTACCGTCGGCTGAGCCGACCAAACCCAGCCATTTCCTGCGCCAGATCATCGAAGCCGACCTGGCCGCCGGCAAGCACGCACACAACCATTGGGCCGGCAGCCCCGGCGACGCGGCGCACCAGCGCGCCGGCGCGCTGGATGCTGCGGCGATTCGCACGCGCTTTCCGCCCGAGCCCAATGGCTATTTGCACGTGGGCCACGCCAAGAGCATTTGCCTGAACTTTGGCCTGGCGCGCGACTACCAGGGCGTGTGCCACCTGCGCTTCGACGACACCAACCCGGAGAAGGAAGACCAGGAGTACGTGGACAGCATCATCGATGCGGTGCACTGGCTGGGCTTTGACTGGAAGGACACCGACGGCGCCGAGCACCAGTATTTCGCCAGCGACTACTTCGACTTCATGTACCGCGCTGCCGAGTACCTGATCGAGGCCGGCCACGCCTACGTCGACGAGCAGACTGCCGACGAGATGCGCGCCAGCCGCGGCGATTTCAGCAAGCCCGGCGTGAACAGCCCGTTTCGCGACCGCACCCCGGCCGAGAGTCTGGCGCGCTTTCGCGCGATGCGCGACGGCCAGCTGCCCGACGGTGCGGCGGTGCTGCGCGCAAAAATCGACATGGCGTCGCCCAACATCAATATGCGCGACCCGGCGATTTACCGCATTCGCCGCGCCACGCACCACAATACCGGCGACCGGTGGTGCATCTACCCGATGTACACCTTTGCGCACCCGATCGAAGACGCGCTCGAATGCATCACGCACAGCATCTGCACGCTGGAATTCGAGGATCAGCGCCCGTTTTACGACTGGCTGCTCGACCGCCTGGCCGAGGGCGACCTGATTGCCACGCCCCAGCCGCGCCAATATGAATTTGCGCGGCTGAATCTCACCTACGTCATCACCAGCAAGCGCAAGCTCAAGCACCTGGTGGACAACGGCATCGTCGCCGGCTGGGACGACCCGCGCATGCCCACCATCGTCGGGTTGCGCCGGCGCGGATACACGCCGGCGGCCATCCGGCTGTTTTGCGACCGCATCGGCGTGACCAAGGACTACAGCTGGATCGACTATGCGACGCTGGAAGGCTGCCTGCGCGAGGATTTGGAGCCGCGTGCCCACCGCGCCATGGTGGTGCTCGACCCGGTGCCGCTGGTGCTGACCAACTGGGCCGAGGTCTTTGGCAGCGACGGCCACCTGGAGGACTGCCAACTGCCCGCGCTGCCGCACGCGGTGGACGGGCAGGAGGCGCCCGCGCCGCGCCGGTTCAAGCTGGGGCGGCAGGTGTGGATCGAGCGCGAGGACTTCGAGGAGACCCCGCCCAAGGGCTACAAGCGCCTGTTCCCGGGCAACCTGGTACGCCTCAAAGGCGGCTACGTCGTCGAGTGCACCGGCTGCGTGCGCGGCGCGGACGGCCAGGTGGCCGAAGTACACGCCAAGGTCATCGCCGACACCAAGAGCGGCACGCCCGGCGCCGACAGCGTCAAGGCCAAGTCCGCCATCACCTGGGTGGGCGCGCACGACGGCGTGCAGGCCGAGGTGCGGCTGTACGACCGCCTGTTCACCGACGCCCAGCCCGACGCCGGCGGCAAGGATTTTCTGACACTGCTTAACCCGGGCAGCCTGCGCGTGGCCACCGCCTGGGCCGAGCCCTCGCTGGCCGCAGCGCGGGCCGACGACAAATTCCAATTCGAGCGCCACGGCTACTTCGTCGCCGACCGCCACGACCATGCGTCCGGCAAGCCGGTGTTCAACCGCATCACCAGTCTCAAGGACAGCTGGGGCAAGTAAGCCCAGCATTGGCAGCGGGCTGTTCGCGCCCCGGGCCGATGCCGCGGAACTTGTGCCCCGCCGCATTACTCTGATTTCGCCATGATCCATTTCAAAAGCATTACCCGCATTGGCCTGCTGGCCGGCGCTGCCTTGCTGGCAGCCTGCGCGCAGCAGCCCGCCCAGACCATGAACCAGGCCGCCCCCACCGCCGAGCAACTGCAAGCCTATGTATGGGATTTGCGCACCGCGCACGACGGCGCCGGCCAGGCAACGCAGGCCTGGCAGTTGAAGGGCCGCAAGCCACTGCGTCTGCAGTTCAACGCCCGCCAGTTGTCGGTGCAGCAGCTGTGCAACATCATGAATGCCGGCTACCGAATCGATGGCACGCAGTTGCAGGTACAGCGCCCGATGAGCACGATGCGCGCCTGCGCCGAGGACGGCCTGATGCAGTTGGAGCATCGCGTCGGTCAGCAACTGCCCAGCGCGCGCAGCGCGCAGCTGGCGCAGGGTGGCGGCGCACCGGTGCTCACGCTCGGCTTTGCCGACGGCAGCCGCTGGGAGCTGGCGGGCACGCCTACGCCGCAGACGCGCTACGGTAGCGCGCCAGAGCGCGTCTTCTGGGAAGTTGCCCCCGACCGCGTGGCCTGCAGCCACGGCGTCGTCAAGGACGCGCAATGCCTGCGTGTGCGCGAGATCCGCTATGCCGACAACGGAGTCAAGCAAGGCGCAGGGCCGTGGGAGCTGTTCTACGGCCAGATCGAAGGCTGGCAGCACCAGGACGGCGTGCGCAACGTGCTGCGCCTGGATCGCTACCGCGTGAAGAACCCGCCGGCCGACGCCTCGTCGCTGGCCTATGTGCTGGACATGGTCGTCGAGTCCGAGCAGGTCAAAAAGTAACGGGCGCCCCTGTACGGCAAAGCCGCTCCGAGAGCGGCTTTTTTATTGTTCGTGCGCGCAGTGCAGGCGCTGGGCGGCGCCTGCCGGTTCAGGCCGTGGCCTTGAGCGCGCCGGCCTGCGTCAGCCGCTCGACCACGAGCAGTGCGCGCATTTCCTGCTGGCTCATGATGCCCAGATCCTCGGCCACCTGGGCGATCGGCTTGCCGCTGGCAATGGCCAGCTTGGCGATGGCCGCGGCCTTCTCGTAGCCGATCAGCGGGTTGAGCGCGGTCACCAGCGTCACCGACTCGGCAATGCGCTCGCTCAGCAGATCCTGGTTGGCCGTGATGCCCTCGACGCAGTTGACCTGCAGCGTGCGGCAGGCGTTGGCCAGGTGGGCCAGGCTTTTGTGCAGCGACCAGGCCATCAGCGGCTCGAAGGCGTTGAGCTGCAGCTGGCCGGCCTCCACCGCCATGGTGATGGCCACGTCGTTGCCGATGACCTCGAAGCACACCAGGTTCATCACTTCCGGGATCACCGGATTGACCTTGCCCGGCATGATGGACGAGCCCGCCTGGCGCGCCGGCAGGCGGATGTCGCGCACGCCGGCTTGCGGGCCCGAGGACAGCAGGCGCAGGTCGTTGCTGATTTTGGACAGCTTGGCGGCGATGCGCTTCAAGATGCCCGAGATGTCGACGAAGGCGCCAGTGTCGCTGGTGGCGGCGATCAGGTTGCCCGCCAGGTGCACCGGCACGCCCGACAGCGCGGCCAGGCGCTGCGTGACCACCTCGGCATAGCCCACCGGCGCGTTGATGCCGGTGCCAATGGCGGTGCCGCCCATGTTCACCTCGCACATCAGTGCGGCGCTGTCCTTCAGGCGCTGCTCGTCGTCGGCCAGCATGCTGGCAATCGCCTCGAACTCCTGGCCCAGCGTCATCGGCACCGCGTCCTGCAGTTGGGTGCGGCCGATCTTGAGGATGCCCTTGAACTCAACCGCCTTGGCCTCGAACGCGCCGCGCAGCCCGGCCAGGGCCTGCAGCAGCGTCTGGATCCCGAACCAGGTCGCCAGCTTGACCGCGGTGGGGTAGGCGTCGTTGGTGCTTTGCGAGGCGTTGACGTGGTCGTTGGGGTGGATGGCGTCGTAGTGGCCCTTGGCCAGCCCCAGATGCTCCAGTGCGCGGTTGGCGATCACCTCGTTGGCGTTCATATTGGTCGAGGTGCCGGCGCCGCCCTGCATCACGTCGACGACGAACTGCGCGTTCAGCTGCCCGGCGATCACGTCGTCGCAGGCGCGGGCAATGGCGTCGGCCTGGTGCGCCGTGATGGCGCCCAGCTGTGCGTTGGCCTGGGCCGCAGCCTTTTTGACGTAGCCGAAGGCGCGCACCAGGTCGGGCATCTGCGCCACGGTGTGGCCCGAGATCGGGAAATTCTCCACTGCGCGTGCGGTGTGCACGCCCCAGTAGGCGTCATCGGGGATGGGCATGCTGCCCAGGAAGTCTTGTTCTTGACGCATGGTCAACCACTCTTGAGACGGATCGGAAATTGAGGGAAACGGCCATCCACCCGCGGTGGATGGCTGCAGACAACGCAATGCCTGTGCCTTGTGGGCGCAGCCACGGCGCACGGCATGTGCGTGGTGCCAACGTGGGAATGCCCTGGCTGCCAGTGGTTCATCCGTTTGGCGGATGAGCCGCTGCAGCGCAGGGCATGGGCCGCGATTATGACCCAATGCGCAAATGATGCATTGCGGTAAAAGTTTTTTGCATAACGTGCGCCGACCGGCCGCGGCCTACACTCCAGGCGCCATGTCTGCCCATCCTCCCTACCGTTTGCTGCGCCTGAACAAGCCCTATGGCGTGCTCAGCCAGTTCACGCCGGAGGGGCGTTGGCGCGGTCTGAAGGATGTGCTGCCAGTTCCCGGCGTCTACGCCTGCGGGCGGCTGGACGCCGACAGCGAGGGGCTGTTGCTGCTGACTGACGATGGCCGGTTGCAGGCGCGCATCAGCGACCCGCGCCACAAGCTGCCCAAGACCTATTGGGTGCAGGTCGAGGGCGTGCCGGATACGCAGGCGCTGGATGCGCTGCGCCGCGGCGTCGCGCTGCGCGACGGGGTAACGCTGCCTGCGCAGGTGCGCCGGCTCGACCCGCCGCCTCTGCTGTGGCCGCGCGATCCGCCGATCCGCGTGCGCCAGAGCGTGCCCGACAGCTGGATCGAGCTGGTCATCAGCGAGGGCCGCAACCGCCAGGTACGCCGCATGACCGCCGCGGTCGGCCACCCCACGCTGCGCCTGGTGCGGGTGGCCATCGGCCCCTACACGCTGGATGGACTGGCGCCCGGCCAGTGGGAGGACGTGGCGCTGGACGCCAGGACGCGGGCTGCGCCCGGCAGTGTCAGCCGCCCGCGCGGCGCAGGCGCAGCGCGCCGTCGATGACCAGCACGCCGACGGCGACGAAAATCGGCCCGTAGGTGGGCCACTGCGCCGGCGAGATGCTCTCGCCCAGCGCCAGGGCTGCCAGCGCCAGCAGCACCGGTTCCACGTAGCTGAGCAGTCCGAACAGCCCCAGCGGCAACAGCCGGCTGGCGGCCATGTACAGCGCCAGCGCCACCGCGCTGATCACGCCCAGCACCGGCACCATGGCCCACAGGTGGGGCTGCTCCAGCACCAGCGGCAGCGACGACGGTGTGCGCAGCACGTACCACAGCGCGGGCGGCACCAGCAGCAGCATGTCCAGCCAGTGTCCGCCCAGATGGTCGCTGGCCAGCTGGCGGCGCGTGACGAAATACACCGTGTAGCCCAGCGCCACCAGCCAGGTCTCCCACGACATGTTGCCCGCGCGCAGCAGCTCGTGCGCAACGCCGGCGGCGGCCAGCAGCGTGGCCAGTGTCTGCAGCCGAGTGAGCCGCTCGCGGTAGAGCAGGCGGCCGGCCAGCACCATGACCAGCGGCAGCAAAAAATAGCCCAGCGACACCGGCAGCGCCCGCCCGTGCAGCGGTGCCCACAGAAACAGCCACAGTTGCACGCCCAGCATGGCCGCGCTGGCCAGCAGGCCCAGCGCCAGCAGTGGCGTGCGCCGTACGCGCTGCGCCAGCAGCCGCACCCGCTGCCACTGGCCCATGCCCAGCAGCAGCGCAGTGGTGAACGGCAGCGTGGCGATGACGCGCCAGCCAAAGATCTGCTCGCCGTCCAGCGGTGCCAGCAGCGGCGCCAGGTAGTACATGGCGCCAAACAGCACGGAGGCGATGAGCGATGCGGCCAGGCCTTTGATCACGGAGGTGGACGATGGGTAAAAGAGTGGGAAGACAGATGCAGGGGGCGATTGTCAGCGACGGCGGGCCCGCGGATTTGGTCACAATGCCAATCCAGGTGGCGCGGCAATGCGCGCCAAGTGCAAAGGACATTGGCATGAACATCTTGATTACCGGCGGCTGTGGTTTTCTGGGCGCGCGCCTGGCGCGTGAATTGCTGGCGCAGGGCAGCCTTGCGCTGGACGGCGCCGCACCCCGGCCCATTGCGCGGCTGTGGCTGGTGGATCGCGTGGCGCCGCCCGCCGACCTGCTGGCGGATGCGCGCGTGCAGGGCCTGCAGGGTGACCTGCTGGAGCAGATCGATGGGGGCGCGCTGCCGCTGGCCGACGCCGACTTGGTTTACCACCTGGCCGCGGCGGTGAGCGGCGAGTGCGAGGCCGATTTCGACCTGGGCATGCGCAGCAATGTGCGCACCACGCGGGCGCTGCTGCAGGCCTGCCGCAACGCGGGCCGCGCGCCGGTGTTCGTGTTCTCCAGCTCGGTGGCGGTGTTTGGCAGTGCGCCCGGCGTGCCGCTGCCCGCAGTGGTGCAGGACGACACGCTGCCCACGCCGCAAAACAGCTACGGCATTCAGAAGTTCATTGGCGAGCAGTTGGTGGCCGACTGCACACGCAAGGGCTTTGTGCGCGGGCGCAGCGTGCGCTTGATGACGGTGAGCGTGCGCCCGGGGCGGCCCAACGCAGCGGCGTCCAGCTTTTTGAGCGGCCTGCTGCGCGAGCCGCTGGCCGGTGAGCGCACCGTCTGCCCGGTGCCGCCCGAGACGGCGGTGGCGCTGTCATCGCCCGCCAGCGCGGTGCGCGGCCTGCTGCGCGCGGCCACGGCCGGCAGTGCCGAATGGGGGCCGCGCACCGCGGTCAACCTGCCGGCACTGACCACCACGGTGGCCGAGATGGTGCAGGCGCTGCACGCGCTGGCCGGCGACGCGGCAACGGCGCTGATCGACTGGCGGTGCGATGCGGCCATCGAGGCCATCGTGGGCAGTTGGCCCAGCCGCTTCGACGCGCGCCGCGCCGCAGCGCTGGGGCTGCTGCCCGACGAAGGCTTTGCCGCCATCCTGCGCGAATACGTGCGCGAGAACCCGCAGGCCATCCAGCTGGCGCTGAAAGGTTGACCATGGGCCAACTGCTGCTCGGCTGCATTGCCGATGACTTCACCGGCGCAACCGACCTGGCCAACAACCTGGTGCGCGCCGGCATGCGCGTGGTGCAGGCCATTGGCGTGCCCGCCGGCCCGCCGGCGGCCGATGTTGATGTGGTGGTCATCGCGCTCAAGTCGCGCACCATTCCCGCAAGCGAGGCGGTGGTGCAGTCGCTGGCCGCACTTGCCTGGCTGCGGGCGCAGGGCGCGCGCCAGATCTATTTCAAATACTGCTCGACCTTCGACAGCACGCCGGCCGGCAACATCGGCCCGGTGACCGAGGCGCTGATGGACGCGCTGGGCTGCGACTTCACCATCGCCACCCCGGCCTTCCCGGACAACCAGCGCACGGTGTTCAAGGGCCACCTGTTCGTCGGCGATCTGCTGCTGAGCGACAGCGGCATGCGCGACCATCCGCTGACGCCGATGACCGACGCCAATCTGGTGCGCGTGCTGCAGGCGCAGTGCCGGCGCAAGGTGGGGCTGATCGACCACGCCGTGGTTGCGCGCGGGCCGCAGGCCATCACCGAGCGCATCGCGCAGCTGCGCGCCGAGGGCGTGGGCATTGCCATCGTCGATGCGGTATCGAACGGCGACCTGCTGCGCCTGGGGCCGGCGCTGGCCGGCATGCCGCTGGTGACGGCCGGCTCGGGCGTGGCCATCGGGCTGCCGGCCAACTTCGGCTTGGTACCCTCGCGCGCTGCCAGCCAGCTGCCGTCCGCTCAGGGGCTGCGCGCCGTGGTGTCGGGCAGCTGCTCGCAGGCCACGCAGCGCCAGGTGCAGGACTTCATCGCGCGCGGCGGGCAGGCGCTGGCCATCGATCCGCAGCGCATCGCCGAGGGCGCGGACATGGCAGCCGAGGCGCTGGCCTGGGCCACACCGCTGCTGGCACGTGGCCCGGTGCTGGTCTATTCGACGGCGGACAGCGCCGCCGTGCAGTCGGTGCAGGCGCGCCTGGGCGTGGAAGCCGCCGGCGCGCTGGTCGAGCGCACGCTGGCCGCCGTCGCGCGCGGGCTGGTGGAGCACGGCGTGCGCCAGCTGGTGGTCGCCGGCGGCGAGACCTCGGGCGCCTGCGTGCAGGCTTTGGGCGTGGCGCAGATGCAGATCGGCGCGCAGATCGACCCCGGCGTGCCGTGGTGCCACGCGCAGGCGCTGGGCGGCGGGCTGCACCTTGCGCTCAAGTCCGGCAACTTTGGCGGCGACGACTTCTTCACGCGTGCTTTCGAGGTGCTGGCATGACCGAGACGCAGGCGCGCAAGGAGATTTGCCGCGTCGGCGCCAGCCTGTTCGCGCGCGGCTACGCGCACGCCACGGCGGGCAACATCAGCGTGCGGCTCGATGACGGCTTTCTCATCACACCCACCGACGCCTGCCTGGGTTTTCTCGATCCGGCGCGCCTGGCGCGGCTGGACGGCGAGGGCCGGCAGGTCAGCGGCGACCGCGCGAGCAAGACCATTGCGCTGCACGCGCGCATCTACGCCGCCGCTCGCGTGTTCGACGCGCAGACCGCCTGCGTGATCCACACCCACAGCACGCACTGCGTGGCGCTGACGCTGCAGCCCCAGGGCGGGGAGCTGCTACCCGCCCTCACGCCATACTTCGTGATGAAGGTCGGCCATGTGCCCGTCATCCCCTACCACCGCCCCGGCGCGCCCGAGGCCGCCGAGGCCGTGGCCCGGGCGATTGCGCGCTACGGCGCGCAGGGCGCTCCGCTGCGCGCCGTCATGCTGGCGCGCCTGGGGCCCAACGTGTGGCACGACAGCCCGGCCGCCGCGATGGCGGTGCTGGAGGAACTGGAGGAGACGGCGCGGCTGTGGCTGCTGTCGTCGCCCAAACCGGCCGCGCTGGACGCGGTACAAATTGATGAGTTGCGCGCTACTTTCAATGCGCGCTGGTGAGGAATAAAACATGCCGCGCTTTGCTGCCAATCTGACCATGCTCTACAACGAGCATGCCTTCCTCGACCGCTTCGCCGCCGCCGCCGCCGATGGCTTCAAGGGCGTCGAATACCTGTTCCCCTACGAGCACCCCGCTGCCGACATCGCCAAGCGCCTCCAGGATCACGGCCTGCAGCAGGTGTTGTTCAACGCCCCGCCCGGCGACTGGGCCGCGGGCGAGCGCGGCCTGGCTTGCCTGCCGGGGCGCGAGGCGGAGTTCCGTAATGGCATTGACCGCGCGCTGGACTACGCCGCTGCGCTCGACTGTCCGCGCATCCACGTGATGGCCGGCCTGGTGCCCGCCGGCCAGGCGCGCGAGGCGCTGCGCCTCCTGTACCTGGACAACCTGCGCTGGGCGGCCGAACAGGCGCAGCAGGTGGGGCGCTGCGTTCTGATCGAACCGATCAACCAGCGCGACATGCCCGGCTATTTCCTCAGCCGCCAGGACGAGGCGCACGCGCTGGTGCAGGCCGTGGGTGCACCCAACCTGCAGGTGCAGTTCGATCTCTACCACTGCCAGGTCACCGAGGGCGACGTGGCGATGAAAATCCGCCAATACCTGCCCACGGGCCGCGTCGGTCATTTCCAGATCGCCGGCGTGCCGGAGCGCCACGAGCCCGACCGGGGCGAACTGCACCACCCCTATTTGTTCTCCGTCATCGACGAGGTGGCAGCGCAGTGCGGCTGGCAGGGCTGGGTGGGCTGCGAGTACCGGCCCTGGCGCGGTGCAGTGCCGGGCGGCACCAGCACCGGGCTGGGCTGGATGGACGCTTTCAGGAACAAGGCCGCCCGCATTTGATAACGGAGGAAATTCTTATTTCTCCTTCCCCCTCTGGGGGAAGGCAGGAATGGGGGCCGCCAGCGGTGGTGGCTAAGGTGTGGGTTATGCGAACCGCGTATAAACGCCGGCCTGGCTTTCTCTGAAGGCCCGCCAATCAGGCGCCAGCCGGCCTGAACAGCGCATCGAGCACCGGCAGCAGCGTCGGAAACTCCTGCGCGAAGCGCGTGCGGTGCACGAAGTAGGCCTCGCAGGCTACGGCAAAGAATTCGGCCGGAGCAGTGGCGGCATAGGCGTCCAGCCAGGGCCAGTCACCGCCGAAGCGCTCGGCAAGAATGACCTTCTCGCGCAGTTGTTCGTAGGCCGGGTTCCATGCGTCGCGCCACAGCGCGTGTGCGGCGCGCGCGCTCGTCGTGCCCATGAAGCCCGCCGGCAGCGGAGGGCAGCCGTCGGCAGGGCCGTTCTTCATGTCGATCTTGTGCACGAATTCGTGGATCACCACGCTGTGCACCTGTTCGCCTGCCTGGCCAGCCTGCTCCACGGCCGGCCAGCTGAGCATCACCGGGCCATGCTCCATCGCCTCGCCCAGCAGCACCTCGTTGTAGTAGTGCACCACACCGGCCTCGTCGACCGCGGTGCGCCGCGCCACCGCCTCGGCAGGGTGCACGACGATGCCGACGAAGTCGTCGTACCAGGTCAGCGCCTGGCGCGGCGTGCCCCAGTGCAGTATGGGCAGGCAGGCCTGGGCGGCGATCGCCACGGCCATCGCGTCGGTGACGACGAGGCTGTGGGCACCGGTGAATTCCTTGTGGCGCAGGAAACGCGCGGCCAGCGCGCGCAGCTTGGCCTGGTCGGCCAGCGGCAGCGCGGCAAGAAAGCGGTAGTGCTGCACCGTGGGCAGCCACAGCGCGTCGTCGATCACCGGCTGCCCCGCCACCGTGGCGCGCAGCCGGTGGAGCAGGCGGCGCAGGCCGGCGGCAGCCATCAGAGCGCGCCCAGGCCCAGGCGCTTCAGGCTGCCATCAGTGCCCAGGCGCAGCACCTCGGCGCGGTGGGGGGCGTCGTCCAGATCCCAGTCGGTCAGCACGTGGCGCGTCCGACCGCCGGGCAGGGTGTGGTCGGCGGGGCGGTGGGTGTGGCCGTGGATCAGGGTCGGGGCGCGGGCCGCGCGCAGCCAGGCGAGGGCTGCGCCGGTGTCCACGTCGGCATAGATGGCGCGCGGGTTGCTCTTGCGCGCCTCGCTTTCGCTGCGGGCGGCCTTGCCATGGGCGCGGCGCGCGGTCAGCGGCTGGGCCAGCAATTGCGCCTGCCACGCTGGGTCGCGCGCCAGTGCGCGAAAGCGTTGGTATTCGACGTCGTCCAGGCACAGCGCGTCGCCGTGCGAGAGCAGCCAGCGCGCGCTGCCCAGCGTGAGCACCGTGGGGTCGTCCAGCAGCGCCACGCCGGTGGCGCGGGCAAAGCCGGCACCGACCAGGAAGTCGCGGTTGCCGTGCATGAAGTACAGCGGCCTTTGCGCGGCGGCGCGCTGCAGCAGCGCGCAGGCCTCGGCCTCGAAGCTGCCCGGCTCGTCGATGGCGTCGTCACCCACCCAGACCTCGAACAGGTCGCCCAGCAGCAGTATGGCGTCCGCCTGTGTGTGCTGCAGATAGCTAGCAAACGCGGCCAGCGTGGCCGGGTGCTGGCGGTCCAGGTGCAGATCCGACAGCAGGTCGACCGTGCGCCAGCCGGCCGGCGCCACGAGCTCGGCCATGGGCGGCACGGCCGGGGCCATGATCAGAGCGCGACGGCCTTGTCGATCACCACGGCGTCGAACGGCACGTCGTCGTGGAAGCCCTTGCGCGTGGTGCGCACCTTCTTGATCTGGTCGACGATGTCCTTGCCGTCGACCACCTTGCCGAACACCGCGTAGCCCCAGCCCTGGGGTGTGGGCGAGGTGTGGTTTAGGAAGCCGTTGTCGGTGACGTTGATGAAGAACTGCGCGGTGGCGCTATGCGGGTCGCTGGTGCGCGCCATCGCGATGGTGTAGTCGTCGTTCTTCAGGCCGTTGGCGGCTTCGTTCTCGATCGGGTCGAGCGTCGACTTCTGCTTCATGTCGGCGGTGAAGCCCCCGCCCTGGATCATGAAGCCCTTGATCACGCGGTGAAAGATGGTGCCGTCGTAGTGGCCGTTGTTTACGTAGGCCAGGAAGTTCTCGGTGCTCTTGGGCGCGTTGACAGCGTCCAGCTCCAGCGTGATCACGCCTTGCGTGGCGGTCTCGGCGACGTTGATGGTGACGTGCAGTTCGACTTTCGGGTTGCTCATGGGGGTGTCCTGTGAAAAAAATTAGGGGAGCACGGTGGCCGATTGGATCACGACCGCCGTAGTGGGCACGTTCTGGTGCATGCCGCGGTTGCCGGTGGCGACGGCGCGGATTTTGTCGACCACGGCCTGGCCCTGCACAACCTTGCCGAACACCGTGTAACCGTGGCCGTCGGGGTTGGGGGCGTTGAGCATGGTGTTATCAGCCACGTTGATGAAGAACTGCGCGGTGGCCGAGTTCGGATCCTGCGTGCGTGCCATCGCGATGGTGTAGCGATTGTTCTTCAGGCCGTTGGCCGCCTCCAGCGGGATGGGCGCGCGCGTGGGCTTTTGCGCCATGTCGGGTGTGAAGCCGCCGCCCTGGATCATGAAGCCGTCGATCACGCGGTGAAAGATGGTGCCGTCGTAATGCCCGTCCTGCACGTACTGCAGGAAGTTGGCCACCGTCTTGGGCGCCCTGGCTGCATTCAACTGCAGCACGATGTCGCCGGCGGTGGTGGCCAGCTTGACCTGTGCCGGCGCGTCCTGCGCCTGGGCTGCGCCCGTGGCGAGCAGGGCTGCCAGGGCCAGGGCGGTCAATCCGCCCAGGGCATTGCGTCGTGCAATCATCCAATCACTCCTTCATTGATCCAAATGCTGTGCCCCGGCCCGTTCGCGGGCTGCTCGTCGCGCCTGCAAACCAAAAGGTGTGACCGGGGTGGGGTGTGTTGGCCCAGCCATTGGAAAGGGGCGCTGCCGCCTGGTTTGGCGCCACTTGGCCGCTTCGGCGCGGCCCTCGCCCGAGTCCCTGGCGGGCCGGTTTATACTTGTCCGATTGTAATGGTGCGAGCATGCCCGGGCGGGACATGCACTCACTCTGGAATGCCGGCGCGGCGCCCTGGATGCGCATGCCGGCATGTTTTTTGCTGATTCCTACCCCTTTCATGAGCTTGCGTATCTACAACACGCTCACGCGTGCATTGGAGCGCTTTTCGCCGCTTCAGCCCGGCCATGTGCGCATGTACGTGTGCGGCATGACGGTGTACGACCTGTGCCACCTGGGCCATGCGCGCTCGATGGTGGCCTTTGACGTGGTGCAGCGCTGGCTGCGCGCGTCGGGCCTGGCGGTGACCTATGTGCGCAACATCACTGACATCGACGACAAGATCATCCGCCGCGCCGTGGAGAACGGCGAGAGCATCCGCAGCCTGACCGACCGCATGATCGACGCGCTGCACCAGGATGCCGACGCGCTGGGCATTGCGCGCCCCGACCACGAACCGCGGGCCACCGACTATGTGCCGCAGATGCAGATCATGATCGGCCGTCTGCAAGCCCATGGCCTGGCCTACCAGGCCGAGGGCGGCGACGTCAACTTTGCGGTGCGCAAGTTTCCAGGCTATGGCCGCCTGTCGGGCAAGTCGATCGACGAACTGCACGTTGGCGAGCGCGTGGCGGTGCTTGACGGCAAGAATGATCCGCTGGACTTCGTGCTCTGGAAGTCGGCCAAGCCCGAGGAACCGGCCGAGGTGAAGTGGGACAGCCCCTGGGGCCCCGGGCGCCCGGGCTGGCATATCGAGTGCTCGGCCATGGGTTGCGAGCTGCTCGGTGAGAGCTTCGACATCCATGGCGGCGGCGCCGACCTGGCCTTTCCGCACCACGAAAACGAGATTGCGCAAAGCGAGGGTGCCACGGGCAAGCCCTTTGTGCAGGTTTGGATGCACAACGGGTTCATCAACGTGGACAACGAGAAGATGTCCAAGAGCCTGGGCAATTTCTTCACGATCCGCCAGGTGCTGGAGCACTACGACGCCGAGGTCGTGCGCTTCTTCGTCGTGCGCAGTCACTACCGCAGCCCGCTGAACTACAGCAATGTGCACCTGGACGACGCGCGCGGCGCGCTCAAGCGCTTGTACACCGCGCTGAGCCTGGTGCCGGCCGAGGAGGGCGTCGCCATCGACTGGACCAACCCCTACGCGGCGCGCTTCAAGGCGGCGATGGACGAAGACTTCGGCACGCCCGAGGCCATTGCCGTGCTGTTCGACCTGGCCGGCGAGGTCAACCGCAGCCGCAGCCCGCAGGCAGCCGGCCTGCTCAAGGCGCTGGGCGCGATTCTGGGGCTGCTGCAGTCCGATCCGCGGGCTTATCTGCAGGCCGGGGCGGGCGTCGACGCCGCTGAGATCGAGGCCCAGGTGGCCGCGCGAGCGGCCGCCAAGGCGGCGAAAAACTGGGCCGAGGCCGACCGCATTCGCGATGCGCTGCTGGCGCGCGGCATCGTGCTCAAGGACGGGCCGGCAGGGACGACTTGGCAGGCGCAGGCGTGAGCGGCTTTGCCGCATGGATGTCTTGAACCATGGCAGCAACCGCGCACCCTCGGCACGCGTCTGACGACGGCTCGCCGATATATTGGGCCGATGCCTGCAAGCACCTGGCACGCAAGGATCGGGTGATGAAGCGCCTGATTCCACAGCATGGCGATGCAGCGCTGCAAACGCGCGGCGATGCGTTCGTTACGCTGGCGCGCAGCGTCATCGGCCAGCAGATCTCGGTCAAGGCGGCGCAGCGCGTCTGGGATCGCTTCGCCGCGCTACCTGCGGAGATGAACCCCACCGAGGTACTGCGCCTGCGCGTGGATGACATGCGCGCGGCAGGCCTGTCGGCGCGCAAGGTCGAGTACATCGTCGACCTGGCGTTGCATTTTGACGCCGGCAAGCTGCGCCCCGGGCAGTGGCAGGACATGGCTGATGAGGCCATCATCACCGAGCTGACCGCTATCCGCGGCATTGGCCGCTGGACGGCCGAGATGTTCCTGATCTTTCACCTGATGCGGCCCAACGTGCTGCCGCTGGACGACGTCGGCCTGCTCAAGGGCATCAGCCTCAATTATTTTTCTGGTGAATCGGTCAGCCGCAGCGATGTACGCGAGGTGGCCCAGGCCTGGCAGCCTTGGTGCAGCGTGGCCACTTGGTATATTTGGCGCTCTCTGGATCCTCTGCCGGTGAGCTATTGAACCGTGCGGCAGCCTGCCTGCCATCCACACAGACACACGCATTGCGCGCCCGTGCGGCGCCCCGGCCCGAGCGGCCAGACGAGGAGAACCACTTTGGCGAAAAAGACATTCCTGGATTTCGAGCAGCCCATTGCAGAGCTCGAAACCAAGATCGAGGAACTGCGCTATGTCCACAATGAAAGCGCAGTGGACATTTCTGAAGAGATCGACCAGCTGAGCAAGAAAAGCCACCAGCTGACCAAGGACATCTATAGCAGCCTGACGCCGTGGCAGATCACCAAGATCGCACGCCACCCCGATCGCCCCTACACGATGGATTATGTGAACGAAATCTTTACCGATTTCGTCGAAATGCATGGTGACCGGCATTTCGCCGATGACTTTTCCATGATCGGCGGTCTGGCGCGCTTCAACGGTCATCCCTGCATGGTCATCGGCCACCAGAAGGGGCGCAGCACCAAGGAGCGCGCGCTGCGCAACTTCGGCATGACCCGTCCCGAGGGCTACCGCAAGGCACTGCGGCTGATGAAGACGGCCGAGAAATTCAAGCTCCCGGTGTTCACCTTCGTCGACACACCGGGAGCGTTCCCCGGCATCGACGCCGAGGAGCGCGGCCAGTCCGAGGCGATTGGCCGCAACATCTTCGAGATGGCGCAGCTGGAAGTGCCGATCATCACCTCGGTGATCGGCGAGGGCGGCTCCGGCGGCGCGCTGGCCATTGCCGTGGGCGACCAGGTCATCATGCTGCAATACTCTGTGTATTCGGTGATCAGCCCCGAGGGCTGTGCGTCCATCCTGTGGAAGTCGAGCGAGCGCGCCAAGGATGCCGCCGAGGCCATGGGCATCACGGCCCACCGCCTGAAGGCGCTGGGCCTGATCGACAAAATCGTCAATGAGCCCGTCGGTGGCGCGCACCGAGATCACAAGCAGATGGCCGCCTTCCTCAAGCGTGCGCTGGGCGATGCCTGGCGCCAGCTGGCCGACCTGAAGGCCGAGGAACTGATCGAGCGCCGCTATGAACGCCTGCAAAGCTATGGGCGCTTCACCGATACCAAGGCCGACAGCCGCTGACCCGGTCTTGCGCGCAACTTGGTAGGCATTGCCGCGCGGCCACTGCGATGACGCAGTCATTCGATGCCGCCATGGCGGGTTTCTTTCCCGGCCTGCCGCTGGCCGTCGCGCTCAGCGGCGGCGCCGACTCGACGGCGCTCCTGATTGCCTGCCACGCGCGCTGGCCGAATCAGGTCGTGGCGCTGCATGTGCACCACGGCCTGCAGGCCGTCGCCGATGACTTCGAGCGCCATTGCCGTGAGCTGTGCCTACAGCTTGGCGTGCCGCTGCGGGTGCGCCGTGTGGATGCGCGAGCGCTCCAGGGGGAAAGCCCGGAAGACGCAGCGCGCCGCGCGCGCTACCAGGCCCTGCAGGAATTGGCGGGGCCTGTGCGCGATATTGCGCTGGCCCAGCACGCGGACGATCAGGTGGAGACGCTGCTGCTGGCGCTGTCGCGCGGCGCCGGTGTGCCAGGGCTGGCCGCGATGCCAACGTGCCGTGTGCGTGGCGGCATCGCTTGGCATCGGCCATTGCTCTCGGTTGCTGCGGACGAGGTGCGCGCCTGGCTGCGCGCGCGCGGCGTCGCCTGGGTCGAAGATCCGAGCAATGCTGATCTGCGCTATACACGTAATCGCATCCGTCGCCAGTTGCTGCCGGCGTTACAGCAAGTGTTCCCGCAGTTTCGCGACACCTTCACGCGCAGCAGCCGGCATGCGGCCCAGGCCGCTGAGCTGCTACAGGAACTAGCGGCGCTGGATCTGGCGCAGGTCGGCACGCCCCCATGTGTGGCGGCGCTGCAGGCCTTGAGCCAGGCACGCCAGGCCAATGTGCTGCGCCACTGGTTGCTGTGCAGCCATGGCGCCAGCGCCAGTGCGGCGCAATTGGCTGAACTGCAGCGCCAGATTGGCGCATGCACCACCCGAGGGCACCGCATCGATATCAAGGTGGGCATTGGCCATGTGCGGCGCGAAGGCCTGTATTTGACTTGGTACAATTGACAGGTTTTGGCTCACTCTATCGAGCGGATCGTCGGCGCACCAAAACAATTTTCTCGAATCGCGCCGTGAGTAACGCTCCGTCATCGCAGATTTTTCATGGCACTGTACGTTCACAAATACGGCGGAACGTCGATGGGCTCGACCGAGCGCATCCGCAACGTCGCCAAACGTGTCGCCAAATGGGCGCGCGCCGGCCACCAGATGGTGGTGGTGCCCAGCGCCATGAGTGGCGAAACCAACCGCCTGCTGGGCCTGGCCAAGGAGCTTTCTCCGGGCAAGGCCAGCGACGCCTATCACCGCGAGCTTGACCAACTGGCAGCCACGGGCGAGCAGGCCTCATCGGCCTTGCTGGCCATTGCACTGCAGGGCGAAGGCATGCAGGCGGTGAGTTACACCGGCTGGCAAGTGCCGGTGCGCACCGACAACAGCTACACCAAGGCGCGCATTGAATCCATCGACGACCAGCGGGTGCGCGCGGATCTGGATGCGGGCAAGGTCGTAATCATCACGGGCTTTCAGGGTATTGATGCGCAAGGCCACATTACGACACTGGGGCGTGGAGGTTCCGACACCTCGGCCGTGGCCATTGCGGCGGCGCTCAAGGCCCACGAGTGCCTGATCTATACCGATGTCGATGGCGTCTACACCACTGATCCGCGCGTAGTTCCCGAAGCGCGCCGCCAGGCGACGCTCAGCTTCGAGGAAATGCTCGAAATGGCCAGCCTCGGCTCCAAGGTGCTGCAGATCCGCTCGGTTGAATTTGCGGGCAAGTACAAGGTGCCGTTGCGCGTGCTGTCCAGCTTTACGTCCTGGGACGTCGA
This sequence comes from Comamonadaceae bacterium CD01, assembly GCA_002894305.1. GTDB lineage: Bacteria > Pseudomonadota > Gammaproteobacteria > Burkholderiales > Burkholderiaceae_C > Comamonas_C > Comamonas_C faecalis. The sequence continues at coordinate 67,593 of PGEI01000005.1, forward strand.
CATCGACGAAGAAGCCAGGTCAGGCACATTGATCACCTTTGAGGAAGATGAACAAATGGAAAAAGCCATTGTCTCGGGCATCGCGTTTTCGCGCGACGAAGCTAAAATTTCCGTGCTTGGCGTGCCGGACACGCCTGGCATCGCATATCAAATACTGGGGCCGGTGGCGGCTGCCAACATCGACGTGGACGTGATCATCCAGAACGTCGGCAAGGAGGGCAAGACCGACTTCAGTTTCACGGTCAACCGCAATGACTACCAGCGTGCCACCGAACTGCTCAAGAGCAAGGTACTGCCTCAGCTCGGCGCGCAAGAGGTCATTGGTGACGACAAGATCGCCAAGGTCAGCATTGTCGGCATCGGCATGCGCAGTCATGTCGGGGTTGCCAGCCAGATGTTCCATGCGCTGAGCGAAGAGGGAATCAACATCAAGATGATTTCGACATCAGAGATCAAGACCTCAGTGGTGATTGACGACAAGTACGTTGAGTTGGCCGTGCGTTGCCTGCACAAGGCGTTCAATCTGGACAAGGCCTGACTTTGAATCGTTGAATGTTTCTTTGTGACACTAAAAATTGAGCTACAATTCCATCCCTTCGCTGCTGGTGGCGCTTCTCTTTTGGGTAGCTGTTGCGGGTGGTTG
>PGEI01000060.1 GCA_002894305.1 Comamonadaceae bacterium CD01
ATCCATCGCTTTCATTGTGTTCCTCTACTTCCAGGTTGCTGTACTAGCCGATGCGCTGCGCGATCAGCACGCCGAAGAACACCGCGGCGGCGATCAGCGTCCACTTGAGGATGACCAGGCCCCAGCGTTTGTAGTGCTGGCGGCCGGTGGCGGCAAACAGAGCGAAGAACACCGCCGCCACGACGAGCAGCAGCATGACCAGGGTGCGGACGATGACCATGGGACGGCGGGGGCGCTTACCAGGCCTGGATCGGCCGGGCAAAACCCGCGGGCGCCTGGCGCTCGGAGGCGAAGGTGGCCTCCTCCCAGGCGTCGGGCTGGGCCAGCAGTGCGCGCAGCAGCTGGTTGTTCATCGCGTGGCCGCTGCGAAAGGCGCTGTAGGCGGCCAGCAGCGGGCGGCCGACCAGGTACAGGTCGCCCATTGCGTCCAGGATCTTGTGCTTGGCGAACTCGTCGTCGTAGCGCAGGCCGTCGGAGTTGAGCACCTTGTAGTCGTCCATGACGATGGCGTTGTCCAGCCCGCCGCCCAGCGCCAGGCCGCTGGCACGCAGCATTTCCACGTCCTTGGTGAAGCCGAAGGTGCGCGCCCGCGCAATGTCGCGCGCGTAGTTGCCCTGCCCCAGGTCGAACTCGACGCTCTGGCCGGTTGAGTCGACCGCCGGGTGGGCGAAGTCGATCTCGAAGCGCAGCTTGAAGCCGTGGTACGGGTCGAGCCGCGCCCACTTCAGGTTGTGGCCCTCGCCCTCGCGTACCTCCACCGGGCGGATGACGCGGATGAAGCGCTTGGGGGCGTTCTGCAGCTCGACGCCCGCACTTTGCAGCAAGAAGACGAACGAAGCCGACGAGCCGTCGAGAATCGGCACTTCCTCGGCGGTGATGTCGATGTAGAGGTTGTCCAGCCCCAGGCCGGCGCAGGCCGACATCAGGTGCTCGACGGTGTGCACCTTGGCGTCGCCGACGCCAATGGTCGATGCCATGCGCGTGTCGACGACCGATTCGGCCGAGATCGGGATATCGACCGGCTCGGGCAGGTCGGTGCGGCGAAACACGATGCCGGTATCGGGCTGCGCGGGGCGCAGCGTCAGCTCGACCCGCTGGCCGCTGTGCAGGCCCACGCCGACGGCGCGGGTCAGGGTCTTGATCGTGCGTTGCTGAAGCATAGGCGGTCGATTTTAGTCGGCCCGGCCCGGCGCGCCCCGCCGGCGGCCCCAAGCCCTGCAGTCAAACAACGTCATTGCGCAGGGTGCTTGCAGGCAGAAAAAAGCCGGCGCACCGCCTGGGGGCGGGCGCGCCGGCGGCGCGTGACCCGTTGGCGCGGATCAGTCCGCCTGGCGGCGCAGAAACGCCGGGATCTCCAGGTCGTCCATGCCGCCCGAGGACAGCGCATCGACGCGCGCCGCGGCCTGGGTGCGGTTGTTGCGCCAGACGCTGGGCACGGTCATGTTGCCGTAGTCGGTGCCGGTGGCTCCGATCGGCATGGCGTATTCGACGTTGTCGGTACCGGTGCGCAGGCTGCCCTGCACGACCTGCATGGGCTGGCGGCGGGCCTGCACGCGCGACAGGCCGGTGGCGACGACAGTGACGCGGATTTCGTCGCCCAGCGTGTCGTCATAGGCGGCTCCGAAGATGACGTGCGCATCGGGCGAGGCGTAGGCGTTGATGGTGTTCATCGCCAGGCGCGACTCCGACAGCTTCAGGCTGCCCTTGCTGGCCGTGACCAGCACCAGCACGCCCTTGGCGCCCGACAGGTCGATGCCCTCCAGCAGCGGGCAGGCAATCGCCTGCTCGGCGGCGATGCGCGCGCGATCCGGGCCGGCGGCGGTGGCCGTGCCCATCATGGCCTTGCCGGGCTCGCCCATGACGGTGCGCACGTCTTCGAAGTCGACGTTGACCTGGCCGTACTCGTTGATGATCTCGGCAATGCCGCCGACGGCGTTCTTGAGCACGTCGTTGGCGTGGGCAAAAGCCTCTTCCTGGGTGATGTCGTCGCCCAGCACTTCGAGCAGCTTTTCGTTGAGCACGACGATCAGCGAGTCGACGTTGGCTTCGAGCTCGGCCAGGCCGTCGTCGGCGTTCTGCATGCGGCGCTTGCCCTCCCACTCGAACGGCTTGGTGACCACGCCGACGGTGAGAATGCCCATCTCCTTGGCGATGCGAGCGATCACGGGCGCGGCGCCCGTGCCGGTGCCGCCGCCCATGCCGGCGGTGATGAACAGCATGTGTGCGCCCTCGATGGCCTGGCGGATGTCTTCTTCTGCCAGCTGCGCGGCCTCGCGCGCCTTCTCGGGTTTGCTGCCCGCGCCCAGGCCGTTGTTGCCCAGCTGGATGGTGCGGTGTGCCGAGCAGCGCAACAGCGCTTGCGCGTCGGTGTTGGCGCTGACGAATTCGACGCCCTGGACGGCGCGCGCAATCATGTGCTCGACGGCGTTGCCGCCGCCGCCGCCGACACCGATCACCTTGATCTGCGTCCCCTGGTTGAACGCTTCGGTCTCAATCATTTCGATGGCCATGAGGATGCTCCTGTAACAGTGTTGTGATGGATGGAGTTGAAAAAACGGATGAAAAACGAAACTCGGTGGGCGCGCGCGCCGGCGGCCCGGTCGGTCGCCAGCGGCCGCGCTTGCGCTGCGGCGGCCCGGTGGAGCAAAGCAGGGTGTGCTGCGCGGCCATGTCAGAAGTTCCCGACGATGAAGTCTTTGAAGCGCCCGAACGCGGTCTTGACCGAGCCGCTCTTGGCCGCCACCTTGAAACCGCGCAGCCGCGCCATGCGCGCCTCCTCCAAGAGGCCCATGACGGTGGCCGCGCGCGGCTGGGCGACCATGTCGGCCAGCGCGCTTGAGTACAGCGGCAGGCCGCGGCGCACGGGCTTCAGGAAGATGTCCTCGCCCAGCTCGACCATGCCGGGCATCACCGCGCTGCCGCCGGTGAGCACGATGCCCGACGACAGCACCTCCTCGTAGCCCGAGTCGCGGATCGCCTGCTGCACCAGCTGGAAGATCTCCTCGACGCGCGGCTCGATCACGCCGGCCAGCACCTGGCGCGTGAGCATGCGCGGACTGCGGTCGCCCAGGCCCGGCACCTCGACCTGCACGTCGGGGTCGGCCAGCAGCTGCTTGGCGTGGCCGCTCTCGACCTTGATGTCCTCGGCGTCCTTGGTCGGCGTTCTCAGCGCCATGGCAATGTCGCTGGTGATCAGGTCGCCCGCGATCGGGATCACCGCGGTGTGGCGGATCGCGCCGCCGGTGAAGATGGCCACGTCGGTCGTGCCCGCGCCGATGTCCACCAGCGCCACGCCCAGCTCACGCTCGTCGTCGGTCAGCACCGCCTGGCTGCTGGCCAAGGGGTTGAGCATCAGCTGCTCGACCTCCAGGCCGCAGCGGCGCACGCACTTGATGATGTTCTCGGCCGCGCTTTGCGCGCCGGTGACGATGTGGATGTTGGCCTCCAGGCGGATGCCGCTCATGCCGATCGGCTCTTTGACGTCCTGGCCGTCGATCACGAACTCCTGGGGCTCGACGAGCAGCAGGCGCTGGTCGCTGGAGATCGAGATCGCCTTGGCGGTCTCGACCACGCGCGCGACGTCCGCGGCCGACACCTCCTTGTCCTTGATGGCCACCATGCCGTGCGAGTTCTGCCCGCGGATGTGGCTGCCGGTAATGCCGGTGTACACGCGCTGGATCTTGCAGTCGGCCATCAGCTCGGCCTCCTTGAGCGCCTGCTGGATGCTGTGCACCGTCGCATCGATGTTGACCACCACGCCGCGCTTGAGCCCGTTGCCCGCGGCCATGCCAAGGCCGGCGAGCTTGAGCTCGCCGCCGGGCAGCACCTCGGCCACGACGGCCATGACCTTGGCCGTGCCAATGTCCAGGCCCACCACGACATCTTTGTATTCTCTTGCCATATCGTTGCTTTCCTACCCTCTGCGGCCCGGCGTGCGATTGCGCGCGCCGCCGCCCTCCACGTCAATCGTCGTCACGCCCCGCAGGCGCAGCGCATAGCCGTCGGCGTAGCGCAGATCCGCGTATTCCAGGTCCTGCACGCCGCGCCCCTGCTGCTGCGCCACCGGCGCCAGCGTGCGCACCATGCGCGCGGCGCGCGCCAGCAGCGGCTGCGAGTCGCTTGCGCCCAGCTGCAGCACGGCGCCGCTGTCCAGCGTCACGCGCCAGCCGTCGTGGGCGGTGCGCTGCAGCGTGTCGATGGCCGAGCCCAGCGGCGCGAGCACCGGCGCGAGCTGGCCGACCATCTGCAGCATGTCGGAGGCGGCGTCGGGCGTGGTGCCCAGCAGACGCGGCAGGTTGTCGCTCTCCAGGCCGTCGCCGTCGGCCTCGAACACCTCGCCGTGGCGGTTGACCAGCATGCCGCTGCCGGGCTCGCCCCAGTAGGCGGCCACGTCGTGCTCCTGCAGCTGCACCTCAAGGCCGTTGGGAAAGTCGCGGCGCACCTGGGCGCGGCGCACCCAGGGCAGGTGCTCGAAGGCGGCGCGCACCTGCGCCAGATCCATCGTGAAGAAATTGCCCTGCAGCTGCCCGGCGACGCGCTCGCGCACGACCGCCGCCTGCGTGTGCGCCAGGTCGCCGGTAACCGACACGCGCACCACCGAGAACACCGGCAGGCGCAGCGCCCAGGTGCCGGCCAGCACCAGCGCGCCGGCGCAGGCCAGCAGCAACAGCATGGTGGCGGTCCAGTTCATCAGCCGCACGTCCAGCGGCACCTGCAGCGCGGCGTTCATGGGCCCTCTCCCGCGTGCTCGCGCCCTTGCAGCGCGTCCAGCGACGCGCCGGCCAGAATGTGCAGGCACAGGTCTTCATAGCTGGTGCCCTCGGCGCGCGCGGCCATCGGCACCAGCGAATGCCCGGTCATGCCGGGCGAGGTATTGATCTCCAGCAGAAACGGCTTGCGGTCGCTCTTGCGCAGCATGATGTCCACGCGCGCCCAGCCGCGGCAGCCAAGCGTCTGGAAGGCGCGCACCGACAGCTCGCGGATCGCGCGCTCCTCGGCCGCGGGCAGGCCGCTGGGGCAGTGGTATTGCGTGGCGTCGGTGAAGTATTTGTTCTGGTAGTCGTAGTTGCCTTGCGGAGCCACGATGCGGATCACCGGCAGTGCGCGGGCGCCGCCCCCCTGGCCCAGCACCGGGCAGGTGGTCTCCTCGCCGTCGATGAACTGCTCGCACAGCACCTCGGGGTCATAGCGCGCGGCCAGCAGGTAGGCCTGCTCGCACTGGCCCAGCGAGGTGACCTTGGTCAGCCCCAGCGTCGAGCCCTCGCGCGCGGGCTTGACGATCATCGGCGCGCCCAGCTCCTGGAAGGCCCGGGCCGTCTCGGCGCTGCTGGCCACCAGGCGCCAGTCAGGCGTGGGCAGGCCTTCGAAGCGCCAGATGCGCTTGGTCATGACCTTGTCCATCGCAATGCTCGACGCCATCACGCCCGGGCCGGTGTAGGCAATGCCCAGCAGCTCCAGAGCGCCCTGCACCGTGCCATCCTCGCCGTGGCGCCCGTGCAGCGCAATGAAGGCGCGGCGGTAGCCGTGGCTTTTGAGCTCGCACAGGTCAGCCTGCGCCGGGTCGAACGCGTGCGCGTCGACGCCGCGCGAGCGCAGCGCCTGCAGCACGCCGCCGCCGGACATCAGCGAGACCTCGCGCTCGGCGGAGCTGCCGCCCATCAGCACGGCCACCTTGCCCCAGGCGGCGATCTGCGCGGGCGTGGGGTTTTGCGTTGTTTGCTGTGTCATTGCTTGAGCTCCTGCGCCAAGTTGCCGGCCACGGCGCCAATCGAGCCCGCGCCCATACACAGCACCACGTCGCCGTCCTGCGCCAGCTGGGCGATGCGCTCGGGCAACTCGCCCACGGCGTCGACGAACACCGGCTCGACATGGCCGGCCACGCGCACCGCGCGCGCCAGCGCGCGGCCGTCGGCGGCGACGATGGGCGCCTCCCCCGCGCTGTAGACCTCGGTGAGCAAGAGCGCATCGGCGCTGCCCAGCACCTGGACGAAGTCCTCGAAGCAGTCGCGCGTGCGCGTGTAGCGGTGCGGCTGGAACACCAGCATCAGGCGCCGGCCCGGCCAGGCGCCGCGCGCGGCGGCAATGGTGGCGGCCATCTCCACCGGGTGGTGGCCGTAGTCCTCGATCAGCGTGAAGCTGCCGCCGCCCTGCGCCGGCAGCTCGCCGTGGCTCTGGAAGCGCCGGCCCACACCGGTGAACGCGGCAAGCGCGCGCACGATGGCGTCGTCGTCGACGCCCAGCTCGGTGGCCACCGCAATCGTCGCCAGCGCGTTGAGCACGTTGTGCACGCCCGGCAGGTTGAGCCGCACCTGCAGGTCGGGCAGCGTCACGCCGTTGCGCCGCTGCACCGTGAAATGCATTTGCGTGCCGACGGCGCGCACCTCGACCGCGCGCACCTGCGCGTCCTCGGCCAGGCCGTAGCTGGTCACAGGGCAGGCGATGCGCCCGGCAATCTCGCGCACCGCCGGGTTGTCGATGCACAGAATGGCCGTGCCGTAGAACGGCATGCGGTGCAGGAAGTCGACGAAAGCCTGCTTGAGCCGGCCGAAGTCGTGGCCATAGGTCTCCATGTGGTCGGCGTCGATGTTGGTCACGACGGCCATCACCGGCAGCAGGTTCAAAAACGACGCATCGGACTCGTCGGCCTCGACGACGATGTACTCGCCCCGGCCCAGCTTGGCGTTGGTGCCGGCGCTGTTCAGGCGCCCGCCGATCACGAAGGTGGGGTCCAGCCCCGCCTCGGCCAGCACGCTGGCGACCAGGCTGGTCGTCGTCGTCTTGCCGTGCGCGCCGGCAATCGCAATGCCCTTGCGCAGGCGCATCAGCTCGGCCAGCATCACCGCGCGCGGCACGACCGGAATCTTCTTCTCGCGTGCGGCCAGCACCTCGGGGTTGTCGCCCTGCACCGCGGTCGAGGTGACGACCGCGTCGGCGCCGGCGATGTGCGCCGCGTCGTGCCCCACATGGGTGGCAATGCCCAGCCCGGCCAGGCGGCGCAGCGTGGCGCTGTCGCTCTGATCCGAACCCGAGACCTGGTAGCCCAGGTTGTGCAGCACCTCGGCGATGCCGCACATGCCCGAGCCGCCCAGGCCGATGAAATGGATGTGACGGATGGCCTGTTTCATAGAGCCTGTCCCAAGCCTTTACGTGACGTCCGCAAGACAGCAAAAGGGCGCAATCTAGGCGCGTGTCGCGGCCCATGCCGGCCGCCTGGGCAAGACACGCAACAACGAGTGCGATCTTTTGCTGCCTTGCCCAAAGGGTTGTCCCGCAAAGGCGGCATTTGCTGCGTTGCCCGTCCTCGCCGCACATCAGTGCGGCTTGCGGCGGGCGCCTTGCACCTGCCGCCTTTGCGGGACAACGGATGCCACGTAAAGGCTTGGGACAGGCTCATACCAGCTCCTCACAGGCGTTCGCCACCTCGCGGGTGGCCTGGGTTTTCTGCATTTTTTTCGCTTCCATGGCGCACTGCAGCAGCGCAGTGCGGTCCAGTTGCATCAATCGGTCGGCCAGGCCCTGGGCCGTCAGGTCGGCCTGCTGTACCAGCCAGCCGCCGCCAGCGTCGACCAGGAACCGCGCGTTCGCCGTCTGGTGGTCGTCCACCGCGAACGGGAAGGGCACGAACAGCGCGGCCGCGCCGACGGCGGCGATCTCGGTCACGGTGCTGGCGCCTGCGCGGCAGACCACCAGGTCGGCTGCGGCGTAGGCGCTGGCGGTGTCGTCAATGAAGGGCGTCAGCTCGGCCTGGACGCCGGCCTGCGCGTAGTTGGCGCGCAATTGCTCGATCTGCTTGGCGCCGCTTTGGTGGGTGACGACGGGGCGCCGGTCTGCGGGAATCAAGGCCAGCGCCTGCGGCACGATGTCGTTGAGCGCACGCGCGCCCAGGCTGCCGCCGACGACCAGCAGCCTGAGCGGCCCGCTGCGGCCGACAAAGCGCTGCTCGGGCGCGCTCTGCTGCAAAAAGGCGCTGCGCAGCGGATTGCCCACCCACTGGCCCTTCTTGAACACGCCGGGGAAGGCGGTGAAGATGCGGTCGGCCACGCCCGCCAGCACCTTGTTGGCCAGGCCGGCGACCGAGTTCTGCTCGTGCAGCACCAGGGGCTTGCCGGCCAGCACGGCCATCATGCCACCCGGGAAGGTCACATAGCCACCCAGTCCGACGACCACGTCGGGCCGCACGCGGCGCACCACGGCCAGCGCCTGCCAGAAGGCGATCAGCAGCCTGAGCGGCAGCAGCGCCAGCGTGACCAGCCCCTTGCCGCGCACGCCGGAAAAGTCGATGGTCTCCAGCGCAAAGCCCGCAGGCGGCACCAGGCGCGACTCCATCGAACCGGGCGTGCCCAGCCAGTGCACCTGCCAGCCGCGCGCGCGCAGTTCCTCGGCCAGCGCCAGGCCGGGGAAGATGTGGCCACCGGTGCCGCCGGCCATGATGAGGGCGGTTTTTTGCGTGCTCATACCCGCCCTCCACGCATCAGGCGCTGCGCGCCTGGCATTGCTGGCGCAATGCACAGTTTGTTTTGGTGAAACAAGTTGCTCATACGCGGCCTCCGCGCATCGGCTGCTGCGCAGCCGCCAGTGCTTGCGCACTGGAGCAGTTTGTTTTGGTGAACAAACTCCTCATACGCGGCCTCCGCGCATGAGCAGTTTGTTTTCATAGTCGACACGCAGCACGACTGCGATGGCGACCAGGTTCATCAAGATGGCCGATCCGCCATAGCTCATCAGCGGCAGCGTCAGCCCCTTGGTAGGCAGCGCGCCCAGGTTGACGCCCATGTTGATGAAGGCCTGGAAGCCGATCCACAGCGCGATCCCCTCGGCCACCAGGCCGGAGAAGACGCGGTCGAGCGCGATCGCCTGGCGGCCGATCAGCATGATGCGGCGCGTGAGCCACAGGAATGCCAGGATGAGCGCGAGCACGCCGATCAGCCCGGTCTCCTCGCCGATGACGGCCAGCAGGAAGTCGGTGTGCGCCTCGGGCAGCCAGTGCAGCTTCTCGACGCTGGCGCCCAGGCCGGCGCCGAAGATCTCGCCGCGGCCGATCGCGATCAGCGCGTGCGACAGCTGGTAGCCCTTGCCCAGCGCGTGCGCCTCGCTGAACGGGTCGAGGTAGGCGAAGATGCGCTCGCGCCGCCACGGCGACAGCCAGACCATGGCGGCAAACGCCAGCACCAGGATGAACGCGATCACGAAGAACATGCGCGCGTTCACGCCGCCCAGGAACAGGATGCCCATCGCGATCACCGCGATGACCATGAAGGCGCCCATGTCGGGCTCGGCCAGCAGCAGCGCGCCGACGATGGCCACGGCAACCGCCATCGGCAGCACCGCGCGGAAGAACCGCTCCTTGACCTCCATCTTGCGCACCATGTAGTCAGCCGCGTAGATCAGCACCGCGAACTTGGCCAGCTCGGACGGCTGGAACTGCATCACCCCCAGGCTGAGCCAGCGCCGCGCGCCGTTGACCATGGTGCCCACGTGCGGGATCAGCACCGCCACCAGCAACGCCAGCGACAGCAGGAACAGCCAGCGCGCGTTGCGCTCCCAGGTGTTCATCGGCACCTGGAAGGCCAGCAGCGCGGCGACGAAGCCGACGGCCAGCGCCATCAGGTGGCGCACGAGGAAGTGCATCGGCATCATGCGGCCGAAACGCGGGTTGTCCTGCATCGCGATCGACGCCGAATACACCATCACCACGCTGAAGGCCAGCAGCAGCACGACGACCCACAGCAGCGCCTGGTCGAAGCCGAGCTGGCGCGCCGCCGTCGCCGTGGTCGGGCGGTATTGCGCGCCGCCCAGGCGCACCGGCAGCACGTCGGCCGCGTCAGCCGGCGCCATGCCCACCAGCGCGCGCAGGCGCTGCCACAGGCCGGCTGCGCGGCTGTTCTGGGGTGCGGCGGCCGTGTTCATGCCACGCCTCCGTGCAGGCTCTGGCCGGCGTCCTCGGCCAGCTGCGCCACCGCGTCGCAAAACACCTGGGCGCGGTGGGCGTAGTTGTCGAACATGTCCAGGCTGGCACAGGCCGGCGACAGCAGCACCGCGTCGCCCGCCTTGGCCTGGGCCGCGGCCAACTGCACCGCCTCGGGCAGCGTCGCGGCCTGCAGCAGCGGTACCTGGCTGGTGGCAAGCGCCACGGCGATCTGCGGCGCGTCGCGCCCGATCAGCACGACGGCGCGCGCATGGCGCGCCACGGGCGCGGCCAGTGGCGAAAAATCCTGGCCCTTGCCGTCGCCGCCCAGGATGACGACCAGCCGCCGCTCTGCGCCCAGGCCGGCCAGCGCGGCGACGGTGGCGCCGACGTTGGTGCCCTTGCTGTCGTCGAAATATTCGACCGCGCCGACCATGCCGATGGATTCGACCCGGTGCGGCTCGCCGCGGTATTCGCGCAGGCCGTACAAAAGCGCCGCCAGCGGGCTGCCCGCGGCCTGGGCCAACGCCAGCGCGGCCAGCGCGTTGGTGGCGTTGTGCCGTCCGCGAATGCGCAGGGCGCCCTCGGGCATCAGCCGCTGGATGAACAGCTCCTGCTGAACCGCGTTGCGGCCGCGCTTTTGCGTCTCGTCGGCCTCCTGCGCGCGTACCAGCCAGGCCATGCCGTTGACCACCTCGATGCCGAAGTCGCCCGGCTGGCGCGGCATGTCGCCGCCAAAGGTGACGTGGGCGCGCTGGCGCGGCTTTTGCAGCTTGACCGGAACGGGCGGCGGCAGCATGGCCATCACCGCGTCGTCCTCGCGGTTGAGCACCATCAGCGCCTGCTCGCCAAAAATGCGCGCCTTGGCGGCGCCGTAGGCGGCCATCGAGCCGTGCCAATCCAGGTGGTCCTGCGTCAGGTTGAGCACCACGGCGGCCGTCGGCTCGAAACCCCGCACGCCGTCGAGCTGAAAGCTCGACAGCTCCAGCACCCAGGCATCGGGCAGGTCGTGCGCGTCCAGGCGCGCGGCCAGCGTGTCGAGCAGCGCCGGGCCGATGTTGCCGGCCAGCGCCACGTTGCGCCCGGCGTGCGTGAGCAGGTGGCCGGTCAGCGCGGTCACCGTGGTCTTGCCGTTGGTGCCGGTCACGGCCAGCACGGCCGGGCGATAGCCCTGCGCCTGCAGCAGCGCCAGAGCCTGGGCGTACAGGTCGAGCTCACCTTGCACCGCAATGCCCTGCGCGTGCGCGGCCTGCGCCAGCGCGGCAATGCCGGCCGGCGCCAGACCCGGCGAGCGCAGCACGCGGTGCGGCGCACCGTCTGCCAGCAGATCGGCCGTCAACTGCCCGGTGATGAAGCGCGCCTGCGGCAGTTCGGCGCGCAGCGCGGCCAACTGCGGCGGGTTGTCGCGCGTGTCGGCCACAGCGACCTCGGCGCCGCAGCGCGCGCACCAGCGCGCCATCGACAGGCCGGACGCGCCCAGGCCCAGCACCAGCACGCGCTGGCCGGCCATCGACTGGGACAACGATTGCGCCAGCGCTTGCACGTCCAGCGGCGCTTGCTCGCTGGGCGGCGCTTCGGGGGCGGCAACGGCTGCGCCAGCGTCCGGTTCGGGCTCTCCGACCTCGGCAAAGATGCGCGCGACGAAGGCCGCCGCCTCGGCTGCGGCGCCCAGCTGCGTTGGCACATCGGGCAACTGGGCTGGCACGGCTGCATCCGGCGCAACGCCGCCCGCCTGCGGCGCGGGCGCGGCAGGCGGCTCGGTGGGCTGGGGGATGTGGGGCAGCTCGTTCATCGCAGTTTCAGCGTGGACAGGCCGACCAGGCACAGCAGCATGGTGATGATCCAGAAGCGGATGACGACCTGCGTCTCCTTCCAGCCGCTTTTCTCGAAATGGTGGTGCAGCGGCGCCATCTTTAAGAGGCGCCGGCCCTCGCCGTAGCGGCGCTTGGTGTACTTGAACCAGGTCACCTGCAGCATCACCGAGACGGCCTCGACGACGAAGATGCCGCCCATGATGGCGAGCACGATCTCCTGGCGCACGATGACGGCGATGGTGCCGAGCGCGCCGCCCAGCGCCAGCGCGCCGACGTCGCCCATGAAGACCTGCGCCGGATGGGCGTTGAACCACAGGAAGGCCAGCCCCGCGCCGGCCATGGCGGCGCAAAAGATCAGCAGCTCGCCCGCGCCCGGGATGTGCGGGAACAGCAGGTATTTGGCATACACCGCGTTGCCGCTGACGTAGGCGAAGATGCCCAGCGCCGAGCCGACCATGATCACCGGCATGATGGCCAGGCCGTCCAGCCCGTCGGTCAGGTTGACCGCGTTGCTGCTGCCGACGATCACCAGGTAGGTCAGGATGACGAAGCCGAGCACGCCGAGCGGGTAGCTGACCTCCTTGAAGAACGGCACCAGCAGCCCGGCCTTGGGCGGCAGGTCGAGCGTGAAGCCCGAGCCGACCCAGTGCACGAACAGGTCGAACACGCGCGCGTTGGAGTCGCCCGAGATGGCGAACACCAGGTACAGCGCCGCGACCAGCCCGATCACCGACTGCCAGAAATACTTCTCGCGCGAGCGCATGCCCTCGGGGTCCTTGTTGACTACCTTGCGCCAGTCGTCGACCCAGCCGATGGCGCCAAAACCCAGCGTGACCAGCAGCACGATCCAGACGAAGCGGTTGGACAGGTCGAACCACAGCAGCGTGGAGAGCGCGATCGACAGCAGGATCAGCACGCCGCCCATGGTCGGCGTGCCGCTCTTGACCAGGTGCGTCTCCATGGCGTAGCCGCGCACCGGCTGGCCGATCTTGAGCGCGGTGAGCATGCGGATCACGCGCGGGCCCAGGCCAACGCCGATCAAGAGCGCCGTCATCGCCGCCATCACCGCGCGCAGCGTCAGGTACTGGAAGACGCGCAGAAAGCCCCACTCCGGCCCCAGGCTCTGCAGCCATTGCGACAGCATCAGGAGCATGCCGCCTCCTCGATCGCCCGCACCACCTGTTCCATCCTCATGAATCGTGATCCCTTCACCAGCACGCTGCCCACCGTGGGCAGCTGCGCGCGCACCGCCGCGATCAGCGCTGCCATGTCGTCGAAATGCCGCGTGCCTGCCGCGTGGACGCTCAAGGCGCCCAGCGTGAACACCTGCTCGATGCCGCGGCCGCGCGCCTGAGCGCCGGCCTCGGCGTGCAGCTGCGGCCCCTGCGCGCCCACCTCGCCCATGTCGCCCAGCACCAGCAGGCGCGGGCCGGGCAGCTCGGCCAGTACGTCGATGGCCGCATGCACCGAATCGGGGTTGGCGTTGTAGCTGTCGTCGACCAGCGTCAACACGCGGCCGGCCAGGCGCACGACGAGCGCACGCGAGCGCCCGGAAACCGGCACGAAATCGGCCAAACCGCGCGCCACCGCTGCGATGGGCGCTCCTGCAGCGATAGCGCAGGCAGCGGCCGCCAACGCATTGGCGACGTTGTGCCGGCCGGCGATGTGCAGCCGCGTATCCAAGCTGCCGGCGGGCGTGGCGATGCGCAGCTGCCAGGCGCCGTCCTGCCACACGGCTGCGGTGCAGCGCACCTCGCCAGCGTCGCTGCCCTCACCCCTGCCCTCTCCCAGAGGGAGAGGGGGCAAGTCAGGGCGCGCGTCCACTCCCTCGCCCCTCTGGGGAGAGGGTGGGGGTGAGGGGCGGCTCGCATCGGCAAACGTCAGGCAGCGGCGCCCATCGGCCAGCTGCGTCCACAGCGCGGTATAGGCGTCGTCCGCCGGAAACACCGCTACGCCGTCCACGGGCAGCGCAGCGAACACGCTGGCGTTCTCGCGCGCCACGGCATCGATGGTGTGCATGAATTCCAGGTGCTCGCGCTGCGCGTTGTTGACCAGCGCCACCGTCGGCCGGGCCATCGCGGCCAGCTGGGCGATCTCGCCCGGGTGGTTCATGCCCAGCTCGACGACGGCCGCGCGGTGCTGCGCGCGCAGGCGCAAGAGCGTCAGCGGCACGCCGATGGCGTTGTTGAAATTGCCCGCGGTGGCCAGCGCCGCGTCGCCCAGCCAGGCGCGCAGCACGCTGGCCAGCATCTGCGTGACCGTGGTCTTGCCGTTGCTGCCGGTCACCGCGATCAGCGGCAACACCCATTGCGCGCGCCAGCCGGTGGCCAGCGCCGCCAGCGCCGCCAGCGTGTCCGGCACCTCGATGCCGGGCAGGCCGCCCTCGCCCAGGCCATGCTGCGCCAGCGCGGCCGCGGCACCGGCGGCGCGGGCCTGCGGCAGGAAATCGTGCGCGTCGAAGCGCTCGCCGCGCAGCGCGACGAACAGGTCGCCTGCAGCCAGCGTGCGCGTATCGCTGTGCACGCGCATGAGCGGCAGCGCGCCGTCGCCAACCAGGCGCGCCTCGGGCGCATGCTCGGCCAGCAGCGCATGCGCCTGGGCCAGGGTCATCATCGGCGCGCTCATGCCCCGCCCTCCCGGCGCGCCAGCGCGGCTTGCGCCTGCTCCATGTCGGAGAACGGCCGGCGCTCGCCACGCACTTCCTGGTAATCCTCGTGGCCCTTGCCGGCAATCAGCACCACGTCCTCGGGCGCGGCCTCGGCGATCGCCAGCGCAATCGCGGTGGCTCGGTCGGGGTCGGCCCGCACATGGCTGCTGGCAATCATGCCCTGCAGAATCTGGTGCACGATGGCCTGCGGCTCCTCGCTGCGCGGGTTGTCGCTGGTCACCCAGACGCGGTCGGCGCCGTGCTGGGCGGCCGCACCCATCAGCGGGCGCTTGGTCGCGTCGCGGTCTCCGCCGCAGCCGAACACACAGTGCAGCCGGCCTCCCCGCGCTGCCGCCACCGGCTTGAGCGCGGCCAGCGCCTGAATGAGCGCGTCGGGCGTGTGCGCATAGTCGACAGCCACCAACGGCTGGCCGGGCAGCGCGATTTGCTGCATGCGCCCGGGCACCGGCGCCAGCTGCGCACAGGCGTGCACCGCCTGCGCCAGCGGCACGCCCAGCGTACGCAGGCCGGCAATCACGCCCAGCAGGTTGGAGATGTTGAACTGGCCGATCAGCCGGGTCTGCAGCGCCACGCGCTGCCCGTCCTCGACGACGGTGAACGCCAGGCCCGTCTCGGTGTGCGCCACGTCCTGCGCGCGCAGGCGCGCCGGGCGCTCGATGGCCACGCCCCACAGATCCAGGTCGCGGGTCTGCAGCTCGGCGTGCAGCTCGCGGCCCCTGGCGTCGTCCAGGTTGACGACGGCCGCCGCCAGGCCGGGCCAATCGAACAGCACGCGCTTGGCGCGCCAGTAATCCTGCATGTCGGCGTGCCAGTCCAGATGATCCTGGGTGAAATTGGTGAACAGCGCGGTGTGGATGTGCGTGCCCGCCAGGCGCTGCTCGGCCAGGCCGATGGACGAGGCCTCGATCGCGCACTCGCCCGCGCCGCCGTGCGCGAAGTCGGCAAACGCCTGCTGCAGCCGCACCGGGTCGGGCGTGGTCATGCCGGTGGACTGCACGCGCGGCGGCACGCCCACGCCCAGCGTGCCGACCAGGCCGCAGCCCGTGCCCGCGATCTGCCCTTGGGCCACCAGCGCGTTGAGCGCATGCGCCAGCCACCATGCGGTGCTGGTCTTGCCGTTGGTGCCGGTGACGGCCAGCACGCGCAGGCGCGCGCTGGGATTGCCATGCCAGTCGGCGGCGATCAGTCCGGTGGCGGCCTTCAAGCCGGGCAGCGCGGCAATGGCGCCGCTGGAGAAGCTGAAATGCTGCACGCCCTCGGCCTCGACCAGACAGGCGGCGGCGCCGCGCGCCAGTGCGTCGCCCACGTGGGCGCGCCCGTCGGTGGCAGCGCCGGGCCAGGCGATGAAGACGTCGCCCGCGCCCACCTGGCGGCTGTCGGTGCGCAACTGCCCATGGCAATGCTGGCGCACGAAGGCCGCGGCCTGGCCGGCGGTGGCAAGAAACTGGATCTGGCTCATAGGGGCTCCTGCACCGCTTCGGCGACGATTTGCGGCTGCACCTCCACGTCGGGCGTCACGCCCATGACGCGCAGCGTCTGCTGCACCACCTCGCTGAACACGGGCGCTGCGACCGCGCCGCCGTAGATCGTGCCGTTGCTCGGCTCGTCGACCATGACGGCGACGATGACACGCGGGTCGTTGACCGGCGCCAGCCCGGTGAACCAGGCGCGGTATTTGCCCTTGGCATAGCTTTTGCCGACCTGCTTGCGCGCCGTGCCCGACTTGCCTCCGACCGAGTAGCCGACGGTCTGCGCGCGCTGGCCGGTGCCGCCGGGGCCGGCGGCCATCTGCAGCATCTTGCGCACCTGGGCCGCGGTGCGCGCGGAGAACACCTGCACGCCCTCGGGGCGCTGGTCGGTCTTGAGCAGCGTGGCCGGAATCACGCGGCCGTCGTTGGCGAACACGGTGTAGGCGCGCGTGATCTGCAGCAGGCTGGCCGACAGGCCGTAGCCATAGCCCATGGTCGCCTGCTCGACGGTGCGCCAGCTCTTGTAGGGGCGCAGGCGGCCGCTGGCCGCGCCGGGAAAGGCCAGATCGGGCTTGTGGCCGAAGCCCAGCGCCGAGAAGGTCTGCCACATGTCCTGCGCCGGCAGCTGCAGCGCGATCTTGGTCGTGCCGACGTTGCTCGATTTCTGGATCACGCCCTCGACGGTGAGCACGCCGTAGTTGCGTGTGTCCGAGATGGTCGAGCCGGTGACGTTGATGCGCCCGGGCGTGGTGTCGATGATGGTGTCCGGGCGCATGCGCCCCGAGTCCAGCGCCAGCCCGATGGTGATGGGCTTGATCGTCGAGCCGGGCTCGAACACGTCGGTGAGCGCGCGGTTGCGCAGTTGCTCGCCGGTCAGGCGGCGCCGGTCGCCGGGGTTGAAGCTGGGGTAGTTGGCCAGCGCCAGCAGCTCGCCGGTGTGCGCGTCCAGCACCACGACGCTGCCGCCGACCGCCTTGTGCTGGATGACGGCGTCGCGCAGCTTCTGGTAGGCGAAGAACTGCACCTTCGAATCGATCGACAGCTGCAGGTCGCGGCCGTCGACCGGCGGCACCTCGGCGCCAATCTCCTCGACGACGCGGCCCATGCGATCCTTGATGACGCGCCGCGAGCCGGCCTTGCCCGCCAGCTGGCCGTTGAACGCCAGCTCCATGCCCTCCTGGCCAAGATCCTCGACGTTGGTGAAGCCGACGATGTGCGCGGCCGACTCGCCCTCGGGGTACTGGCGCTTGTATTCCTTGCGCTGGTAAATGCCCTTGATGCCCAGCGCCGCGATCTTCTGGCCCACGTCCCAGTCCAGCTGGCGCTTGATCCAGACGAAGCTCTTGTCCTCGTCGGCCAGCTTGGCCATCAGCTGCGCCTGCGGCATGTCCATCAGCCTGGCCAGCTGCTTGAGCTGGGCGCGCACCTCGGGCTTGTCGCTTTGCACGTCCTCGGGAATGGCCCAGATGCTGGCCGCTGGCACGCTGGAGGCCAGGATCAGGCCGTTGCGGTCCACGATGCGCCCGCGGTTGGCCGGCAGCTCCAGCGTGCGGGCAAAGCGCACCTCGCCCTGGCGCTTGTAGAAGGCGTTGTCAAAGATCTGCACATAGGCGGCACGCCCGGCCAGCGTCAGAAAGCCCAGCGCCACCGCGGCAACGATGAACTTGCTGCGCCACACCGGCGTCTTGCTCGCCAGCAGCGGGCTGAGCGTGTAGTTGACGCTGCGGCTGCTCATTGCCCGCCTCCCGCGTCCGGCGCCGGCACCGGTGCATTGGCGCCGGGGTCGGTCACGTACTGCGTGATGGCCGGCGAGGCCGGGCGCATCTGCAGACGGTCGCGCGCCAGGCGCTCGATGCGCAGCGGCGTGGACTGGGCGCTCTTTTGCACCTGAAGGCGCTGGAATTCCGAGCGCAGGCGCCGCGCCTCGATGTCGGCGCGGTCGAGCGCGGTGTACAGCAGGCGCGATTCGTACTGTGTGTGCACCAGCACCATGGCGCTGGCCATCACCACCAGCAGCAGCGCAATCGACACGCGCGTCATGGCCGCACCTCGGTGCGCTCGGCCACGCGCATCACCGCGCTGCGCGCGCGAGGGTTGGCCGCCACCTCGGCGGCAGAGGGTTTGACGCGGCCCAGGGCCTTCAGGCGCATCGGCGCCGGCGCGGCAAACGGCGCGCGGCGGTCGAACACCTCCCTGGAATGCAGCGCGATGAACTGCTTGACGATGCGGTCTTCCAGCGAGTGAAAGCTGATCACCACCAGCCGCCCGCCCGGCGCCAGCACCGAGAGGCTGGCCTCTAACGCGCGCTGCAGCTCTTCAAGCTCGGCATTGATGAAAATCCGTAAAGCCTGAAATGTGCGCGTTGCAGGGTTCTGGCCCGGCTCGCGGGTCTTGACCGCGCCAGCCACGATGCCGGCCAGCTCGGCGGTGCTTGCAACAGGGCCCCGTTCCTTGCGCCAAGCAACAATCGCCTTTGCAATGGGCCCAGCAAACCGTTCTTCACCGTAGTCACGTATCACCTCCGCTATCCGTGGAACCTCGGCATGTGCCAACCAATCGGCCACGCTCTGGCCGCGCGTGGTGTCCATGCGCATGTCCAGCGGACCGTCGAACCGGAAACTGAAACCGCGCTCGGGCGCGTCGATCTGCGGCGAGCTCACGCCCAGATCCAGCAGCACGCCGGCGACGCTGGCCTGCGGCAGATCGCCCAGGTGCGAAAAGCCCTCGTGTCGAATTGAAAAGCGCGCATCCGTGATGCGCGCTGCGGCGGCGATGGCCTGCGGGTCCTTGTCGAAGGCCAGCAGGCGTTGCCCAGGCCCGAGCCGCTCCAGGATCCGCCGCGCGTGCCCCCCCCTGCCAAACGTGCCGTCGACGAAGGTGGCCGTCGGCGGGTGGGCGCCGCCGAGCAGGGCGTCGACCGCCTCGGGGGCAAGTACCGTGATGTGCTGCAGTGTCTCGTCCATCCGCAGCCCTTAGAAAGAGAAGTCCTTGAACACGTCGGGCATCGGCGCCTGCATCGCCTCGGCTTCCTTGGCCTCGTAGGTGGCCTTGTCCCACAGCTCGAAGTGCGCGCCCATGCCCAGCAGCACCGCCTCCTTGGAGAGGCCTGCGGCCTCGCGCAGCTCGGGCGACACCAGCACGCGGCCGGTGCCGTCCATCTCCACGTCCATGGCGCTGCCAAGAAAGATGCGCTTCCACCACTGCGCCTTCATCGGCAGCTCGGCAATGCGTTCGCGAAACGCCTCCCAGGCCGGGCGCGGAAACACCATCAGGCAACCGTCCGGGTGCTTGGTGATCGTCAGCTGCCCGCCGTGCTGCGCCAGGGCGTCACGGTGCCGGGTCGGCACGGACAGCCGCCCCTTGACATCCAGACTCAGCGATGACGCCCCTTGAAACACGTATTCGACCCCTGTAGAGCGCTATTGTCGCCCTGGGCAGGGGACAAATGGCACTTTTCACCACTTCATTGCACTTTTTTGCACTGTAGCAGGAAACCCTTCGGGCGCAAGGGCCGGGTTGATCTTTTTTCACAATGGAATCAAAGACTTAGAAAGCAAATGCAAAGTGAAAAAATAAAAATACCATTACCAATTAAGCACTTAACAACCAATATGAAAGTGCTTTGTCACATGACGGCGGGTTACGACAGGCCACAGACCCATGGCAGCGCCACGGCAAAAACAACGGGCCACCGGCCGCGCTCGCGCATGCCGATGGCCCGTTGCACCGCAGGTGCGCCCGCCGTCAAAGAATGAAGCGCGACAAGTCCTCGTCCTGGCTCAGGCTTTGCAGGCGCTGGTTCACGTAGCCGGCGTCGATCACGACGGTCTGGCCTTCAAGTTTGGCGGCGTCGAAGCTCACCTCGTCGAGCAGGCGCTCCATCACCGTGGACAGGCGGCGCGCGCCGATGTTTTCGGTGCTCTCGTTCACGTCATAGGCGATGTGCGCCAGGCGGGTGATGCCCTCGGGCGTGAACTCCAGCGCCACGCCCTCGGTGGCCAGCAGTGCCTGGTACTGCTTGACCAGCGACGCATGCGTCTGCGTCAGGATGGCCTCGAAGTCCTGCACCGACAGCGATCCGAGCTCCACGCGGATCGGAAAGCGC
Organism: Comamonadaceae bacterium CD01; assembly: GCA_002894305.1. Taxonomy (GTDB): domain Bacteria; phylum Pseudomonadota; class Gammaproteobacteria; order Burkholderiales; family Burkholderiaceae_C; genus Comamonas_C; species Comamonas_C faecalis. The sequence goes on from PGEI01000060.1 coordinate 19,961, forward strand.
CCCTGCAGCTCGGGGATCAGGTCGCTGGGCTTGGACAGGTGGAACGCCCCCGAGGCGATGAACAGGATGTGGTCGGTCTTGACCATGCCGTACTTGGTCGACACCGTCGTGCCCTCGACCAGCGGCAGCAAGTCGCGCTGCACGCCCTGGCGCGAAACGTCGGCGCCGCTCGTCTCCTGGCGCGCGGCCACCTTGTCTATCTCGTCGATGAAGACGATGCCGTTCTGCTCGGCGTTGGTGAGCGCCCGGGTCTTGACCTCTTCCTCGTTGACCAGCTTGCCGGCCTCCTCGTCGGTCAAGAGCTTCATGGCCTCGGCAATCTTGAGCTTGCGCGTGCGCCGGCGCTCCTGACCCATCTGGCTGAACATGCCGCGCAACTGCTCGGCCATCTCCTCCATGCCCTGCGGGCCCATGATCTCGACCTGCGGGCGGGCGTCGGCCACCTCGATCTCGATCTCCTTGTCGTCCAGCTGCCCCTCGCGCAGCTTCTTGCGAAACACCTGGCGCGCCGTGTTGTCGGCGGGCGCCTCGCCGGTACGCGAGGCATCGGAGCCGGCACTGCGCGCCGGCGGAACCAGCACGTCCAGGATGCGATCCTCGGCCGCGTCCTCGGCGCGCGCGCGCAGCTTCTTCATGTCCTGCTCGCGCGTCTGCTTGACCGCCACCTCGACCAGGTCGCGGATGATGGCGTCCACGTCCTTGCCGACGTAGCCGACCTCGGTGAACTTGGTCGCCTCGACCTTGATGAAGGGCGCATCGGCCAGACGCGCCAGGCGCCGCGCGATCTCGGTCTTGCCCACGCCGGTGGGGCCGATCATCAGGATGTTCTTGGGCGTGATTTCCTGGCGCAGGCCGGGGTCGACCTGCTGGCGGCGCCAGCGGTTGCGCAGCGCAATGGCCACGGCGCGCTTGGCAGCCTGCTGGCCGACGATGTGGTTGTCGAGCTCGGAGACGATTTCCTGGGGGGTCATGGAGGACATTTTTGGCCCAATTCAGCCTCTGGCGCGCGCCGCGCGCGCACCAGCAGCGGCAAAGACAATGGTGAAACGCTTAGAACGTGTTCTTACAGCGTTTCGATGGTGTGGTGCATGTTGGTGTAGATGCACAGCTCGCCGGCAATCTCCAGCGACTTCTTGACGATGTCATGCGCGGGCAGCTCGGTATTGGTCAGCAGCGCCTTGGCCGCCGAGTGCGCATAGGCGCCGCCCGAGCCGATGGCGACGATGCCCTGCTCGGGCTCGAGCACGTCGCCGTTGCCGGTGATGATGAGCGAGGCGCTGGCGTCGGCCACGGCCAGCATGGCCTCCAACCGGCGCAGCACGCGGTCGGTGCGCCAGTCTTTGGTCAGCTCGATGGCGGCGCGCGTCAGATGGCCCTGATGCTTCTCCAGCTTGGCCTCGAAGCGCTCGAACAGCGTGAACGCGTCGGCCGTGGCGCCGGCAAAGCCGGCAAGCACCTTGCCGTGGTAGAGGCGGCGCACCTTGCGCGCCGTGCCCTTGACGACGATGTTGCCCAGCGTGACCTGGCCGTCGCCGCCCAATGCAACTTCATGACTGCCGTCCGCGCGCTGGCGCCGGACGCTGAGGATGGTGGTGCCGTGGTACTGTTCCATGGGCGTGCCAGATGGGGGCGCACCGCGCGAACGCAAGAGCGCGCGGGAACAAAAAGAGGGGGATACGCGGCTGCACCAGTGGTACAGCGCCTGCGACTCATTCCATTTCTATATCGATCGAGTACGCGAAGGTGAAGCGCAGAC
>PGEI01000061.1 GCA_002894305.1 Comamonadaceae bacterium CD01
GCGCTTCACCCGCCAGGTGCCCCGCATCGAGCGGGCGACGGGCGTGGTCTTGCTGCTGCTGGCGCTCGGGATGGTGCTGATCCGGTAACGCCCAGGCCCGGGCGCGCTACGATGCCGCCCCACAGGTCGACGCACGCCACAACCCGGAGACATCCACCCCATGCAACCCTACGACGCCGCCATCCTCATCGGGCGCTTCCAGCCCGTGCACAACGGCCACCTGGCGCTGCTGCGCGCGGCGTTGGCGCAGGCGCGCCAGGTCATCGTCATCCTGGGATCGGCCCACCAGGCGCGCACGCCGCGCAACCCCTTCACTTGGCAGGAGCGCGCCGACATGCTGCGCGCCGCGCTGCCCGAAGCCGAGCGCAGCCGCATGGCGCTGCTGCCGGTGCGCGACTACTACGATGAGCCGCGCTGGGCCGAGGCGGTGCGCCAGGCCGTCGCCGCGCACCTGCCCGCGGATGCCCGCATTGCGCTGGTCGGCCACTTCAAGGACGACACCAGCGGCTATCTGCGCGCCTTCCCCGGCTGGCCGCTGGTGCGCATGCCGCGCCAGGGCCAGTTCGACGCCACGCCGGTGCGCGACGCCTATCTTGGAGCCGCCCCCGGCGCGCTTGAGCCCGCACTGGCGGCACTGACCGGCCAGCTGCCCGCCAGCACCCGCGACTGGCTTGCGCGCTTTGCGCAAACGCCCGACTACGCCGCGCTGCAGGAAGAATGGCGCGTGCTGCGCGACTACCGCGCCAGCTGGGCCAACGCGCCCTACCCGCCGGTGTTCGTCACCGTCGACGCGGTGCTGCGCTGTCAGGATCAGGTGCTCTTGATCCGCCGCGCGCACGCGCCGGGCAAAGGGCTGTGGGCGCTGCCCGGCGGCTTTCTGGAGCCCTACGACACGCTGTGGCAGTCCTGCCTGCGCGAGTTGGCCGAGGAAACCCTGCTGCAACTGCCCGAGGCGCAGCTGCGCGCGGCGCTGCGCGGCGTGCAGGTGTTCGACCACCCGCAGCGCAGCCAGCGCGGACGCGTCATCACCCATGCTTTCTGCTTCGACCTGGGCGACACCCCCCTGCCCGCGGTGGAAGGCGGCGACGACGCGGCACACGCGCAATGGGTGGCGCTGGCCGACCTGCCGGCGATGGAGGCGCAGTTCCACGATGACCACTGGCAGATCCTCGGCCACTTTTTTCCCTTGCCCGCGCCGCTGGGGTCTTGAAATCGGCGACAACGCCCTTATCATTAGCACTCAAGGCAGATGAGTGCTAACAACACCATCTGCTGCAAATACGAAACGCCCGCCTCCATTGCGGGCGTCTTGTTGGGCATTTCGCCTTTTGTTTTCAACTTAGGAGCCTTGCAAATGAAACTGCGCCCCCTCGCCGATCGCGTGATCGTCAAGCGCCTGGAAAACGAGACCAAGACCGCCTCGGGCATCGTCATCCCCGACAACGCCGCCGAGAAGCCCGACCAGGGTGAAGTGCTGGCCGTCGGCCCCGGCCGCCTGGATGAGGATGGCGACCGCGTCGCGATGAGCGTCAAGGTCGGCGACCGCGTGCTGTTCGGCAAGTACAGCGGCCAGACCGTCAAGGTCGAAGGCGACGAGCTGCTGGTCATGAAGGAAGATGACCTGTTCGCGGTCGTCGAGCAGTAATTTGGAAGCCGTTGGGCGCCCCGCCGGCTGCACCGCGCATGCCCGGACATGCAAGGCGCCCAACCCACGAACGCAACACTGGAGTTTTGAAAAATGGCAGCAAAAGACGTAGTTTTCGGTTCTGACGCCCGCGCCCGCATGGTCGAAGGCGTGAACATCCTGGCCAACGCGGTCAAGGTCACCCTGGGCCCCAAGGGTCGCAACGTGGTGCTCGAGCGCAGCTTCGGCGCCCCCACCGTGACCAAGGACGGCGTGTCCGTGGCCAAGGAGATCGAGCTCAAGGACAAGATCCAGAACATGGGCGCGCAGCTGGTCAAGGAAGTCGCTTCCAAGACCAACGACATCGCCGGTGACGGCACCACCACCGCCACCGTGCTGGCCCAGGCCATCGTGCGCGAAGGCACCAAGTACGTGGCCTCCGGCCTGAACCCGATGGACTTGAAGCGCGGCATCGACAAGGCCGTCGTCGCGCTGGTCGAGCAGCTCAAGAAGCAGTCCAAGGCCACGACGACGAGCAAGGAAATCGCCCAGGTCGGCTCCATCTCGGCCAACGCCGACGAGTCCGTGGGCAAGATCATTGCCGACGCGATGGACAAGGTGGGCAAGGAAGGCGTGATCACCGTCGAAGACGGCAAGAGCCTGGACAACGAGCTGGAAGTCGTCGAAGGCATGCAATTCGACCGCGGCTACCTGTCGCCCTACTTCATCAACAACCCCGAGAAGCAGGTCGCGCTGCTGGAAAACCCCTTCGTGCTGCTGTTCGACAAGAAGATCAGCAACATTCGCGACCTGCTGCCCACGCTGGAAGCCGTCGCCAAGGCCAGCCGTCCGCTGCTCATCATTGCCGAGGACGTCGAGGGCGAGGCCCTGGCGACTCTGGTGGTCAACACCATCCGCGGCATCCTGAAGGTCGTCGCCGTCAAGGCCCCCGGCTTTGGCGACCGCCGCAAGGCCATGCTGGAAGACATCGCCATCCTGACGGGCGGCAAGGTCATCGCTGAAGAAGTGGGCCTGACGCTGGAGAAGGTGACGCTGGCCGACCTGGGCCAGGCCAAGCGCGTGGAAATCGGCAAGGAAAACACCACCATCATCGACGGCGCCGGTGCCGCCGCCGACATCGAGGCGCGCGTCAAGCAGGTGCGCATCCAGATCGAGGAAGCCACCAGCGACTACGACCGCGAGAAGCTGCAAGAGCGCGTGGCCAAGCTGGCCGGCGGCGTTGCCGTGATCAAGGTCGGCGCTGCCACCGAGGTCGAGATGAAGGAGAAGAAGGCCCGCGTCGAAGACGCACTGCACGCCACCCGCGCTGCGGTGGAAGAAGGCATCGTCGCCGGCGGCGGCGTGGCCTTCCTGCGCGCACGCCAGGCCATTGGCGACCTGCAGGGCGACAACGCCGAGCAGGATGCCGGCATCAAGCTGGTGCTCAAGGCCATCGAAGCGCCGCTGCGCGAAATCGTGGCCAACGCCGGTGGCGAGCCCTCGGTGGTGGTCAACGAAGTGCTGGGCGGCAAGGGCAACTACGGCTTCAACGCCGCGACCGACACCTACGGCGACATGCTGGAGATGGGCATTCTGGACCCGACCAAGGTGACCCGCGCCGCGCTGCAGCACGCCGCCTCCGTCGCCTCGCTGCTGCTGACGACCGAAGCCATGGTCGCCGAATCGCCCAAGGACGACGCACCCGCCGGCATGCCCGACATGGGTGGCATGGGCGGCATGGGCGGCATGGGCATGTAATCGCCTACGCGACGGGAAGAAGGCTTCAGCCTTCTTCCACGGCCCGCATCACGAAAGGCTGCTTCGGCAGCCTTTTTTGCGTCTGCATCATTCCGTTCGGGCGAATTTTTGAAGGACGGCAAGCAATCGACTTCTGCCGCCGACCGGCACTCATCCGGGAAGTAGGAAAATTTTTCTTGTAGTTACTAAGAATCATTCTCATTTATAGCGATAATGCACCCAGGCCGCGACGCACGACGTTGCGGCACGACGCTCATCGTGGGGTCGCCAGCGGGTCGTTCAATACAGCCCGTTGGCTACTTTTTGCCAGCCACCGGTTCGCCCTTTAGCCAGGCATTTTTTTGCACGAACACGAGCGCATTCTTCGCAAGTCCGCCCGATTCCGATGGAGAGCCGCTGCGCCGTGCCCTACCCCGAAGAAGACTCCGATCTGCTGGCAGCGGAACATGGCGTGCTGCTGCGCCACTTCGGCGCGCTGCAACGGCGCTGCACCGAGCAGGCCCGCGCCCAGGCCCAGGAGATCGCCCGGCTGCAGCAGCAACTGGTGCGCGTGCGCGCCCAGGCCGTCGTGCTGTGCAGCGTGCTGGCCTGGGAGCGCGAAGACCGCCGCCGGCAACTCGCTGCCAGCGCCGCCTGGCTCGAACCGGGTCCTCTCCCTCCAACGAACACCCATGCCGAAACCGATGCCGAAGCCGAACGGCTGGCGCGCAGCCAGCGCTACGCCGATCTGGTGATCTGCCAGACCGGCTGTGTGAGCCACGGCCATTTCTGGCGCGCCGAGGATTTTTGCCGGCGCAAGGGCGCGACCTGCGTGCTGGCCGAGCAGCCCGACGCGCTGCGCATCCTGCGCAGCCAGCCCACCGAGCAGGCCCAGCCCGCCGAACCCGCCACCGTGAACGACAAGGACATGCCATGAGACAGCCCGCCCTCCAGCTCCCCGCGACCTCCCAGGACGCCCCCATCACCAGCCATACGCCCGACCACCCGCTGCTGAGCGAATGGAAACAGCTCACCCGCGAGGGCCTGGCGGCCCGCCGCGCGCACTGCCTGGCGCACGCGCTGGCCTGGTACACGCGGGCGCTGTGCGTGGCGCGCCAGTTGCTCACCCATGCGCAGGACAGCCATGCGCCGCACGAGCGGCTCGCCGCCTACGTCACCGCCCACCTGAATCTGGCCGACTGCTACGCCGACATGAACCAGCCTGCCAGCGCCGCCGAATGCCTGTGCCGCGCCCACCACAAGCTCATGGCACTGCAGGACAGCGACGCTGCACCACAGCCCCTGCGCCTGGAGGCGGCCCGGCTGCTGCAGTCCACCCGTGCGGCCTTGCAGCAAGGCCGGCGTGCGCGCAGTGCACAGGCACTGCATACGCTGCATGCATTGCCCAATGCCCTGATGCATTGATGCATTGACCCGGAGAAGCGGTCGTTGGCCGCTTGCGCTTGCCATCCTTATCGAATGCGAGTGCGGGTGCGCCTGCCTGGCGCCCACATCACAGGGGCGCCGCCGTGCGACTCAACGCATGCGTTGCAGCAGTCCGGCCGTCGAGGCATCGAGCCCCGCCACGTCACCGCTTTGCAGGCGCGGCAGCAGGTCCAGCGCCATTTGCTTGCCCAGTTCCACGCCCCACTGGTCGAAGCTGTTGATGCCCCACAGGCTGCCCGAGCAGAACACCCGGTGCTCCTGAAGCGCCACCAGCGCGCCCAGCGAGGCGGGCGTAAGCGCGTCCAGCAGCAAGAACGTGCTGGGCCGGTTGCCCGGAAAGTGGCGGTGGCCGCAGTCGCTGTGCCGGCCCTGCATCAGCGCCCGCGCCTGGGCCAGCGCGTTGGCCAGCAGCATCTGGTGGTGGCCCGCCAGCGCGTGCATGCCCTCGCGCACCGCGACGAACTCCAGCGGTAGCACGTCCGGCCCCTGGTGCAGCAGCTGGAAGAACGCATGCTGGCCGTTGCTGCCCGGCTCGCCCCACAGCGCCGGCGAGGTGGCATAGGGCAGCGCCCGCCCGTGGTGGTCGACGCGCTTGCCGTTGCTCTCCATCTCCAGCTGCTGCAGGTGCGCCGGCAGGCGCCGCAGGTTGGCGTGGTAGGGCGCGATGCAGCGGCTGCCGAAGCCATGGAAGTTGCGATACCAGACGTCGAGCAGCGCCAGCCGCACCGGCAGATTGTGCTCCAGAGGCGCGGCGCGGAAATGCTCGTCCATTGCGTGCGCGCCGGCCAGCAGCGCGCGAAAGCCGGCGTCGCCAATGGCGATCGCGATCGACAGGCCAATGGATGACCACAGCGAATAGCGCCCGCCGACCCAGTCGGCGAAGCCGAACGTCGTGGCGACGCCCCAGTCACGCGCCGCGGCGACGTTGCTGGTCAGCGCGACGAAGTGACGCGCCACGTCCTGCCCGCCCTGGGCGTCGAACCAGGCGCGCGCCGAGCGCGCGTTGGTCATGGTCTCCAGCGTGGTGAAGGTCTTGGAGGCGACGATGAACAGCGTGTGCTCGGGGCGCACGTTGCGCAGCACGCGGTCGAGTTCGTGGCCGTCGATGTTGGAGACGAAGTGAAAGCGCTTGCCCAGCACCCGGTAGGGCTCCAGCGCCACCACCGCCATCTGCGGCCCCAGGTCGGAACCGCCGATGCCGATGTTGACGATGTCGGTGATCTGCGCATCGGCCCGCACGCTCTCGGCAAACGCCAGCATCGCATCCAGCGTCTGGTGCACCTCCTTCAGCGCGCCGGCCACCCAGGGCTCATCGCCCGGCAGAGCCAGGCCGCGCGGGCGGCGCAACAGCGTATGCAGCGCAGCGCGCTGCTCGGTGGTGTTGACCGCCTGGCCGGTCAGCAGCGCATCGCGGTGCCGCTGCAGGCCGCAGGCGCGCGCCATGTCCAGCAGCAGGCGCTCGCTGCCCCTGTCCCACAGGTTTTTCGACAGATCGGCAAACACCTCGGGTGCCTGCTGGCTGAAATGCGCAAAGCGCTGCGGGTCGCTGGCAAAGGCCTCGCGCAGATCGAGCTGACGTCCCTGGCGCTCGAAGTAGGCGCGCAACTGCGCCCATTGCGGCGTCTGGTCGCAGCGCGGCCCCAGCGCTGCCTGCGCGGTCTCGCATTCCTGTGGCATCACGGCATCCATGCGGGCAGCCCTCAGCGCTTGCGCACCACGACGCTGCCCACCGAATAGCCGGCGCCAAACGAGCAGATCACGCCTGCGTCGCCCGCGGCCAGGTCGCCGCGGTGGCGATGGAAGGCGATGATGGAGCCGGCCGACGCGGTGTTGGCGAATTCGTCCAGGATCAGCGGCGCGCGGTCGCGGCTGACCTCGCCCACCAGCTTCTTGATGACCAGCTGGTTCATGCCCTCGTTGGCCTGGTGCAGCCAGAAGCGGCGCACCCCGGCAGGCTGCAGATCCAGGGCGTGCAAGTGTTCCTCAATGTGCGCGGCGGCAATCGGCACCACCTCCTTGAACACCTTGCGCCCTTCCTGGCGGAAGGTCTTGTCGCGCGCGGCCGGGTCGCTGTCCTCGCTGCGGTTGAGAAAACCGAAATTGTTGCGGATGTTGTTGGAGAACTGCGTGGCCAGACTCGTGCCCAGCACTTCCCAAGTGTCGCTGGCGACTGCTTCCTCGGCGCGCTCGATGAGCACTGCGGTGCACACGTCGCCGAAGATGAAGTGGCAGTCACGGTCGTTCCATGCCTGGTGGCCCGAGGTGATCTCTGGGTTGACCACCAGCGCACAGCGCACGCTGCCGCTGCGCACCGCGTTGACCGCCTGCTCGATGCCGAAGGTGGCCGACGAGCAGGCGACGTTCATGTCGAAACCGTAGCCGCCCGCGCCCAGCGCCTGCTGGATCTCGATGGCCATCGCCGGGTAGGCGCGCTGCATGTTGGACGCAGCGCACACCACCATGCCCACGTCGGCGCCGCTCCTGCCCGCCTGGGCCAACGCCTTCTGCGCCGCATCCACGCCAATTTCCGCCATCAGCGACAGCTGGTCGTCGCTGCGCTCGGCGTAATGCGGATACATGCGCGCCGGATCGAGGATGCCGGTCTTATCCAGTACGTAGCGCTGGCGGATGCCCGAGGCCTTCTCGATGAACTCGACGCTGGAATGCTGCAGCGGCACACGCTCGCCGGCTGCAATCGCGCCGGCGTGGCGCGCGTTCTCCTGATCGGCGTAGTGGTTGAAGGCTTCGACCAGCTCGGCGTTGCTGATCGTAAACGGCGGCTGGTACAGGCCGGTGCCGCTGATGACGACTGAATGCATGGATAGTGGCTTTCCGCGCCCGCACGGGCGGGCGGCTGGCGCGAGTGTAGCGGGCTGACTCCCGGGCTCCGGCGGCTCAGGCCGCCGTCATCAATTGTTCTAACTTGACCGCGTCGACCGCAAACGCGCGAATACCTTCGGCCAGCTTCTCGGTGGCCATCGCGTCATCGTTGAGCGCGTAGCGGAAACCCGCCTCGTCATACTGGATGCGCGGCAGATCCAGCGCGCGCGCGGCATCGGCATCAAGCGCCTGCACGATCGGCGCGTCGCTGGCGGCCAGCTGCGCCAGGAGCTCTGGCGCAATCGTCAGCAGGTCGCAGCCAGCCAGCGCCACGATCTGCCCGACGTTGCGAAAGCTCGCGCCCATCACCTCGGTGCCAATGCCGTGGTGCTTGTAGTACTGGTAGATGGCGCGCACCGAGCGCACGCCGGGGTCGTTGCTGCCAGCCGTCGCGGCCTCGTCCCAGGCGCTGCCGGCCTGCTTCTTGTACCAATCGTAGATGCGCCCGACGAAGGGCGAGATCAGTTGCACGCCCGCCTGGCCGCAGGCCACGGCCTGCGCCATCGAGAACAGCAGCGTCAGATTGGTGTGGATGCCGCGGCGCTCGAGCTGGCGCGCCGCCTCGATACCCTCCCAGGTCGCGGCCACCTTGATCAGAACACGGCCCGTGTGCACGCCCTCGGCCTGGTAGAGCTCGATCAGGCGCTCCGCGCGCGCCACCGTGGCCGCCGTGTCAAAACTCAGGCGCGCGTCGACCTCGGTGGACACTCGCCCGTCGACGAGCGACAGGATCTCGCAGCCAAAGCGCACCAGCAGGCGGTCGATGACCTCGTCGACGGCGCGGCCGCGCCAGCGCTGCACCGCGTCTTGCAAGAGCGGCGCGTATTCGGGCTTCTGCACCGCTTTCAGGATCAGGGACGGGTTGGTCGTCGCATCGCGCGGCTGGAACTGCGCCATCTGCTTGAAGTCGCCGGTATCGGCCACGACGGTGGTGAACTGTTTCAAGGCCTGGAGCTGGTTCATGCACATCCTCATCGCAAAGCGCGCCCGCGGCGCGCATAGCCGTCAAGTGTATGCCGCTCGCGCGGATGAAACCGCGTTACATTCGCAACAGCTCCTCCGTCCTCAGCGTCCCCCATGCTCGACCGCATCGCCGCCTCCCTGCCCAGCCTGGCACCTGCCGAACAGCGCGTGGCGCGCCTGGTGCTGCACGACCCGCGCGCCTTCACCACACTGCCGGTGCGCGAGCTGGCAGCGCGCGCGCTGGTCAGCAAGCCGACGGTGGTGCGCTTTTGCCGCAGCATGGGCTACGACGGGCTGGCCGACTTCAAGCTCAAGCTCGCCGGCAGCGTCAGCGAGGGCGTGCCCTTCATCCACCGCAGCGTGGATAGCGACGACAAGACCGCCGACGTGCTGGTCAAGGTGGTGGACAACGCGGTCGCGGCCTTTCTGCAGTACCGCAACGCCGCCAGCGTGCAGGCGCTGGATCGCGCCGCCGAGGCGATTGCCGCCACCTGGCGCACCGGGCGGCGCCTGGAGTTCTATGGCGCGGGCAACTCGGGCATCGTCGCGCAGGACGGGCAGCACAAATTCTTTCGGTTGGGCATCACCAGCCTGGCAACCAGCGACGGCCACATGCAGGTCATGAGCGCGACACTGCTGGGCCCGGGAGACTGCGCGGTCATCATCAGCAATTCGGGGCGCACGCGCGACCTGATGGACGCCGCCGGCATTGCGCGCAAGGGCGGCGCGACGACGATTGCGATCACCGCCAGCGGATCGCCGCTGGCGCACAGCTGCCAGATCCACCTGGCGGCCGACCATCCCGAGGGCTACGATCGCTACAGCCCCATGGTCTCGCGCCTGCTGCACCTGCTCATCATCGACGTACTGGCCACGCGCGTGGCGCTGCGCATCGGCGAGCCGCTGCAGCCGGTGCTGCAGCAGATGAAGAACAACCTGCGCGCCAAGCGCTACACCTGAGTCCGCCCGCGCTACTTGGCCTCGGCCAGCAAGGTCTTGACGTCGGCCTCCAGCGCCTGAGGGCCGGCGCCGTAGCGTTCATACACGCGCAGTCGCCCTTGCGTGTCGTACACATAGCTGCCGGCCGAATGATCCATGGTGTAGCTGGTCGGCGTCTGGCCGTCGACCTTGCGAAAGAACACCTTGAACTCCTTGGCCACGGCTTCCAGCTGCTCGGGCGTGCCGCGCAGCGCCAGAAAACCGGGATCGAAGTTGGCCATGTAGGCCTTGAGCACCTCGGGCGTGTCGCGCTCGGGATCAACCGTGATGAACAGCCCCTGCAGCCGCTCGCCGTCGGCACCCAGCGCAGCCTTGACCTGCGCCATCTCCTGCATCGACGTGGGGCACACGTCGGGGCACTGGGTGTAGCCAAAGAAGATCACCACCACCTTGCCGGCAAAGTCCTTGAGGCTGCGCTCGCTGCCGTTGTGGTCGGTCAGGTGGAAATTCTGGGCATATTCCAGCCCGGTCACGTCGGTGCCCTGAAAGCTCGCCTGCGGCTTGGAGCAGGCGGCCAGAGCCGCCACACAGCCGAGGGCGGCCAGGGTCTTGAGAGCATTGCGTCGAAACATGAAACCCATCACAGAACATAGTGATCGACCAGCAGCGCGGCAAACAGCGCGCTCAGGTGGATCAGGGAGAAACGAAAAGTCTTGCGCGCCAGCGCGTCGGAATAATCGCGCCACAGCACGAAGCCGTAGGCGCAAAAGCCCAGGCTCAGGACGATGGCGGCGATCAGGTAGATCCACGAGCTCATGCCGTAGACGAAGGGCATCAGGCAGCCGGCAAACAGGATGAGCGTGTAGAGGAAGACCTGCAGCCGGGTGAACTCGTTGCCATGCGTGACCGGCAGCATCGGCAGGCCCGACTTGCGATAGTCCTCCACACGGTACAGCGCCAGCGCCCAGAAGTGCGGCGGCGTCCACAGAAAGATGATCAGGAACAGGATCAGCGCCTCGGGGCTGACCTGGCCCGTCATCGCCGCCCAGCCCAGCACCGGCGGCATGGCGCCCGAGGCGCCGCCGATCACGATGTTCTGCGGCGTCAGCGGCTTGAGGATGACCGTGTAGATGATGGCGTAGCCGACAAAGGTGGCAAAAGTGAGCCACATCGTCAGCGGGTTGACCAGGAAATACAGAATGCCCGAGCCCGCGGCGCACAACAGCGCCGAGAACGCGAGCGCCTGGCGCATCGACAGCTCGCCCTTGGCCGTGGGGCGCCAGGCGGTGCGCTTCATGCGCGCGTCGATGCTGCGCTCGACCATGCAGTTGAACGCCGCCGCCGCGCCCGCCACCAGCCAAATGCCAAAGCTGGCCACGGCCATACTCAGCCACTGCCCGGCCGTCGGCAGACCAGGCACGGCCAGCACCATGCCGATGAAGGCGCAGAACACGATGAGCTGGATCACGCGCGGCTTGGCCAGCGCGTAGAACTGCGCCAGGCGCGACGGCATGGCGTGCACAGCGGTGGCCGCCTGGCCGGGGTTGGTCGTCGTCGTGTTCATGCGGATACCTGTGATGCCATGCGTGCCGCGCCCTGGGACGCCGCCACGGTTGCGGGCGCGCGGCAGCTTGTCGCCAGTGCCCAGGTCAACACCACCACCAGCGCACCGGCGCCGCCGGTGTGCAGCACGGCGGCGGCCAGCGGCCAGTCCAGCACCACGTTGGACAGGCCGGTGACGAACTGCAACAGCGTCAGCCCGACCAGCCAGCGCGCCTGGTCGCGCAGCACGCCAGCGCGGTGCAACCGCCAGGCCAGCACCAGCAGCAGCGCCACCACCGCATAGGCCGCCAGGCGGTGCAGATAGTGAATCGCGGTGAGCGCGGCAAAACCGATCAGGCTGCCGTCGGGCATCTGCCCCAGCGGACGCCACAGCGTGAAGCCCTGGCCAAAATCCATCGCCGGCCACCAGCCGCCCTGGCACTGCGGAAACGTGGTGCACGCCAACACCGCGTAATTGGTGCTGACCCAGCCGCCCAGCGCCGCCTGCAGCCCCACCAGCAGCGCCGTGGCGCCCAGCAGCCAGCGCAGGCCACGGCGCAACGGCACGCGCTGGCGACCTTGCAATATGTAGGTATGGCGCACTGCCTGCGCGCACAGCAGCACCAAGAGCACCAGACCGCCGAGCAAGTGCAGCGTGACGATGGCGGGGAACAGCTTCATCGTCACCGTCAGCGCACCAAACGCGCCCTGCAGGCAAACCCAGACCAGCGTGACCGTGGGCCACCAGGGGTTGAGCGGCCGCTCGGCACTGGCGCCGGCTCGGCGCGCCTGGCGCCAGCGCAGCCAGGCCGAAATGGTGAGCACGATGATCAGCACGCCGACGCCAGTGGCCAGATAGCGGTGGATCATCTCGACCCAGGCCTTGCCGTGCGTGACCGGCCCAGTGGGCATGGCCGACTGCGCGGCCGATATCTCGCTGTGCGCGCCCACGGGGCTGGCGCTGCCGTAGCAGCCAGGCCAGTCGGGGCAGCCCAGGCCCGAATCGGTCAGTCGCGTGAAGGCGCCGAACATCACCAGATCGAAGGTCAGGAACAGCGTGAGCACCGTCAGCGCCTGCACGCGCCGCAGCGGCCCGGCGCCGCGGTTCTTGAACCACACCCAGGCCAGCGGCAGCAGCGCGATCAAAAGGCCCAGCGTCATCAGCTCGATCACCGGGGCCAGGTCGTACAGCGGTTGCTCCATCGTCGTCGTCATCCTCGTCGCGCCTTGTTGCGCCCCGGCCTCATTGCAGTTCCTCGCGTCCGGCGCGATCCCACGAAGAAGACGCGCGCAGCAGGCGCTCGATGTCGCGCCGCGCCTTGGCCGCGCCCTTGGCGTCAAGATCGGCAGGCATGCGCATCATCCAGTGGCCCATCGGGTCGACCAGGTACAGGTGCTCGGCCAGCGCATGGCCGTCTTCAGGCTGCAGCCAGCCGGCGATGTCGGCGCCATCCATGCGCAGCACACTGGCTTGCGCCAGGCCGGCGCGGATGTCGCTGGGCAGTGCCTGCGCGTCGCTGACCAGCCAGATCCAGTCCAGGCGATCCTTCTCGCGCCCCAGGCTCTCGCGGATCTGGCGCTGCAAATACAGGTTGTTTCGGCAGGTGGCGTCGCACGCGCCGGGCGCGACGCTGACCAACAGCCATTGGCCCTTGAGCTCGCCCAGGCGGCGCGTGCTGCCGTCGAGCGCGGTGACGAGCGCCTGCTCAGGCATGGCGCGCTGCGGGTTGATCAGCGTGCCGAAGTTGGTGCGCCCCTCGGGCCGGATGACGTAGTAGGTGAAGTACGACAGCACGACCGGCGCGGCAAACACCAGCATCAGCAAGAGCAGCTTCCAGCGGCCGGTGCGCGTGCGCGACTGCTCGACCAACGCCACCAATGCGGTGTCGCCCGCAGAGCGCTGCTGCGCCGCGGCGTCAACCGGCGGGCTGGCGCCCGGGGCGAAAAAAGCGTCGGATGATTTGGAACCAGGCATAGAGCACCATCACCAGGGCAGAAAGCCCGAACCACTGGAAGGCATAACCGTAATGTTTGTCGACACCGCTGTCGGCCGCCGGCCACTGGCGCAGCAGGCCGTCGCCGCCCGGCCCGGTCTGCTGCACCGTCACCGGCAGCAGCGCCAGGCCAAGCTCATCGGCATAGTCCGACAGGTGCAGATTCTGCCGTATGCGCGAAGGCCCCGAACCCGTCGCCGTTGATGCAAATTCAAACAGGCGCGCGGGCTCGCCGGCCACGCGTCCTTCGACGCGCACCTCGCCCGCCGGGGCGGGCAATTCGGGCAGGCGGGCGCGGTCGCCAAAATCACGCGCCACCCAGCCGCGCTGCACCGCAACAACCGCTTCGGTGCCGCTCAAGCGCAGCGCGCTGATCACGTCAAAACCCACGCGCCCACTCATCTGGCGGTTGTCCAGAAACACGGTCGAGCCCTCCACCCACTGCCCGCGCAGCATCACCGGGCGGTGCAGCGCCGCCCCGCCCGCTGCGGCCAGCTCCACGCTGTCCAGAGCCGCCTCGCCCTGGCGGGCCTGCACCTGTGCCTGCAGCCGCTCTTTTTCATGCGCGCGCGAGAGCTGCCACGCCCCCAGCCGCGCGGTCACGCCCGCCAGCAGCAGCGCCGCCAGCGTCAACACCCACCAGCGCAGCATGGCGCTGCGCGGCGAATGACGCTGAACGGTGTTCATTTGATAATGCATGGCATGAAAATCGTCATCGTACTCGCGCTGCTGGCCATCATCGCCAGCCTGGGCAGCGCCCTGTTCTTCATGATGCGCGGCAACCATGGCGACGCCAGCGATGCGCTGCAAAGCCGGCGCATGGTGCGCGCGCTGGCGCTGCGCGTGGGCCTGTCGGTGGCGCTGCTTCTACTGTTGCTGCTGTCATGGAAGCTGGGCTGGATACAGCCCACGGGCCTGCCATTGCAATAAGACAATAAGCACCACCAACGAAAAAGCGCCCTGAGGCGCTTTTCGCGTTGCTGCGGCCGCCTGCTCACATCCAGTAGACCAGCACGTACAGGCCCAGCCAGACCACGTCGACGAAGTGCCAGTACCAGGCTGCGCCCTCGAACCCAAAATGGCGCTGGGGCGTGAAATGCCCGCTCATCAGCCGCAGCGTGATGAAAAACAGCATCAGCATGCCGATGAACACGTGGAAGCCGTGGAAGCCGGTCAGCATGAAGAAGGTCGAGCCGTACACACCCGAGCTGAGCTTGAGGTTCAGCTCGGTGTACAGGTGGTAGTACTCGTAGCCCTGCACGCACAGGAAGACGAAGCCCAGCACCACCGTGATCCACATGAAGCCGATCGTCTTGCCGCGGTTGCCCAGTTGCAAAGCGTGGTGGGCAATGGTCAGCGTCACGCCCGAAGTCAGCAGCAACGCGGTGTTGATGGTGGGCAGCCAGAACGGCCCGACGGTGTGAAACGGCTCCACGGTCTGCGCTGGCGACCCGGTCGCGCCCGCGGCGACGCTGGGCCATACGCCCTTGAAGCCCGGCCAGATGATGTCGTTGCCCAGGTTGGCCAACTCTGGCAGCGAGTGCACGCGTGCCCACCACAGCGCGGTGAAGAAGGCGCCGAAGAACATGACCTCCGAGAAGATGAACCAGCTCATGCCCCAACGGTAGGAGTGGTCGATGCGCCTGCCGTACAACCCGGCCTCGCTCTCGCGGATCGCGTCGCGGAACCACACGAACAGCACGGCCAGCCACCACACGAGGCCGAAGATGAACGAATACTTACCGATCTGCACGCCATTGACCCACAGCGCAGCGCCCAGGATCACGAAGAACAGGCCGAACGCGGCCATGATCGGATGGCTCGACTGCTCCGGTACGTAGTAATAGGGCGCAATGCCCTGGGTAGTGCTTGTCATGGCGTCTCCTCGGTTCTCGTTGGTGTCTGTGGGGATCAAATCCGTGCTCTGCCGTGCATCACCCGCCCACCCAGTGCACGACGGCGATCAGCGTCAGTACCAGGGCCAGCATCGCACCGAGCGCGACGAAGACGAGCAGCAGCGGGGGAAGCTTTTCCTGATCCTGGTGGTGACGGGCATTGCGGCGCAGCCCCAGCAGCGACCACGCGACGATGCGCACCGCACGCCAGTGCGACGCCTTGCGCGGCGTGCCAGGGGCGTCGTCGGGGTTGGTCGCCATCACGACCGCGCTCCCTGCGCCGCGGCCTGTGCCGCGTCGGCGGTTGCAGGCGCCGGCGGCGTCTTGCCGCCGACTTCGAAGAAGGTGTAGGACAGCGTGATCGTCGTCACGTCGCGCGACAGGCGCGGGTCGATGACGAAGGTGACCGGCCACTGTTTTTTCTCGCCCGGCTCCAGCGTGTACTGGTTGAAGCAAAAACACTCGATCTTGTTGAAATGCGGCGCCGCCTGGCGCGGCGCATAACTGGGTATGGCCTGCGCGGCCATGCGCCTGTCCTGCACGTTTTCGAATTCATACATCACGGTCGCCATCTCGCCCGGATGCACGGTCACGGTGTGCTGCGCCGGCTTGAAGCGCCATGGGCCGTGGGCATTGGCGTCGAATTGCACGGTGACCGTGCGGCTGGTGTCGATCTGAGAGTTGCTTGGCACGCGCACGTTGGCGCCGGCCGTGCCATTGCCCGGTACCAGCCGCTCGGACAGCGACAGGATGTTGATGCCGGTGACCTCGCAGATGCGCTGGTACAGCGGGATCAGCAGATAGCCGAAGGCGAACATGCCTGCGGCCACGACTGCCAGCTTGCCCAGCATCCTCAGGTTTTCACCGCGCACGACAGCCATGGCCAGCACCCTCCCGCGTTCAGTGCATCCAGGCCATGTTGACCACGAACCCGATCAACAGCGCCAGAGAAATCGATGCCAGGATCAGCGCAGTGCGCACATTGGCCTTTTTCTGCTGCTCACTCAGCATGCCCGTCTCCTGTCCTTGGCCGCTCAGCCCACGACGCGGGTGGCGGTCTCGTCGAGCTTGGGCGGCTCGACGAAGGTGTGCATCGGCGCCGGCGACGGCACCTCCCACTCCAGCCCCTCGGCTCCTTCCCAGGGGCGCTGCGGTGCCTTCTCGCCCTTGCCGCGCATCATCGGAACGACCACGGCAACGAAGAAGTACACCTGGGCGATGCCGAAGAAGAACGCGCCGATCGAGGCGATCATGTTGAAGTCGGCAAACTGCATCGGATAGTCGGCGTAGCGGCGCGGCATGCCGGCCAACCCCAGGAAGTGCATGGGGAAGAACGCTACGTTGAACGAGATGATCGACCACCAGAAGTGGATCTTGCCGCGCGTCTCGTCGTACATCACGCCGGTCCACTTGGGCGCCCAGTAGTAGTAGGCACCGTAGATGGCGAACAGCGAACCCGCCACCAGCACGTAGTGGAAGTGGGCAATGATGTAGTAGGTGTCCTGGATCTGCGTGTCGATCGGCACCACGGCCGGAATCACGCCGGTGAAGCCGCCGATGGTGAACACGAAGATAAAGCCCACAGCCCACAGCATCGGCGTCTCGAAGGTCATTGAGCCGCGCCACATCGTGGCCGTCCAGTTGAACACCTTCACACCGGTGGGAATGGCGATCACCATCGTCGCGTACATGAAGAACAGCTGGCCGGTCACCGGCATGCCGGTGGTGAACATGTGGTGCGCCCAGACGATCATCGACATGGTCGCGATCGCCGCGATCGCGTAAACCATCGAGGTGTAGCCAAACAATTTCTTGCGCGCAAAGGTGGGGACGATCTGGCTGATCATGCCGAAGGCCGGCAGGATCATGATGTAGACCTCGGGGTGGCCGAAGAACCAGAAGATGTGCTGGTACATGACCGGGTCACCGCCGCCCGCGGGGTTGAAGAAGCTGGTGCCGAAGTGGCGGTCGGTCAGCGTCATCGTGATCGCGCCGGCGAACACCGGCATCACCGCGATGAGCAGGTAGGCGGTGATCAGCCAGCTCCAGCAGAACATCGGCATCTTCATCAGCGTCATGCCCGGCGCGCGCATGTTCAGGATGGTGACGATGATGTTGATCGCGCCCATGATGGACGACGCGCCCATGATGTGCAGCGCGAAGATGGCGGCATCGAGCGACATGCCCATCTGCGCCGACAGCGGTGCGTACAGCGTCCAGCCCGCCGCGGGCGCGCCGCCGGGCATGAAGAACGCCGCCGACAGCATGAAGCCGGCGGGCGGCAGCAGCCAGAAGCTGAAGTTGTTCATGCGTGCGAACGCCATGTCGGACGCGCCGATCTGCAGCGGAATCATCCAGTTCGCAAAACCCACGAAGGCCGGCATGATGGCGCCGAACACCATGATCAGCCCATGCATCGTCGTGAGCTGGTTGAACATCTCGGGGTTGAAGATCTGCAGCCCCGGCTGAAACAGCTCGGCGCGGATCAGCATGGCCAGCAGGCCGCCGATCATCAGCATCGTGAACGAGAACAGCAGGTACAGCGTCCCGATGTCCTTGTGGTTGGTGGCAAACAGCCAGCGGCGCCAGCCGGTGAGCTGGTGGTGGCCGTGCCCGGTGTCGCCGACATGTCCGTGGTTATCCAGAACTGCGCTCATGGTCGAATCCTCAAATGACGTTGGACGGGTGGCTCACTTGCTGCGCTGGGCAAGCACTTCGGCGGGCTGAACCAGCTGGCCGGTATGGTTGGACCAGGCGTTCTTGGTATAGGTCACAACGGCGGCCAGATCGGTGTCGCTGAGCGCGGCCCATGACGGCATCGCGCCATTGCCCGCGCCGTGCAACACGATTTGCAGCTGCTTGGCATGGTCGTCATCGCGCACGACGGCCGAGCCGTCCAGCGGCTTGATCGGCCCCGCACCCTTGCCGTTGGCCTGGTGGCAGGCGGCGCAGTTGGCGGCATAGACCTTCTCGCCGCGCGCCTTCAGCGCGTCGAGCTCCCAGACCTTGTTGGGATCGTCGAGCTTGGCCGCGGCGACCTTGCGCTGCGCGTCCACCCACTCGGTATAGGCCTGGGCCGACACCACCTTCACGTGGATCGGCATGTAGGCGTGCTCCTTGCCGCACAGCTCGGCGCACTGGCCGTAGAAGTCGCCCTCGTGGTCGGCGCGAAACCAGGTGTCGCGCACGAAGCCGGGAATCGCGTCCTGCTTGACGCCGAAGGCCGGCACCATCCACGAATGGATCACGTCATTGGCCGTGGTGATCACGCGCACCTTCTTGCCCACCGGCACGACGAGCGGGTTGTCCACCCGCAGCAGATAGTCGTCGGGCGCGTTGCTCACGTCGCCACTGTTGGACATGACACGGTGGCTGTTGTCGATCGTGGAGAGGAAGCCCAGCCCCTCGCCCTCGCCGGCCAGGTAGTCATAGCCCCATTTCCACTGGTAGCCCGTGGCCTTGATCGTCAGGTCGGCGTTGGTCGTGTCCTTTTGCGCCACGATGACCTTGGTCGCCGGCAGCGCCATGCCGATGATGATCAGGAACGGCACGACGGTCCAGGTGACCTCGACGACGATGGACTCGCTGAAGCCGGCCGGCTTGGCGCCGCGCGACTTGCGGTGGTGCCAGATCGAATAGAACATGACGCCGAACACGCCGATGAAGATCACGGTGCAGATGATCAGCAGCATCCAGTGCAGATCCACCTGCGCCTGCGCGATGCGTGAGGCCGGCGGGTGCAGGTTGAGCTGGCGCACCGCAGGCCCGCCAGGAAGATCCTGAACGGCGTGGGCGTTGCCGGCCAACCACAGTGCGCCAGCCAGCAGCGGCGCGGTGAGCTTGTGGGAAATGCTTGTCATCTTTGTCTTTCTCTGCGCTTTTGACCAATCATGTGCTGCGCCCGCAGGCGGCCGGCAACGCCGGCGGCGGTGACCGGCCAAGCCGGCATTCCCACCTCGCTCCATCAGTCCAGGCTGCTTTCCATGCAGCCTGTTGTCTCCTTGCTTCACGCCACGCGGCCGTGTCTGCCCAGTCGCACCGGTTCATTACACGGCCCAAGCATGCCCGCACACCACAAAATCCAGCAATACGCATTAATCCCGATCAAACAGTCCAGGATTGCGATGCGGTTGCCAGCCGGGCCTTCCCCGGCATCTCACGCGGCACACGCTGCAGGCGCTATCAAAAATGATTCTAGTGCGATTTGACGCAGATCACAGGCAGCGCGATTGCAATCATTGCGCAACGGCGATACAAAACAACAATTCGTGCGCTGCTGACCGGCCTACCGCGCCGGTGCGCTGCGTGTGATGCTCAGCGGCGCGCGCGGCGGCGCCTTGAACGCGTGGCCGTAGACGATCTCGAAGGTCAGTGCCAGCTGCCCGCCCTGGGCCGGGTCGGCCAGCCGCTCGGCCATGGCCTGCAGCAGCTGCGCTCGCCAGTGCCGCCCGCGCAGGCCGGCAAAGCGCGCCACGTGCAGGTTGCGCCCCAACTCGCGCAGTTCCTGCAACGCACGCTCGGGCGTGGCAAACGTGAGCACGATGCGCTCCATGTCCATCACCGGCTCGGCAAAGCCGCCGCGCACCAGCATGTCGCCCCAGTCGTGCATGTCGGTGAAGGCATGGCCCGGCGCGGGCCAGCCCAGCGCGTCGTAGACCGCACGCAGCTCGCGCAGCGTGTCCGGCCCCAGGCAGGAGAACATCAGGTAGCCATCGGCGGCAATCGCCTCGCTCCACCGGCCGATCAGCGCCTGCGGATTGGCCGCCATATGCAGCGCCATATTGGCCCACAGCATCTGCACGCTGCCCGGCTGCGGCATGCCAAAGCGCACCTGCGCGCCGCGCAGCCGCTCCCATAACGACGGCGTGAAGCGCTTTCTCGCCAGCGCCTGCCCGGTCGGGCTGGAGGTCTCGGCCACCAGGCACTCGGCCTGCGGGAAATGCTGCGCCACCAGCGCATGGCCCTCGGTGCCGCCGCGCAGTGGATCCCAGTCGCACCAGATGCCAGGCGGGCGCACGATCCACGACAGGCGCTCATGCATGCGCCGCGCTACCTCCTCGTGCAGCCAGGGCGCCTGCTGCGGCGCTTGCGCCTGCCAGCGCGCGGCGGCCACCGGGTCGATCGTGGGAGGGAGTTGTTCGGTCATGGCACAAAAACGGCGCAACCGTGCGCCATGGCGGGCGAGTATATTGAGCCGATGGTTTTCCCGTGGCCCGCATGGACATCGCCTGCGCGCGCGCCGCATGGCACGCGCCCCGGCCCGCTGCACCGGGCGTTGCAGTTGCTGCAGCGCCTGCCCAGCCAATGCGCCGTCTGCCATGCCTGGCCGGCACAGCGCCTGTGCCCCGCCTGCCGCCAGTGCGGCCATGCGGCGGCAGTGGCGCGCTGCACGCGCTGCGCGGCCCCGGTCGCGCCCGGCATCGCGCAGTGCGGCGATTGCCTGAAGCACCCGCCGCCGCTCGATGCCTGCCTGGCCGCCGTCGGCTACGGCTACCCCTGGGCTGACCTGCTGACACAGTTCAAGTTTGGCGCGGATCCCGGCTGGGCCGCGCCGCTGGGCGCGCTGCTGCGCGACCTGCCCGGCGCCGCGGCGCTGCTGGACGGCGCCGACGCGCTCGTTCCCATTCCGCTGTCGACGCAGCGCCTGCGCCAGCGCGGCTACAACCAGGCACTGCTGCTGGCGCGCCAGCTCGACCGCGCCAAGGTACGGCCGCAGTGGCTTGAGCGCCTGCACGATACGCCGGCGCAAAGCCGCCTCACGCGCGCCCAGCGCCTGCGCAACCTGCGCGGCGCGTTTGCAACAGCGGGCGATGCGCCGGTTGCTGGGCGCTCCATCGTGCTGATCGACGACGTGATGACCACCGGCGCCACGTTGTACACCGCCGCCAGCGTGCTGCGCGGCGCCGGCGCGCGCAGCGTCAATGCCATCGTGCTGGCGCACACGGATTGAGAGAGCGTTGTCACGCCCCGGACAAGCTGCGTGCAACAGCACCCCTACAGTGGCCGCATGAAAATTTTTGCCAATCATGACGAAGTCGCCGCCAGCGTCGGGCAGGCCGTGCCGCCGACCGACTGGGTCACCATCACCCAGGCGCAGATCGACCAGTTCGCCCAGGCCACCGGCGACCACCAATGGATTCACACCGACCCGGAGCGTGCCGCGCAGGGGCCGTTCGGCACCACGGTGGCGCACGGCTTTCTGACGCTGTCGCTGCTGGCGCGCTTCATGGGCGAGGCCTTTGGCGTGCAAGGCACGCAAATGGGCATCAACTACGGGCTCAACCGCGTGCGCTTTCCGTCGCCCGTGCCCGTCGGCAGCCGCCTGCGCGCCCACCTGAAACTGCTGGCCGCCGAGCCGCTGCCCGGCAACGGCCTGCA
Organism: Comamonadaceae bacterium CD01; assembly: GCA_002894305.1. GTDB lineage: Bacteria > Pseudomonadota > Gammaproteobacteria > Burkholderiales > Burkholderiaceae_C > Comamonas_C > Comamonas_C faecalis. The sequence goes on from PGEI01000061.1 coordinate 21,399, forward strand.
GATGACCTGGGAAGTGAGCGTGGAGCGCGAAGGTGCAGACAAACCCGCCTGCGTTGCCGAGGCGCTGGTGCGCACCTACGGCGCGCCGGATTATTGATTCGACCCTTTGAAGTAGCAATTTTTCGTCATTGCGGCGAAGG
>PGEI01000062.1 GCA_002894305.1 Comamonadaceae bacterium CD01
CTGCGCTTCACCTTCGCGTACTCGATCGATATAGAAATGGAATGAGGCGCAGCAAGCCGCCGGTCACTGCGGCCGGCGCGCATAGCGCTGCGCCAGCACCGCGCAGACCATCAGCTGCATCTGGTGGAACACCATCAGCGGCAGCACCACCATGCCCGCGGCCTGCGAGGCGAACAGCACCTTGGCCATGGGCACGCCGCTCATCAGGCTTTTCTTGGAGCCGCAAAAGACGATGGTGATCTCGTCCTCCTTCGAGAATCCCAGCCGGCGCGCCAGCACCGTGGTGCCGACCAGTGCCGCCGCCAGGATCACCGCGCACACCAGCAGCAGGCCGGCCAGTGAAGACAGCGGCAGCATGGCCCACAGCCCGCCGGCCACCGCGGCGCTGAACGCGGTGTAGACCACCAGCAGCACCGCGCCCTGGTCGACGAACTTGAGCGCCGCGCCGTGGCGCGCCATGAGCGGCGCGCTCCAGCGGCGCGACAGCTGGCCCAGCACGAAGGGCAGCATCAGCTGCGCCATGATGCTGCCGATGCTGCCCCACAGGTCCTGCTGCGCGCTGCCCACGTGCGGCAGCACCAGTTCGACCAGCACCGGCGTGATGAAGATGCCCAGCAGCGTCGACGCCGACGCGCTGCAGATTGCAGCCGCCATGTTGCCGCGCGCCACCGCGGTGAAGGCAATGGCCGACTGCACCGTCGCCGGCAGCGTGCACAGAAACAGCACGCCCATGTACAGCTCGGGCGTGACCAGCGGCGCCAACAGCGGGCGCAGCGCCCAGCCCAGCAGCGGAAACAGCGCAAACGTGCTGGCCACCACCAGCAGGTGCAGCCGCCAGTGCGTCAGCCCCGCGACGATGGCCTGGCGCGACAGTTTTGCGCCGTGCAGAAAGAACAACAGCGCCACCATCGCGACGGTGGCGTATTCGAACAGCGCCGCCGCCACGCCGGTGGCCGGCAGCAGCGAAGCAAGCGTCACCGTGGCGACGAGCAGCAGGGTGAAACGGTCGGGAAGCCAGTGCGGGACAGCCATGGTGGGTCTTGAGAGTGTGTTTACGCTCTGAGAAAAAAAGGGGGGGAGATTGTGCGGCAGCGCAACGCGCCAAGACACCGGCACGGCTGCAGGCTGCATTCACCAGCCGTAAAAATCGACCAGCACGCGCGCCGCTTCGGGCGTGAAGCGCTCGTGGGCCAGCCAGTCCTGCACCTGGTCGTGCACCAGGCAGGCAAAGCCCTGCACCTCGCCGTCGCGGTTGTGCGGCGCCACGCCTTCGGGCACGGCGGCGGCGTACCAGGTGATGCGCTCGATGAGGTAGCCGGCGCCGCCGCCCTCGCCGCAGGGGTGGGCAAAGTCGACCACGCCGCCCATGCGCAGCTGCTGCAGCTGCGCCAGCTGCAGGCCGGCCTCCTCCCAGGTCTCGCGCTCCAGCGCCTGGTCGGGCGACTCGCCCGCGCCCACCATGCCGCCCATCAGCGTGTCCCAACGCCCCGGGTGCGTGGGCTTGGTCTGCGCGCGCTGCTGCAGCCACAGCCGGGCGCCATCGGCGCTGGTGCCCACCAGGTGCACTGCCTCGGTCGCCATGCCCAGCACACGCACCGCGCCACGCTCGACGGTCGCCAGCGCCTGGCCGGCATTGCCGCGCACCGTGATCTGCTCGTCGCGCCAGGGGCCACAGCAACCGGCGCTGCGCAGCGCCTGCGCCAGCGCAGCCAGCGCCTGCGTCGCGCCCTGCAGCGGCAGCACCCAGGCCGAAGCACCTGCGCGCTGCTGCAACGCAAGCGGACAGCGGCCGTCCAGCCGCGCCAGCACGCCGTACCGTTCAAGAAACCCCGCCTGCACCGACCCGACGCGCTCATCGCCCAGCCACAGCGGAACACGCGGCGCAGCGGGTGGGCACTGCGCCTGCGCGCAAATGGCGCGCGCCCACGCGGGTTGTGCGCTCACAGGGTCAGGATGGTGCAGCCCGTGGTCTTGCGCGCCTCCAGGTCGCGGTGCGCCTGCTGCACGTCTTCCAGCGGGTAGCGCTGGGCGACGTGGATCTTGACCTGGCCGCTGGCGACGACCGCAAACAGGTCGTCGGCCATGGCCTGCGTCGCCTCGCGCGAGCGCAGGTGGGTGAACAGCGTCTGGCGCGTGACGTAGAGCGAGCCCTTGGCGCCCAGCACGCCGGGCGAGAATGGCGGCACCGGCCCCGATGCATTGCCAAAGCTTGCCATCAGGCCGAACGGGCGCAGGCAATTCAGCGACCCCTCCCAGGTGTCCTTGCCCACCGAGTCGTAGACCACCTTGACGCCGCGCCCGCCGGTGATGTCCTTGACCGCGGCGACGAAGTCCTGCGTGCGGTAGTTGATCGCGTGCGCCGCGCCATTGGCCAGCGCCAGCGCGCATTTCTCGTCGCTGCCTGCGGTGGCGATCAGCTGCAGGCCCAGCGCCCGCGCCCACTGGCAGGCAATCAGGCCCACGCCACCGGCCGCGGCGTGAAACAGCACGTGGTCGCCCGGCTGCAGGCCTTCGACCGGCAGCGTCTTCTTCAGCAGGTACTGCGCCGTCATGCCCTTGAGCATCATTGCCGCGCCGGTCTCGAAGTCGATCGCATCGGGCAGCTTGCACACGGGCCGCGCGCTCATCACGCGCACCTGGCAGTAGCTGCCCGGCTCGTTGTGCGCATAGGCCACGCGGTCGCCCGGTTTCAGGTGGGTCACGCCGTCGCCGACGGCCTCGACCACGCCCGCGCCCTCGGCGCCCAGCACGGCCGGCAACGGCAGCGGATACAGGCCGCTGCGGTGGTAGCAGTCGATGAAGTTCAGGCCGACGGCGCGGTGGCGGATGCGCACCTGGCCCGGGCCGGGGTCGCCCACCGCGACGTCTGCCAGCTGCAACTGCTCGGGGCCGCCAGTCTGGCGAATCTGTACGACGCGGTTCATTGGGCCACTCTCCTGGTTCGTGTGAAAACGATGATGGTGCCATGGATGGCGCAGCCCTGCCCGCTGCCACAGCCTGCGGCACACGACGGCAGGGCTTACAGTCACGCCCCATGGCTTCCTCCTCACGACTGACGCCCGCCACCGCCCTGCTGCTGACCACGGCACCGCTGCTGTGGGCGGGCAACGCCGTCGTCGGGCGCGCGGTGCACGAGCTGATCGCCCCGGTCACGATGAATTTCCTGCGCTGGCTGCTGGCCTTCGTGCTGCTGGCGCCGCTGGCCTGGCGCGTGCTGCGCCCGTCCAGCAGCCTGTGGCCGCACTGGCGCCGCTACGCGCTGCTGGGCCTCTTGGGCGTGGGCTGCTACAACGCGCTGCAATACCTGGCGCTGCAGACGTCGACGCCGCTCAACGTCACGCTGGTGGGCTCGGGCACGCCGATCTGGATGCTGCTCTTCGGCGCGCTGCTGTTTCGCACGCCGGTCACGCGCCAGCAGCTGGCCGGCGCGCTGCTGTCGGTGGCGGGCGTGGCCGTGGTGCTCTCGCGCGGCAGCTGGCAGCAGCTTTTGCAGCTGCGCCTGGTGGCCGGCGACCTGTACATGGTGCTGGCCACGATGGCCTGGGCGCTGTACAGCTGGCTGCTGGTCGCTACCCGCGAGCCGGCCGACCTGCGCGGCGACTGGGCCGCGTTTCTGATGGCGCAGGTGGTCTTCGGCCTGGCCTGGTCGGGCGTGTTCTCTGGCGCCGAATGGGCGGTCAGCGGCGTGCACTTCGTCTGGGGCTGGCCGCTGGTGCTGGCGCTGATCTTCATCGCCGCCGGCCCCGCGGTGATCGCCTACCGCTGCTGGGGCCTGGGCGTGCAGCGCGCCGGGCCGGTGATCGGCGGCTTCTTCATCAACCTCACGCCGCTGTTCGCCGCGCTGCTGTCGGCTGCCTTTCTGCAGGAGATGCCGCGCCCGTACCACGGGCTGGCCTTCGTGCTGATCGTCGGAGGCATCGTCGTGTCGGCGCGGCGCTGACTACTGCGTCAGAAGCTGCCCGGATACGCGCCCCCGTCGGCCAGCCAGTTCTGGCCGGTGACGTAGGCCGCCTGCACGCTGCACAAGAACGCGCACAGCGCGCCGAACTCCTGCGGCGTGCCGAAGCGCCCTGCCGGAATCTGCGCCTGCTGCGCCTGGCGTACCTCCGGCTCCGGACGGCCGGTTTTTGCGGCCGCTGCGGCAAAGGTGGTGGCCAGGCGGTCGGTGTCGAACTTGCCCGGCAGCAGGTTGTTGATCGTCACGCCGCGCCCTGCGAATGCCGGGTTGCGCGCAGTGCCGGCGACGAAGCCGGTCAGGCCGCTGCGCGCGCCGTTGGACAGGCCCAGGATGTCGATCGGCGCCTTCACCGCGCTGGACGTGATGTTGACGATGCGTCCAAATCCGCGCTGCGCCATGCCGTCGATGGTCGCGCGGATCAACGCGATCGGCGTGAGCATGTTGGCGTCCAGCGCGCGCATCCACTGCTCGCGCTCCCACTGGCGAAAATCGCCCGGCGGCGGCCCGCCCGCGTTGGTGACCACGATGTCGAAGTCGCGCCCCGGCCCGCCTGCGGCCGACAGCGCCGCCGCGCGCCCCTCGGGCGTGGTGATGTCGGCCGCCACACCAATGACCTGCACCGCGCCATGGCCGGCGGCCGCGCCATCGGCCTGCAACCGGGCGACCGCGTCCTGCAGCGCGTCGGCATGGCGCGCGTTGACGACCAGGTTCACGCCCTCGCGCACCAATGCCTGCGCACAGCCATGGCCCAGTCCCTTGCTGGCGCCGCACACCAGCGCCCATTTGCCGGAAATTCCCAGATCCATCGTGGCCTCCGTTTTCGTGATCCGTGTGATTTGCTGCGGCGACTGTAGCGGGTGCGCGCCGCCCGCGCGCCGCTGCGGTCAATGCCCGGGCGCGTGGAAGAACCTGTGGTGCAGCCGCCGCAACGACCACCAGACGCTGATCGCCACCACAGGAATGGCCAGCGCAGCCGTGGTCTCGGGCGCCAGCGGCCAGCCCAGCGGCTGCGCGCCGCGGGCCAGGTAGCTGACCAGGCCGACGATGTAGTAGGTGATGGCCGCCACCGACAGCCCCTCCACCGTCGCCTGCAGCTGCAGCTGCTGGTCCTGGCGCTGGTTCATCGCCGCCAGCAGCGCCTGGCTGCTTTGCTGCTGCGCGATCTCCACGCGGGTGCGCAACAGGTGGCTGATGCGTGCTATGCGCTGCGACAGCGCGTCCTGGCGCCGCGCCGCCCATTCGCAGGTGCTGCGCGCGGGCGACAGGCGCCTGTCCATGAACTCGCCAATCGTCTGCAGCGTTCCCAGGCGCGCCTCGTCGATGTCGCGGATGCGCTGCGCCACCAGGTCGAAGTAGGCACTGCTGGCCGAAAAGCGCGCGTGCGTGGCCGCGTACAGACTCTCGACCTGGCCGGCCAGGCGCGTGAGGCGGTCGAGCAGCGCGGGCTCGGCGTCGCAGTCGGCGCTGCGGATCGCCTCGGCCAGCGCGGCCAGCTCCTGCTCGGCCCGCGCCAGCTGCACCGCGGCCGCACGCGCCTGCGGCAGACCAAGCAGCGCCGTCATGCGGTAGGTCTCTATCTCCAGCAGCCTTTGCACCAGCCGCCCCAGGCGCCGCGGCGACAGCGCGCCGGCAAGCACCACCATGCGCGAGCTGCCGTCGGCGTGCAGCGCGAAGTCGGTGTACACGCAGGCCTGGCCGCCGGTCACGCTGCTGGCCACCAGCTGCTCCTCGTCCAACGCCTGCATCTGCAGTTGCGGGTAGGCCAGCGCGCCCTGCGCGGGCAGCGGCTGCACCCACAGCTGCAGCCGGCACAGGCATTGGCCGGGCAGGCGCGCCAGCCAGTCCTGGGGCACGGCGTCGCTGGCCTGCACCGGATGGGCGCCGCCGCCCTCAAACGCCACCGCGGTGAAGGTCCAGGCGACGAATTCGGTGTGCTGCTCCCAGCGCAGGCGCCAGCGCCCCAGGTCGGCGCGCGCGTGCGTCATGCCCGCATCGGGCGCGCTCAGGTGGTGGGCGTGCAGCAGCTGCGCCAGGTGCGCGCGGCTGGCCTCGCGCTCACTCGCGTCGGCCCACATCACGATGTGGGTGATCGCCAGCGGCGGCGCCAGGGCCTCGGGCGGGCGGGCGTGGATCTCGTTGTGCAGCAACGCGCGCTGCGGGTGCTCGGGCGGCATGTGGGTGGCGGGCATGGCGCGATTGTGGGGGATGGCCGCGACAGTACAAAAAACGGCACCCGAAGGTGCCGTGAAGGGGGAAACCACGAATCAGGTGGCCGTCACTCCTCGACGAAGGCCTCCTCGCGCTTCTTGCTCACCGCGGGCAACAGCACGATGACGAGCAGCAACAATGCCGCTGCGAGCAGGCCGGCCGACAGCGGGCGCGTGACCAGCACGCTCCAGTCGCCGCGCGACAGCAGCAGCGCGCGGCGCAGGTTTTCTTCCATCATCGGCCCCAGGATCAGTCCCAGCAGCAGTGGCGCGGGCTCCATGCCAAGCTTGTAGAAGCCGTAGCCGACGAAGCCGAACAAGCCGACCAGCCAGACGTCGAAGGTGTTGTTGTTGGTGGTGTACACGCCGATCGCACAGAACAGCACGATGGACGGGAACAGCCAGCGGTAGGGCACCGTGAGCAGCTTGATCCAGATCCCGATCAAGGGCAGGTTCAGGATCACGAGCATCGCGTTGCCGATCCACATCGAGGCGACCAGGCCCCAGAACAGGTCGGGGTTGCTGGTCATCACCTGCGGGCCGGGCTGGATGTTGTGGATCGTCATCGCGCCGACCATCAGCGCCATCACCGCGTTGGGCGGAATACCGAGCGTCAGCAGCGGAATGAACGAAGCCTGAGAACCGGCGTTGTTGGCCGACTCGGGCGCAGTCACGCCGCGGATGTTGCCCTCGCCGAACGGCACCTCGCCGGGCTTGAGCTTGGTCTTCTTCTCGATGGTGTAGGCGGCAAAGGCCGACAGCAGTGCACCGCCACCGGGCAGGATGCCCAGCGCGCAGCCCAGGCCGGTGCCGCGCAGCATGGCCGGGAACATGTGCTTGAAGTCTTCCTTGGTCGGCATCAGGCCGGTGACCTTGGCGGCAAACACTTCGCGCTCTTCCTCGGGGCGCGAGAGGTTGGAGATGATTTCGCCGTAGCCGAACACGCCCATGGCGATGACGATGAAATCGATGCCGTCGGTCAGCTCCGGAATGTCGAAGCTGTAACGCGCTACGCCCGAGTTCACGTCAGTGCCGATCAGGCCCAGCAGCAGGCCCAGCAAGATCATGCCGATCGCCTTGAGCAGCGAGCCCGATGCCAGCACCACCGCGCCGATCAGGCCCAGCACCATCAGCGAGAAATACTCGGCAGGGCCGAACTTGAAGGCGACCTCGGTCAACGGCCCAGCGAAGCTGGCCAGCATCACGGTGCCCACGCAGCCGGCAAAGAACGAGCCAAGCGCCGCCGACGCAAGCGCCGGCCCCGCCCGGCCCTTGCGCGCCATCTGGTAGCCGTCGATCACCGTGACCACCGACGATGACTCACCCGGCAGGTTGACCAGGATGGCCGTGGTCGAGCCGCCGTACTGCGCGCCGTAGTAGATGCCGGCCAGCATGATCAGCGCCGACACCGGCGGCAGCGCATAGGTGGCCGGCAGCAGCATGGCGATGGTGGCCACGGGACCGACACCCGGCAGCACGCCGATCAGCGTGCCCAGCAGGCAGCCGACAAAACAGTACAGCAGGTTCTGAAGCGTGAAGGCCACGCTAAAGCCCAGTGACAAATGTTCGAATAATTCCATGGTGTGTGCTCCTGTATGTGTCAGCCCACGATGAAGCTGGGCCAGACGGGCAGCACCAGGCTGAGTGCCCGAATGAAGACGAAATAACTTCCTGCGGCCAGGATGGTGGCCAGGATGAACACCTCCTTGAACCGGAAGTGATCCCCCGCCAGGCTGGCGACGAAGGTGAGGCCGTAGATCGCGACGATCAGCCCCATCGCTGGCACGTCAAAGCTGGGCAGGCCGATCAGGAGCACCCCGAACAGCAGGTTGGCGCCGATGATGAACACCGCCTGCTTCCAGGCCCACTTGCCGATTGGGTCGCCATCTACGGTCTCGACCACCGTGGACTTGAACATGATCACGGCGCCGATGATGGCCAGCAGAATGCCGATCATCATCGGGAAATAGCCCGGCCCCATCCGGGCGCCGGTGCCGATCTGGTAGTTGGTGGCGCCAATGGCAAAGCCCCCTCCCACCACCAGGTAGGCCAGGCCAGCAAAAAAGTCCTTCTGGCTTTTGATTTTCACGAAAGTCTCCATAACAAAGAGGGTGTGCGATTGTTCACGCGAACACCCCCCCGTGCGTTGTGGAGAACACTTAGGTAGTTGCCTCCATCACCCCACCCACGGCAGTTGCCACAGCCCAAGCTCAAGGGAAAACCCTTGTCCTGGTGTTGTGGGCATCACGTACGACAAAAATCGGATCACCTTCAATAATCAATTGAATTACGCGCAATTCCTCTACGGAATCAAATAACCGAAATGCCATGCACCCGCATTTCACACCACACCCCGCGTAATTCATCTCAATGCCGGCCACCCTGATGCGGTGAATCTGGCACACACCCCAACCCGAACCCCAAGGAGACTCCATCCCCATGGTCAAACACAAGCATTTATCGGGCGGATCGATTGTTCTCATCGGCATCGCAACCACCGTGGGCAGCACGGAATACCAGATCGGCACCATGGCCCGCATGGGCCCCGGCTTTTATCCAATGATGCTGGGCATCGTCATGATGGTGCTGGGCCTGCTGATCGCCATCCTGCCCGACTCCCCGGACGAGATCCTGGCCGACAGGCAGACCGAACCCCTGTGGAGCAAGATAAGAAAACACGCCCGCCCCTGGGCCGCCATCATTGGCGGCATGCTGTTATTCATTATTCTGGGAACTTACGGCGGATTGGTACCAGCCACTTTCAGCCTGGTTTTCATCTCGGCACTGGGCGATCACAACAATTCCGTCAAACAAAGCTTTTGGCTGGCAGTGGGAGTGACGGCATTTACCGTTGCCGTCTTCCACTATGGAATGCAAATGCAATTCCCACTGTTCACCTGGTTGTAAATATCAAGGGAGCGTTGTCATGATCGAAAACATCATGCTCGGATTTTCCACGGCATTGACGATGCATAACCTATTGTATGCATTCATTGGCGTGCTGCTCGGAAACATCATTGGCGTGCTGCCCGGGATTGGCCCGCTGGCGGCCATTTCCATGCTGCTGCCCGTCACCTATGGGCTCGACCCCACCGGCGCGCTGGTCATGCTGGCCGGCCTGTACTACGGCACCAGCTTTGGCGGCGCCACCACGTCCATTCTGCTCAACCTGCCGGGCACCGCATCGCACGCCATCGTCTGTGTCGACGGCCACCCGCTGGCCCAGCAGGGCAAGGGCGGGCAGGCCATCTTCATGGCCATGTTCGCGTCGTTTCTCGGCGTGGCCTTCGGCATTTTGCTGATGATGTTCTTCAGCCCGCTGCTGGTGGACATGGCCTTTTTGTTCGGCCCGGCCGAATACTTCTCGCTGATGCTGATGGGGCTGCTGGCCGCCGCGTCGCTGACCAGCGGCTCGCCGCTCAAGGGCATTGCGTCCATTTTCATCGGCCTGCTGCTGGGCGCGGTGGGCACCGACGTGAACTCGGGCGTGGCGCGCTTCTCGTTCGACACGCCGGAGCTGACCGACGGCCTGCCCCTGGTCGCGCTGGCCATGGGCTTCTTCGGCATCAAGGACGTGCTGGAGAACGCCGGCCTGATGGGCTCGGGCACCATGGTCTCCAAGGACAAGATCAACAGCCAGTCGATTCGCCCGGGCAAGGGCGTGATCAAGGAGTCGGCCGGCGCCATCACGCGCGGCTCCATCATCGGCTCGCTGCTGGGCATACTGCCCGGCGCGGGCGGCACCATGGCGTCGTTCATGTCGTACGCAGTCGAGAAAAAGGCCGCGCGCAACCCTGAGCGCTTCGGCCGCGGCGCCATGCAGGGCGTCTCCGGCCCCGAGTCCGCCAACAGCTCGGCGGCCATTACCGCCTTCATCCCGACGCTCACGCTGGGCATTCCAGGCGACGCCGTCATGGCGCTGATGCTGGGCGCGCTGATGATCCACAACATCGTCCCCGGCCCGCAAATGATTGCCGAGCACCCCGCCATGTTCTGGGGCCTGCTGGCCAGCTTCTTGATCGGCAACGTGATGCTGATGTTTCTCAACATCCCGCTGATCGGCGTGTGGGTCAAGCTGCTGTCCGTGCCCTACCGCCTGATCTACCCCGCGGTCATGTTCCTGATCGCCATTGGCGTGTACAGCGGCAACAACAACCTGTTCGACGTGGCCGTGGTGATTGCGCTGGGCGTGGCCGGCTACTTCTTCGCGGTGCTCGGTTTTGCACCAGCGCCACTGTTGCTGGGCTTCGTGCTGGGGCCGATGGTGGAGGAGAACTTCCGCCGCGCGCTGCTGCTCTCGCGCGGCGACATGGGCGTCTTCTTCACCCGCCCGCTCAGCGGCAGCTTCATGGCGATCACGATTGCCATGCTGCTCTACGTCGCCATCAAGCAGTTGCGCCGCGAGCTGCCGGCGACCGCGCCGCAGACGCTGGCCACGCAGGACGAGTGAACGGCAACGCCGGCGCAGCAGCAATCCCGATCTATCCGGCCAGCGGCCTGAACACGCGCAGCCACTTGGGCGCGGGCAGGCCCCAGCGCTGCTTGATCGCGTCGGCGCGCGCTGCCAGCACGTCACGCCCGGGCCGCGCGGGCGTGCGCTGCGCCAGCACGATGGTGTTGCCCTCGCGCGTGGGCTTGAAGGCCCACAGCGCGTCCTCGCCAAAGGCATCGGCCATCTGCTGCACGCTGCGCTCGTAGCTGGCGCGCCGGCCAAACAGGTTGACGGTCATGCAGCCGTCCTCGGCCAGCAGCGCTCGGCAGTCGGCGTAGAAGTCGGCGCTGTCGAGCACCGGCGCAGCCGCCTCGTGGTCGTACAGGTCGACGGCCAGCGCGTCGACCGCGCCCTGCCACTCGGGTTTGCGTATCTCCTCGCCCGCATCGGCCAGGATGACGCGCTGCTGCGGCCCGTCGGGCGGCAGCTTGAACCAGGCGCGGCAGACGGCCTCGACCTGCGGGTTCAGCTCGACCACGGTGCAGCACATGCGCAGCTTCTTGCGGCAGAACTTGGTGATGGCGCCCGCGCCCAGGCCCAGCTGCATCGCATGGCGCTCGGCCACGGTGTCGGGGTCGACGAACAGCAGCCAGGCCATCATGCGCTGCACGTATTCCAGCTCGATGTCAAAGGGCGCGGCAATGCGCATCGAGCCCTGGATCCAGGGCGTTCCCAGGTGCAAGTGGCGCACCTCGCCATCGTCGCTGACGCTGACCTCGGGCAAGTCGACCAGGTTTTGTTTCTTGCGTTTCACAACAATCCAAAGCGGCCCAGGGCATCGGCCCAGGCCTGGGTTTTGCGCGCCAGGCTCCACGATGCGTTGGCCGGGCTGGTCGAGGGCAGGCGCAGCGACGCGATGGTGCTGCCCGTGCCGCCCGGAGCATCCAACCCCAGCGCGGCGCGCACCCGCCGGGCGTGCGAAAAGCTCTCGCCACCATTGTGGACGATGGCCACCAGCCGCGGCAGCTGCGCGCGCAGGGCGGCAAAGTCGTTGAGCCGGGCGTTGCGGATCGCGCTATCGAGGCTGCCCTCGCGCTCGCAGGCGGCGTACACGTCCCAGATACCCAGGCCGCGCGCCAGCACCCAGGCGCAGCGCCCGGCGTAATCCGCGCTGGCGGGCATCGGGTGCTGCGGCCACAGCGCCTGCAGGATGACCCAGAACTGGTTGCGCTGGTGGCCGTAGTACTGCTGCGCCACCAGCGACGCCACGCCCGGAAAGCTGCCCAGCACCAGCACGCGGGTGGTGGGCGCAACCACTGGCGCCAGCCCTTGCAGCAACTGCTGCGGCTGGATCTGCAACGGGTTCGTCTGCGGCGCGCTCACGCCACCTCCTGCAGCAGCGGCGCCAGCCGCGGCAGCGCCTGGCAGGCGTTGGCCGTGGTGGCGCGGGCCAGCGCGGCGGCGGGCAGGCCGCGCAGCTGGGCCAGCACCTGGGCGATGCGCGGCAGCTCGGCCGGGCTGTTGCGCCCCTGGGCGCTGCCCGCGGCGCGCTCGGCAGCGCTGCGGTACAGCCACTGCGGCGCAATGTCGGGCGCGTCGGTCTCCAGCACCAGCGCATCCAGCGGCAACTCGGCCGCCAAACGGCGCAGCTGCAGCGCGCGCTCGAAGGTCATCGCGCCGCCAAAGCCCAGCTTGAACCCCAGGTCGATGAAGGCGCGCGCCTGCTGCACGCTGCCGTTGAAGGCGTGGGCAATGCCGCCGGGCACCGGTATCTCGCGCAGGCCCTTGAGCACGCGATCCACGCTTTTGCGCACATGCAGCAGCACCGGCAGGCCGTGGCGCCGCGCCAGGCGCAGCTGCGCGCGGTAGATGTCTTCCTGGCGCGCCATGTCCAGCCCGGGCACAAAGCCGTCCAGCCCGATCTCGCCCACCGCCACCAGGCGTGCGTCGCCCTGCTGCGCCTGCAGCGCATGTTCCAGCGCCTGCAGGTCACCGGCCGCGGCATCGGGCGTGCACAGCGGGTGGATGCCCAGCGCGTAGCTGTCGCCCTGCCTGTGCGCCAGGTCACGCACCGCCTGCCAGTTGGCAGCGTGCACCGCCGGAATCACGCAATGCAGCACGCCGGCGGCGCTCGCCGCGGCGCGCATGGCAGCGCGGTCGGCGTCGAACTCGGCGGCGTCCAGGTGGCAGTGGGTGTCTATCCAGCCGGGCATGGCAGCCAGTCACACGCGCCCGAGCACCGGGATCAGCGCGCCGTGGATGGCGCGCGCCGCGTCGGACGCAAGAAAGCCGATCACGTCGGCCAGCGCGTCCAGCGCCACCCAGCGGCTGGCGTCGGCATCCGGCATGGCGGCGCGGTTGGCCGGCGTGTCCAGCGTCGAGGGCAGCACGCAGTTGACGTTGATGCCGGCATCGCGCAGCTCGGCCGACATGGCCTCGGTCAGGCGCATCAGCGCGCTCTTGGACGCGCCATAGGCGCCCATCTGCGCCGCCCCCTTGAGCGCCCCGGCCGCGCCGACGGTGACGATGCGCCCGCTGCCGCGCGCCTGCATCTGCGGCACGACGGCGGCCGCCAAATGCAGCAGGCTGCGCGCGTTCAGGTCCATCAGGAAGTCCCAGGTCTGCGCGTTCGTCGCGTGCACCGCCTCGCCCATGCGAAAGCCGCCGGCCAGGTGGCACAGCACGTCGATGCGGCCAACTTGCGCAAGCACCTGGGCCACCTGCTCGCGGTCGAGCAGGTCGGCCTGCACCAGCACGGCGTTCGCCAGATCGGGGTAATGCTGGCGCAGGCGGTCGGTGGAGCGGTCGAGCAGCACCAGGCGCGCGCCGCGCGCGGCAAAGTGGCGCACGACGGCTGCGGCCAGCTGGCCCGCGGCGCCGGTGATGCAGACGACGGGAGATGATTCGGACATGGGAACTCCTTGCGCGATGCCGGCCATGATAGGACGCGCACTATTGCACCAGCCGTCCGCCCTCCAGGCGCAGCATGCGGTCGCAGCGCGCGGCCAGCTGCGTGTCGTGCGTGACGAGCACGAAGGCCGTGCCCTGCTCGCGCGCCAGCTCCAGCATCAGCGCAAACACCGCGTCGGCCGTCGCGCGGTCCAGGTTGCCGGTAGGCTCGTCGGCCAGCACGCAGGCGGGCCGCGCGACCAGCGCGCGCGCAATCGCCACGCGCTGGCGCTCGCCGCCCGACAGCTGGGCCGGGCGGTGCTGGGCGCGGTGCAGCAGGCCGACGGCCGTGAGCACGGCCCGCGCCGCGTCGTGGCATGCGGCCAGCGGCTCGCGGCGGATGCGCAGCGGCATGGCCACGTTCTCCAGCGCGGTGAACTCGGGCAGCAGGTGGTGGAACTGGTAGATGAAGCCCAGGTGCTGGTTGCGCAGCTGGCCCTGGCGCGCCGCCGGCAGCTGGTGCAGCGCCTGGCCCAGCAGCTGCACACTGCCGCTGCTGGGCGCATCCAGCGCGCCCAGCAGGTGCAGCAATGTGCTCTTGCCCGAGCCCGACGCGCCGACGATGGCCAGCGTCTGGCCGCGGCGCACCTGCAGGTCGACGCCCGAGAGCACCGACACGTCGATGTCGCCCTCGACGAAGCGCTTGCCCAGGCCGCTTGCCTGCAAAACCACATCACTCATAACGCAAGGCCTCGGCGGGGTTGACGCGGCTGGCGCGCCAGCTCGGATACAGCGTGGCGACGAAGGCCAGCACCAGCGAGATCAGCGCGATCGGGATGATGTCGCTGCCCTGCGGGTCGCTGGGCATGCGGCTGATCAGGTAGATGTCCTGCGGCAGGAAATGCGTGTGCAGCAGCTGCTCGATGGCCGGCACGATGACGTCAATGTTGAAGGCAATCGCCAGCCCCAGCAGCACGCCCGCCAGCGTGCCCGCCACGCCCACCATCGCACCCTGCACGACGAACACCGCCATGATGCTGGCGGGGCTGGCGCCCAGCGTGCGCAGGATGGCGATGTCGGCACGCTTGTCCTGCACCGTCATCACCAGCGTGGAGACCAGGTTGAACGCCGCCACCGCGACGATCAGCGTCAGGATGATGAACATCATGCGTTTTTCCAGCTGCACCGCGGCGTACCAGGTTCTGTTCTGCTGCGTCCAGTCGCGGATCAACAGGTCGCCGCTGAGGCTGGCCGCCAGCTCACGCGCCACCTGGGGCGCGGCATTCAGGTCCGAGAGCTTCAAGCGTATGCCCGTGGGCCCGGCCAGGCGGAAGATGCGCTCGGCGTCCTGGTGGTGCAGCAGCGCCAGCGTCGAGTCGTATTCATAGTGGCCCGAGTGGAAGAAGCCGGCCACCGTCATCTGCTTGAAGCGCGGCACCACGCCGGCGGGCGTGACCTGGCCGCTGGGCGCCATCAGCGTGACCGCGTCGCCCACGTCCACGCCCAGCTGGCGCGCCAGCTCCACGCCCAGCACCACGTTGAAGCTGCCCGGCTGCAACTGCCCGAGCACGCCCGGCTGCACGGCCGACAGGTCGGTGACCTCGCCCTCCAGCGCCGGGTCGATGCCGCGCACCAGCGCGCCGCGCATGGTCTCGCCACGCGCCAGCAGCGCTTGCGCCGACACAAAGGGCGCCGCGCCGACGACGGCCGGGTTCTCGCGCGCCTGGCGCAGCGTCAGCGCCGGGTCGGGCAGCGCGGCGCCGCCGGGCGCAAAAATCTCGATGTGCGAGACCACGCTGAGCATGCGGTCGCGCACCTCCTTCTGAAAACCGTTCATCACCGACAGCACGATGATCAGCGCCGCCACCCCCAGCGCAATGCCCAGCATGGACACGCCCGAGATGAAGGAAATAAAGCCGTTGCGCCGCGTGCCGCGCCCCGCCCGGGTATAGCGCCAGCCCAGGGCCAGCTCATAAGGAATCTGCATGCGCGTGGTGTTGCACCTTGAAAAACCGCCCAGAGCGCACGCGCCCGGCGGTGAATTGCCGTTCTTTATCGCTTGACCGCAATGCCCGCC
This sequence comes from Comamonadaceae bacterium CD01, assembly GCA_002894305.1. Taxonomy (GTDB): domain Bacteria; phylum Pseudomonadota; class Gammaproteobacteria; order Burkholderiales; family Burkholderiaceae_C; genus Comamonas_C; species Comamonas_C faecalis. The sequence continues at coordinate 15,564 of PGEI01000062.1, forward strand.
CTGGAACAGGGCCGCCAAGCAAACGCGCGATTGTGGCATCCCGGACAATACCGCCATGCCCCCACCCTCCCATTTGCTGATTGCCTACGCGGCCACCGCCGCGCCCAGCTGCCAGCACACCCTGCAACGCCTTGAACTGCCCCATCTGAACCAGCTGCTCGCGCGCCTGGGCCCGGCGGAAGTCGACCCGGGCGACGAGCTGGACTACACGCCGCCGCACGAACGCGCGCTGGCCCGCGCGCTGCACCTGCCCGCCGACTTTCCGCCCTGGGCCGCGTGGGAAAGCCACACAGCGGGCGCCGCCTGCGCCTGGATGACGCCTTGCCACTGGCAGGCCGGCGCCGACCAGATCCACATGCACCCGCCGCAGACGCTGGCGCTGACCGAGGCCGAATCGCGCGCGCTGCTGGCGCTGCTGGCGCCCTGGTTTGCCGACGAGGGCATCACCCTCGCCTACCACGCGCCGCTGCGCTGGCTGGCCACGGGCGAGCCGCTGGACGGCCTGCACACCGCGTCGCTGGACCGGGTCGAGGGGCGCGACATCAGCCACTGGCGCGCCCACGGCCCGCAGGAGCGGTTGCTGCAGCGCCTGCACAGTGAAGTGCAGATGCTGCTGTACACCCACGCCTTCAACGATGCACGCGAGGCCGCCGGCCAGCTGCCGGTCAACGCCTTCTGGCTGCACGGCGCGGGCCGGCTGGCGCAGCCGGTCGCCGCGCCCGAACCCGCCCCCGTGCTGGCGCTGGAACTGCGCGCCGCCGCACTGGGTGGCGACTGGCCCGCCTGGGCCGACGCCTGGCGCCAGCTGGACGCCGGCGCCGTGGCCGCGCTGCTCGCGCAGGTGCGCGCCGGCCAACCGGTGCGACTGACGCTGTGCGGCGAGCGCTCGGCGCGCAGCTTCGACAACCACGGCCGCGGCCTGCTGGCAGCGCTGCGCAGGCAGCTGCAGCCGCAGCGCTTTGCCAATCTGCAGGCCACGCTATGAAGATCACCATCCGCGACTGCCCCCCGCGCGCCGCCTGGACGCTGGAGCAGGCCGGCGTGCACCCGCTGCTGGCGCGCCTGTACGCCGCGCGCGGCGTGCGCGAGCCCGGCGAGCTGGACGACGCGCTGGCGCGCCTGGCGCCGCCGGCCACGCTCAAGGGCGCGCAGGCCGCCGCCGAGCTGCTGGCCGACGCCATCGCCCGCCAGCAGCGCATCTGCATCGTCGCCGACTACGACTGCGACGGCGCCACCGCCTGCGCCGTCGCGCTGCGCGGCCTGCGCATGCTGGGCGCGCGCGAGCTCGACTACCTGGTGCCCAACCGCGTGCTCGACGGCTACGGCCTGACGCCGGCCATCGCCGAGCGCGCCCGTGAGCGCGGCGCGCAGCTGCTGGTCACGGTGGACAACGGCATCGCCAGCGTCGACGGCGTGCGCGCGGCGCAGCAGCTGGGCCTGCGCGTGCTCATCACCGACCACCACCTGCCCGGCGAGCAACTGCCGCCGGCCGACGCCATCGTCAACCCCAACCAGCCCGGCTGCAGCTTCGAGAGCAAGGCCATGGCGGGCGTCGGCGTCATGTTCTACGTGCTGCTGCAGCTGCGCGCCGAACTGCGCGCGCGCGGCCTGTTCGACAAGGCCAGCCAGCCGCGCCTTGAGCCGCTGCTGCCGCTCGTCGCCCTGGGCACCGTGGCCGACGTGGTGCGCCTGGACGCGCACAACCGCCGCCTGGTCGCGCAGGGCCTCAAGCGCGTGCGCGCCAGCCAGATGCCCGCCGGCATGGCCGCGCTGCTGCAGGTGGCCGGGCGCCAGGCGGCGCAGGTGGGCACCTTCGACTTCGGCTTTGCACTGGGCCCGCGGCTGAACGCCGCCGGGCGCCTGGCCGACATGACGCTGGGCATCGAATGCCTGCTGACCGACGACCCGGCCCACGCGCTGGCGCTGGCGCGCGAGCTCGACACCATCAACCGCGAACGGCGCGACATCGAGGGCGGCATGCGCGAGCAGGCGCTGCTGCTGGCCGAGGGGCTGTTCGACGAGGGCGAGGAGCCGCCGCCGGCGATCAGCGTGTCCGACCCCGATTTTCACGAAGGCGTGGTCGGCATCGTCGCATCGCGGCTCAAGGACCGCTGGCATCGCCCCACCTTCGTCTTTGCCGCCAGCAGCGCGCCGGGCCACGGGCACGAGCTCAAGGGCTCGGGCCGCTCGATCCCCGGCTTTCACCTGCGCGACGCGCTCGACCTGGTCGCCAAGCGCCACCCCGGCGTGCTGCTGCGCTTTGGCGGTCACGCCATGGCGGCCGGCTGCACGATTGCCGCCGAGCATTTCGAGGTCTTTCGCCGGGCGCTCGACCAGGTCGCCCAGGAATGGCTGGACGCGGCGACGCTGACACGCCGCCTGGAGACCGACGGGCCGCTGGAGCCGCAGTACCTGCGCACCGACCTGGTCGACATGCTCTGCCGCGAGGTCTGGGGCCAGGGCTTTGCACCACCCACCTTCAGCGACCGCGTGCAGGTGCAAAGCCAGCGCCTGGTCGGCGAGGCCAAGAACCACCTGCAACTCAAGCTGCTCTATCTGAACCAGCCCATCGACGCCATCTGGTTTGGCCGCACCGAGCCCGTGCCCAGCGAAGCGCTGATGGCGTTTCGCCTGGACGTCAACGAATGGCGAGGCGAGCGGCGCGTGCAACTGCTGGTGGAGGGCGTCCAGTCAGAGGCGGCATAAGCGCCTGCGCCGCGGCCATATGGCCCCATGACGAAACAGGGAAAGAAACGGCAAGAAGCAACCATTCGTCGAGCGCACAAATTACAACAATTTGTGTAACTTACTGCCAAACGTTGCGATACTGACGACTCCCATCACTTTCCCATTTTTTCTCATGACTACTCGCACCTGGCGCCTTGCTGCGCTCGTCGTCGCAGTGGCCGCCGGCACGGCGGGCTGCGTCACCACCGAACAATCGCGCGCGCTCGACACGGCCAAACCCACCGCATCCACGCGCGCCTACCAGGGCGTGCGCAGTCCCATCTCGATTGGCAAGTTCGACAACCGCTCGAACTTCCAGCGCGGCATCTTCACCGACGGTGTGGACAGGCTCGGCGGTCAGGCGCGCACCATCTTGATCACGCACTTGCAGCAAAGCGGGCGCTTCAACGTGCTCGACCGCGAAAACCTGAGCGAAACCAAGCAGGAAGCGGCCTTGCTCAACCAGGCGCAGACACTCAAGGGCGCGCAGTTCGTCGTCACCGGCAACGTCAGCGAATTTGGCCGCAAGGAAGTGGGCGACCGCCAGCTGTTCGGCATTCTGGGCCGCGGCAAGGAGCAGGTCGCCTACGCCAAGGTCAGCATCAACGTGGTGCGCGTGCAGACCGGCGAGGTGGTTTATTCCGCCCAGGGCGCGGGCGAGTACAGCCTGTCCAACCGCGAGATCGTCGGCTTTGGCAGTCGTGCGGGCTATGACTCCACGCTCAATGGCAAGGTGCTCGACCTGGCCATTCGCGAGACCGTCGACCGGCTGGTCGATGGCATCGAGTCGGGCGCCTGGGTCCCCGCGCAATGAGCGGGGCCGCCCCCATCGCCCGCCTGTTGGCGGCAACGGGCATTGCCCTGCTGGCCACCGGCTGCGCGGCGCCCAAGCCCCAGGCGCTGTACGGCTGGGAGAGCTACCAGCCGCAGGTCTATGAATACCTCAAGACCAGCGGAGAAGCCGATCCGCAAGCCCAGATCGCCGAGCTCGAGCAATCGGGCGAGCGCATCCAGGCGGGCGGCGCGGCCCTGCCGCCGGGCTACCGCGCGCACCTGGGCATGCTCTACGCCAAGGCGGGGCAGACCGACAAAAGCGCCGAGCAACTGACGGCCGAGAAAACGCAGTTTCCCGAATCGACCACCTTCATGGACTTTTTGCTGCAGACACTCTCTGGAAAGGCCAGGCAATGACCCAAGCCACACGAAAACACCTGGCTGCAATCGCCTGCGCCGCTGCCGTGGCCGCACTCGCCGGGTGCGCCACACCACACGCCTACGACTACACGGCACTGCGCCAGGCCCGGCCGGCGTCCATCCTCGTCCTGCCGCCGCTCAACCACACGCCCGAGGTTGGCGCCACCGCCGGCGTGCTCTCCCACGTCACGACGCCCTTGGCCGAATCGGGCTACTACGTGCTGCCAGTGGCGGTGGTCGACGAAGCCTTCCGGCAAAACGGCATTGTCACGGCCGACGACGCGCAAGCCGCGCCGCCCGAAAAACTGCGTGAAATCTTTGGCGCCGACGCCGCCCTGTACCTCGACGTGCGCGAATACGGCACGGTCTACAAGGTGCTGAGCAGCGAAACCAAGGTCACCGTCGAAGGCCGGCTGATGGACTTGCGTACCGGCGAGCAGCTGTGGTCTGGCGAGGCCTCCGCCTCCAGCGACGAAGGCCGAAGCAATAGCGGCGGACTGATCGGAATGCTGGTCTCTGCCGTGGTCAACCAGGTAGCCGATTCGCTCTCGGATCGCAGCGCCCAGATGGCCGTCATTGCCGACCACCGCCTGCTGGCGTCGGGACGCCCCGGCGGCCTGCTCTACGGCCCGCGATCACCGAAATATGGGACGGATTGAGCGTTGAGCGTTGAGCGTTGAGCGTTGAGCGTTGAGCGTTGAGCGCGGATATTCCCGCAAAACGCTCAACGCAAAACACTCAACCTCGCTTAAAAACTCTCCCAATCGTCGTCCGCTCCAGCCGCTGCGGCTGTAGCGGGCGCCGCCTTGGGCGCGGCGATGCGTGGCGCCGCAGGCGCTGCCTTCACAGCGGGCTTGGCAGCAGCCGGCTTGTATGCGGGCGCGCTCACCGCTTTGGGCGTTGCGGCCGTGTGTGCCTGTGCCGCCTGGGGCAGCTGCTGCACAGCCCGGCTGCTTGCCGCACCACCCACATTGAACACCGACACCACCTGCGCCAGGCGCTGCGCCTGCTCGCGCATCGACGCCGCCGCCGCACTCGCCTCCTCCACCAGCGCCGCGTTCTGCTGCGTCATCTGGTCCAGATTGGCCACCGCCTGGTTCACCTGCCCGATGCCGTCACGCTGCTCGGTGCTGCTGGCCGTGATCTCTCCAATCAGGTCGCTCACCCGGCGCACGCTGGTGACGATCTCGCTCATGCTCTGGCCCGCCTGCTCGACCTGGTTGCTGCCCGCCTCCACGTTGTCCACGCTGGTGGTGATCAGGCTCTTGATCTCCTTGGCCGCCTCGGCAGAGCGCTGCGCCAGACTGCGCACCTCGCCCGCCACGACCGCAAAGCCCCGGCCCTGCTCACCGGCGCGGGCGGCCTCCACGGCAGCGTTGAGCGCCAGGATGTTGGTCTGGAATGCAATGCCGTCGATCACGCCAATGATGTCGCTGATCTTGCGGCTCGAATCGGTGATCTGCTGCATGCTGGTGACGACCTGGCCGACGACCTGGCCGCCCTTCTCTGCCGCCTGCGCCGCATTGGCCGCCAGCTGGTTGGCCTGGCGCGCAGTGTCCGCGCTTTGCGTCACGGTGGCAGTCAGCTCTTCCATGCTTGCCGCCGTCTCTTCCAGGTTGGCCGCGGTCTGCTCGGTGCGCGCCGACAGGTCGTGGTTGCCGGTGGCAATCTCGCTGGCCGCAGCAGTCACCGACTCCACGCCCGAGCGCACTTCGCCGACCACCTGGCGCAGCTTGCCGCCCATGGCCGACAGCGAGCGCAGCAGG